>NZ_CP109151.1:2437777-2742500 GCF_035920385.1 Micromonospora sp. NBC_01739 | reverse complement strand
ACCACCTGGTAAGCCTAAATACTTCCTGGTGACCGATAGCGGACGAGTACCGTGAGGGAATGGTGAAAAGTACCCCGGGAGGGGAGTGAAATAGTACCTGAAACCGTTCGCCTACAATCCGTCGGAGCCTTGAGGGGTGACGGCGTGCCTTTTGAAGAATGAGCCTGCGAGTTAGTGGCATGTGGCGAGGTTAACCCGTGTGGGGGAGCCGTAGCGAAAGCGAGTCTGAAGAGGGCGTTTGAGTCGCATGTTCTAGACCCGAAGCGGAGTGATCTAGCCATGGGCAGGCTGAAGCGTGGGTAAGACCGCGTGGAGGGCCGAACCCACCAACGTTGAAAAGTTGGGGGATGACCTGTGGTTAGGGGTGAAAGGCCAATCAAACTCCGTGATAGCTGGTTCTCCCCGAAATGCATTTAGGTGCAGCGTCGCGTGTTTCTTGCCGGAGGTAGAGCACTGGATGGTCTAGGGGGCCCACAAGCTTACCGAAATCAGCCAAACTCCGAATGCCGGTAAGTGAGAGCGCGGCAGTGAGACTGCGGGGGATAAGCTTCGTAGTCGAGAGGGAAACAGCCCAGATCACCAGCTAAGGCCCCTAAGCGTGTGCTAAGTGGAAAAGGATGTGGGATCGCATAGACAACCAGGAGGTTGGCTTAGAAGCAGCCACCCTTTAAAGAGTGCGTAATAGCTCACTGGTCAAGTGGTTCCGCGCCGACAATGTAGCGGGGCTCAAGCACACCGCCGAAGCTGTGGCATTCACATTTTAACCCCGCTGGCGCCTTCGGGTGTCGGTGCAGGTGTGTGGATGGGTAGGGGAGCGTCGTGCCGGGGGTGAAGCAGCGGGGTGACCCAGTTGTGGACGCGGCACGAGTGAGAATGCAGGCATGAGTAGCGAAAGAAGGGTGAGAAACCCTTCCGCCGGATGACCAAGGGTTCCAGGGCCAGGTTAATCCGCCCTGGGTGAGTCGGGACCTAAGGCGAGGCCGAGAGGCGTAGTCGATGGACAACGGGTTGATATTCCCGTACCCGCGAAAGAGCGTCCCTGATGAACCTCGTTGTGCTAACCACCCGAGCCGGCTGATGTCTTCGGACTGATGTTGGGGAGCGTGGGAACCTGGCGGGTAGTAGTCAAGCGATGGGGTGACGCAGGAAGGTAGCTGAGCCCGGCCGGTGGTTGTGCCGGGGTAAGCGTGTAGGCCGTGCTGTAGGCAAATCCGCAGCACATGAGGCTGAGACGTGATGCCGAGCCGATTCAGGTGAAGTCAGTGATCCTATGCTGCCGAGAAAAGCCTCTAGCGAGTTCTGAGCGGCCCGTACCCCAAACCGACACAGGTGGTCAGGTAGAGAATACCGAGGCGATCGGGCGAACTGTGGTTAAGGAACTCGGCAAATTGCCCCCGTAACTTAGGGAGAAGGGGGGCCGGAGACGTGAAGCCCCGCGCGGGTGGAGCGTTGTATGGCCGCAGAGAGCAGGGGGAAGCGACTGTTTACTAAAAACACAGGTCCATGCGAAGAAGTAATTCGATGTATATGGACTGACGCCTGCCCGGTGCTGGAACGTTAAGGGGACCTGTTAGCTCTTCGGGGCGAAGCGGAGAACTTAAGCGCCAGTAAACGGCGGTGGTAACTATAACCATCCTAAGGTAGCGAAATTCCTTGTCGGGTAAGTTCCGACCTGCACGAATGGCGTAACGACTTCCCCACTGTCTCAACCACAGGCCCGGCGAAATTGCAGTACGAGTAAAGATGCTCGTTACGCGCGGCAGGACGGAAAGACCCCGGGACCTTTACTATAGCTTGACATTGGTATCTGAGTTAGCTTGTGTAGGATAGGTGGGAGCCGGTGAAGCGCATACGCCAGTATGCGTGGAGGCAATCTTGAAATACCACTCTGGTTGATTCGGGTATCTAACTTCGGACCGTTATCCGGTTCAGGGACAGTGTCTGGTGGGTAGTTTAACTGGGGCGGTTGCCTCCTAAAAGGTAACGGAGGCGCCCAAAGGTTCCCTCAGCCTGGTTGGCAATCAGGTGTTGAGTGCAAGTACACAAGGGAGCTTGACTGTGAGACTGACGGGTCGAGCAGGGACGAAAGTCGGGACTAGTGATCCGGCACTTGCGAGTGGAAGCGGTGTCGCTCAACGGATAAAAGGTACCCCGGGGATAACAGGCTGATCTTCCCCAAGAGTCCATATCGACGGGATGGTTTGGCACCTCGATGTCGGCTCGTCGCATCCTGGGGCTGTAGCAGGTCCCAAGGGTTGGGCTGTTCGCCCATTAAAGCGGTACGCGAGCTGGGTTTAGAACGTCGTGAGACAGTTCGGTCCCTATCCGCCGTGCGCGTAGGATACTTGAGAAGGGCTGTCCCTAGTACGAGAGGACCGGGACGGACGAACCTCTGGTGTGCCAGTTGTCCCGCCAGGGGCACGGCTGGTTAGCTACGTTCGGAAGGGATAACCGCTGAAAGCATCTAAGCGGGAAGCCTGCTTCAAGATGAGGTATCCCACCACCCTTCGGGGTGGGTAAGGCCCCCAGCTAGACGACTGGGTTGATAGGCCGGAAATGTAAGCCCGGTAACGGGTTCAGTTGACCGGTACTAATAGGCCGAGGACTTGCTCACAAAGATTCTGCTCGCGTCCACTGTGCAACTCACGACAAACAAACAAACACCCCGACACACTGTTGGTGTGGTGTTGTTTGATATGTTGATAAGGTTACGGCGGTCATGGCGGAGGGGAAACGCCCGGTTACATTCCGAACCCGGAAGCTAAGCCCTCCAGCGCCGATGGTACTGCACTCGGGAGGGTGTGGGAGAGTAGGACACCGCCGGACACACGTCACAGTCGAGGGCCGCCCGGAATCGGGTCGGCCCTCGACTGCGTTGCGTCATGGAATGACGCACTTAGGAAGGATGTACCTGTGAGTTCAGAAGCTCAGGGCGGAGACCGTCCCCGGAGCCACGAGGGCCGGCCCGAGGGCCGTGACCGCGGCTTCCGCCGGGACGACCGCCCGTCGTACCGCGACGACCGCGGTGACGGGGCTGACCGTCCCCGTTCCGGCGGGTTCCGCCGCGACGGCGACCGCCGTGAGGGCGGCTACCGCGACCGGGGTCACAGCGCCGAGCGCGGCGCCCCCCGCGAGGGCGACGACCGACGGGGTGGCTTCCGTCGCGACAACAGCGACCGTCCCGGCGGCTTCCGTGACGGCGGCGAGCGTCGCGAGGGCGGATTCCGCGGCGGGGATCGTCGTGAGGGCGGCTTCCGGCGTGACAGCGGTGACCGTCCCGGCGGTGACCGCCGTGAGGGCGGGTTCCGCGGCGGTGGTCGTGAAGGTGGCTTCGGCGGCGGGGATCGTCGTGAGGGCGGCTTCGGCGGCGGGGACCGTCGCGAGGGCGGCTTCCGGCGTGACAGCGGTGACCGCCCTGGCGGTGACCGCCGTGAGGGCGGGTTCCGCGGCGGTGACCGTCGTGAAGGTGGCTTCCGGCGTGACAGCGGTGACCGTCCCGGTGGGTTCCGTGGCGGAGACCGTCGCGAGGGCGGCGACCGTTCTGGTGGCTTCCGTGGAGGCGAGCGTCGCGAGGGCGGCTTCGGCGGCGGGGATCGCCGCGAGGGCGGCGACCGTCCCGGCGGTTTCCGAGGCGGGGATCGCCGCGAAGGTGGCTTCCGGCGCGACAGCGGTGACCGTCCCGGCGGGTTCCGTGACGGCGGCGATCGTCGTGAGGGCGGCTTCCGGCGCGACAGTGGCGAGCGTTCCGGCGGGTTCCGTGGTGGAGACCGTCGTGAGGGCGGCGAGCGTTCCGGCGGGTTCCGCGATGGTGGCGATCGTCGTGAGGGTGGCTTCCGGCGTGACAGCGGGGACCGTCCCGGTGGGTTCCGTGACGGTGGCGAGCGTCGCGAGGGCGGTTTCCGTGGTGGGGACCGCCGTGAGGGTGGCTTCCGGCGCGACAGTGGCGAGCGTTCCGGCGGTTTCCGTGGTGGAGACCGTCGTGAGGGCGGTGACCGTCCCGGTGGATTCCGCGATGGTGGCGAGCGTCGTGAGGGCGGTTTCCGTGGTGGGGACCGCCGTGAGGGTGGCTTCCGCCGTGACAGCGGTGACCGTCCCGGCGGGTTCCGTGACGGTGGCGAGCGTCGTGAGGGCGGTTTCCGTGGTGGGGACCGCCGTGAGGGTGGCTTCCGCCGTGACAGCGGTGACCGTCCCGGTGGGTTCCGTGGTGGAGACCGTCGTGAGGGCGGTGACCGTCCCGGTGGATTCCGCGATGGTGGCGAGCGTCGTGAAGGTGGCTTCCGTCGTGACAGTGGCGAGCGTTCCGGCGGGTTCCGCGAGGGCGGGGACCGTCGTGAGGGCGGGTTCCGTCGTGACAGTGGCGAGCGTTCCGGCGGGTTCCGTGACGGTGGGGACCGCCGTGAGGGCGGCTTCCGCGACGACCGCGGGCGTGACGAGAGGTCGTATGCCGGGCGGGACGGGGCGGAGTCGACCGAGGGTACGGCCGCTCCGGAGCTGCCCGAGGAGATCCTCGCGACCGACCTGGACAAGGACGTCCGCGCCGAACTGCTCTCGATCGCCAAGCCGGTCGCGGAGACCGTGGCTCGCCACCTCGTGGCGACCGGGCAGCTGATCGACGAGGACCCGGCACAGGCTCTGGCCCATGCCCTGGCCGCGCGCCGCCTGGCGTCGCGGATCTCGGCGGTCCGGGAGGCGGTCGGACTGGCCGCGTACCACGCCGGCGAGTGGCAGACCGCGATCGCGGAGCTGCGGACGTACCACCGGATGAGTGGTCTGCAGAGTCACCTGGCGGTCATCGCGGACTGTGAGCGGGCCCTGGGGCGGCCGGAGCGGGCGATCGACCTGTTCCGGGGCGCCGACCAGGAGAAGCTGGACCGGGCCGTCGCGATCGAACTGCTGATCGTGGCCGCTGGTGCCCGAGGTGACCTCGGTCAGCGAGACGCGGCCGTGGCCATGCTCCAGGTACCGGAGTTGACCACCGACACCCCGCAGCCGTGGACGGCGCGGCTGCGGTACGCGTACGCCGACGCTCTGCTGGCCGGCGGACGGCGGGTGGAGGCCCGGGAATGGTTCGCCCGTGCGGCGGAGGTCGACGCCGACGCCGAGACCGACGCGGCGGAGCGGCTGCTCGAACTCGACGGCGTGGTCATCGAGGGTGACGACGAGGACGAGGCGGCCGAGGAACTGGCCGCCGATCCCGCTGCCCCGGGAGCTGTCCCGGCCGAGCCGGATGCCGACCTCACCGAGGCCGCCACCGAGTTGGCCGAATCGACCGGGGACGACGCCGCTGTCGACAGTGCGGCCGGCGACGTCGCGGACGACAACGACGACGTGGCCGGCGAGGCTGCAGGTGACGGCGTGACCGGCGACGGTGCCGTCGAGACTGCGGGCGACGAGGTGACCGGCGAGGTCGACGCGGCCGAGAACGGCCCGGTCGGCGAGGCCACGGTCGCGGTCGACGCGGTCGAGGAGTCGGCTGGCGAGGGCGCTGACGAGGGCCGGGTCGCCGACGGGGTGGCACAGCCTGCGGCTGAGTCGGGCCCGGTCGACGGTGGCGAGCGGCCCGAGGAGGGCGGCTCCGCGGAGTCGGAGGCACAGCGGCGATGAGCGGTGGCGGGGAACGGCTGGTCGACGGGTACACCCTGGTGGTCTTCGACCTGGACGGGGTGATCTACCTGATCGACCGGCCGATCCCCGGCGCGGTCGAGGCCGTCGTACGACTGCACGGTGAGGGCCGGGCGGTGGCGTACGCGACGAACAACGCCTCGCGGCGCGCGGCCGACGTGGCCGACCTGCTCACCGGGATGGGCGTGCCGGCTAGGCCGGACGAGGTGCTGACCAGCGCGGCGGCCGCCGCCCAACTGTTGGGTGAGCGGCTGCCCGCCGGGGCTGCGGTGCTGGTGGTCGGCGCGGAGGCGCTGCGCGCGGAGGTCACCGCGGTCGGGTTGCGGCCGGTGTCGCGGGCCGAGGACTCGCCGGTGGCCGTGCTCCAGGGCTACGGCCCGCAGGTCGGCTGGGCTGACCTGGCCGAAGCGGCGGTGGCCGTACGACAGGGTGCTACCTGGATCGCGACCAACACCGACCGGACCCTGCCCAGCGGGCGGGGACCGCTGCCGGGCAACGGTGCGTTGGTGGCCGCGCTGGCCACGGCGCTCGGCCGGGAACCGGACGAGGTGGTGGGCAAGCCCGCGCCGGAGTTGTTCGCCACGGCGGCACGGCGTGCCGGTGCAGGTCGGACGATCGTCGTCGGTGACCGGTTGGACACCGACATCGAGGGCGCCAACCGGGCCGGCCTGGACAGTCTGCTGGTCCTGACCGGTGTCAGTGACGTGCCCGAGTTGCTCGCCGCGCCGGTGCATCGGCGGCCCACCCATGTCGCCTGGGACCTGGCCGGGCTCTTCGATCCGACGGCGGTGGTACGGGTACCGGCGCCGGCCGGTGAGCACGACGGCTGGCAGGTCAGCCTGGGGGCCGAGGGCTGGGAACTGGGCGGCGCGGGCCGTCCTCTGGACGCTCTGGCGGCGCTCTGCGCGGTGGCCTGGGAGCATGAGCCGACCGGGTCACCCCGATCGGCGTCCCCGGAGGCCGCGCAGGCGCTGCACGCGCTCGGCCTGACCGCCTGACGCGGTGCTCAGAGCAGCTTGCGCAGCTTCATCAGGTCGAAGGGGTTCGCCTTGATCGACACCCGGCGGTTGGCGACCGCGCGGGTGACGTCGAGTTCGCCGCGGACCAGGGCGACCAGGTCGTCACTGGTCGTACTCATGGCGATTTTGGCCTGGGGGTTGTCGCCGTCGGCGAGGTCGACCAGTCGGCCGTCGCTGATCCGGCCGTGGAAGGCGGTCTCCAGGTCGGTGATCCGGCAGGCCAGGGTGCGATCCAGGTCGACCCGATCCCGGACGGTCTGTGCGTTGCGTTCCAGTCGGGCGGCCAGATCCTGCAACGCCTGCCGGCACTCGTCCACCGTGGCCACCATCGCCTCCTCGCACACCACGTCGTTCCCGGGGCACCGTACCGCACGGGACGTACCCGGTGGCCCGGTAGCGTGACACCTGAAGACCCGCCGGGTGAAAAGGAGTCAGGCATGCAGGACGCGTGGCGCACCTACCTCGAACTGGCCATGGGCTTGACGGAGGCGCCTCGGAAGAAGGCGCAGGACGCGGTGCGTCGGGCGATGGGCTCGACCGGTGCGACCGCCGCCCAGCTCCAGGCGCTGGCCGACGAACTACGTTCGACCGGCGCGGCGAACCGGGAGGCGCTGACCAAGCTGGTGCGGTTCGAGGTCGAGCGGGCGCTCGGTGCGGTGGGACTGGCCAGCGCCGACGAGGTGGCCGAGTTGGAACGCCGGGTCCTCGAGCTGGAACGGCAGCTGCGGACGGCCGGGTCTGCGGCCGGGGCAGCTTCGGCCGGGGGAGGGGCCTCGGTCGGAGGGCCGGGAACCTCCGCCGACGGATCGTCGGTGGGCACGCCCGCTACCGCCGCGGCCGCCCCGCCCGGTAAGGCTGTCGCCAAGAAGACGGTGGCCAAGAAGGCCGTCGCCAAGCCGGCGAGGAGCACCTCCGAGGAGGTGGCCCCCGGCAAGGCGGTGGCTCAGCGGCCGGCCAAGAAGGTCGTGGCCAAGAAGGCAGTCGCGAAGAAGACCGTGGCGAAGAAGGCCGCCGGCGGTGGGGCCGCCTCGGCACGTCCGGACGGCCCGGCGTGAGCGGACCCCTGCCGGGCCCGCGTCCGGGTCCGCCGCCGCGTCGCTGGGCGGCGGAGGAGACCGACGAGGGGGAGCATCCGGCGGTACGGGCCGCGGTGCAGGCGCTGGCCAACGCCGAGGCGCTGGCCCCGGCCGACCAGATCGCCCAGTACGAGGCCGCGTACCAGACGTTGCGGGAAACCCTGGCCACCATCGATCAGGCCTGAGGAGGCCGCTCGTTCATGGCACGCAGAAACCGGTTGGACGCCGAACTCGTCCGCCGTGGCCTGGCCCGTTCCCGGGAACAGGCGGCCGCTCTGGTGGAGGCCGGCCGGGTGCAGTTGCGGGGGGTGCCGGCCCGTAAGGCCGCCGCGATGGTCGATCCGGCCGATCCGTTGCTGGTCACCGGCGACGATCCCACCTCGGAGTACGTCTCCCGGGGCGGGCACAAGTTGGCCGGGGCGCTGGCCGCGTTCACCCCTGCCGGGTTGACCGTGGCCGGTCGACGCTGCCTGGACGCCGGTGCCTCCACCGGGGGGTTCACCGATGTGCTGCTGCGTGCCGGTGCGGCCGAGGTGGTCGCGGTGGACGTCGGCTACGGGCAGTTGGCCTGGTCGTTGCGCACCGACGAGCGGGTGCGGGTCTTCGAACGCACCAACGTGCGGACCCTCACCCCGGAGGTGATCGGTGGGCCGGTCGAGTTGACCGTGGCCGACCTGTCCTTCATCTCGCTGCGGCTGGTCCTGCCGGCGCTGGCCGGCTGCACCGAGGGGGACCTGGTGCTCATGGTCAAGCCGCAGTTCGAGGTGGGCAAGGAGCGGGTGGGCGCGGGCGGGGTGGTGCGCGATCCGGAGCTTCGGGCCGAGGCGGTGCTCGATGTAGCGGCGGCGGCCCTGGGGCACCAGTTGGGTCTGGTGGACGTGGCGGCCAGCCCGCTGCCGGGGCCGAGCGGCAATGTCGAGTTCTTCGTATGGTTACGCCGGGGCGCGCCGCCGGCCGATCCGGACCGGGTCCGTGCGGTGGTCGCTGCTGGGCCGCAGGGTCCGACGATGTCCGGGGAGGTGCCGGGCGCGGCGACGGAGGAGGTCGCAGGGTGAGCGCGAGCAGTGGGCGGCTGACGGCGGGCAGGTGCCGGCCGTACGCCGGCCGGTGGATCGGCGTGGCGACCGGAGGGTGGAGCCGGTGACCCGGACCGCTCTGCTGGTCACCCACACCGGCCGTCGGCGCAGTACGGAGCACGCCCGGGCGGTGGCCTGTGACCTGATCGCGGCCGGTTTCCAGGTGCGGGTGGTCGCCGAGGAGGCCGAGGACCTGGACCTGCCCGGGGTCATCCCGGTGAGTGGTCCGCTGGCCGCCGAGGGTGCGGAGATCGTGTTCGCCCTCGGTGGGGACGGGACCTTCCTGCGGGCGGCGGAGCTGGCCCGTCCGGCGAAGGCCCCGCTGCTCGGCATCAACCTGGGCAAGGTGGGGTTCCTGGCCGAGGCGGAGATCGATGACCTGGACAGTGCGGTCAGCGATGTGGTCTCCCGCAGCTACACGGTCGACGAGCGGCTGACCCTCGATGTCACCGCGACCTTCGACGGCGGGCCGACCATCGAGTCCTGGGCGCTCAACGAGATCAGCGTCGAGAAGGGCGAACGGGCCCAGATGCTGGAGCTGATGGTCGATGTGGACGCTCGACCACTGTCCCGGTACGGCTGCGACGGAGTGATCTGCGCTACCCCCACCGGCTCTACCGCGTACGCCTTCTCCGGGGGTGGGCCGGTGGTGTGGCCGGAGGTGGAGGCCCTGCTGCTGGTGCCGATCAGCGCCCATGCCCTGTTCAGCCGCCCGCTGGTGACCGCGCCCACCTCGACCATCTCGATCACGGTTGACCCGTACACCACCCTGGCGGTGCTCTCCTGCGACGGTCGGCGGGTGTACGACCTGCCGCCGGGGGCGCGGATCACGGTGCGGCGGGGGGCGCTGCCGGTGCGGGTGGTGCGGCTGCGGGATCGACCGTTCACGGATCGGCTGGTGGCCAAGTTCGACCTGCCGGTGCAGGGCTGGCGCGGTTCCCGTCGCTGATCGACCGGACAGAATCCGTCCGACTGCGCCGATCGGGACGCGCCGTGGCCCGCGTCGGCTGGTCAACTGTCGGGCACCGCGTCTACTGTCGGTTGCTGTGCTGGAAGAGCTGCGCATCACCGGACTGGGCGTCATCGAGGACACCACGCTGCCCTTGACCGGCGGCATGAACGTCATCACCGGGGAGACCGGTGCGGGCAAGACCATGGTGGTGACCGGCCTGGGTCTGCTCTTCGGCGGGCGGGCCGACGCGGGTCGGGTGCGCGCCCAGCCGGGTCGGGCGGTCGTGGAGGGGCGGCTGCGGCTGACCGGCCGGTACGCCGAGACGGTGCACGCGCGGATCAGCGACGCCGGTGGCGAGCCGGACGAGGACGGCTCCCTGCTGTTGAGTCGTACGGTCACGGTCGAGGGTCGGTCGCGGGCCCACCTGGGCGGGCGGGCCATGCCGGTGTCGATGCTCGGTGAGGTCGGCGAGCAGGTGGTGGCCGTGCACGGCCAGTCCGACCAGCTGCGGTTGTTGCGGCCGGCCGAGCAGCGGGCCGCGTTGGACCGGTTCGCCGGGGCGGAGCACGAGAAGCTGCTGGAGGCGACCCGGGAGGCGTACGCGCAGTGGCGGCGGGTGGTCGAGGATCTGGCCGACCGCCGGCGCAACGCCCGGGAGCGTCACCAGGAGTCGGATCTGCTGCGGCTGGGCCTCGACGAGATCACCCGGGTGGATCCGCAGCCGGGGGAGGACGACGAACTGAAGGCCGAGGTGCAGCGGCTGGAACATGCCGAGGGGCTGCGCGCCGCGGCGCAACTGGCCCACCTGTGCGTCGCCGGTGGTCTGGAGGCCACGGACGACACCCCGGACGCCTCGACCCTGCTGGGCACCGCCCGCCGGACTTTGGAGGGGCAGGCCGGCACGGATCCGGCCCTCGGTGAGCTGGCGGCCCGGTTGGAGGAGGCGGCCACCCTGGTCGCCGACGTCTCCGTGGAGCTGTCGACCTACCTCGCCGGCCTGGACGCCGATCCGGCCCGGCTGCAGGCGATCTACGAGCGGCGGGCGGCGTTGCGGGCGTTGACCCGCAAGTACGCCGACGACATCGACGGGGTGATCGCCTGGGCGCAGCGGGCCCGTACCCGGTTGTCCGAGTTGGACACCTCGGACGAGCTGCTCGACGAGTTGGACCGGGAGGCCTCCCGGTTGGCCGGTGAGGTGGCCGAGTTGGCCGGGCGGCTGTCGGCGTCCCGACAGGAGGCGGCGCTGCGCTTCGCCGAGCAGGTCACGGTCGAGTTGGCCGGGCTGGCCATGCCGCACGCCCGGGTGGAGGTGGCCGTGCTGCCCCGGCCGGCGGGTCGGGCCGAGCCCACCTTGCCGGTCAACGGGGTGGAGGTGGGGGTCGGGCCGGACGGCGGCGACGAGGTCGAGTTGCGGTTGCTGGCCCATCCGGGTGCGCCGTCGTTGCCGTTGCAGCGGGGCGCCTCCGGGGGTGAGCTGTCCCGGGTGATGCTCGCCATAGAGGTGGTCTTCGCCGGTTCCGGTGGCCCGCCCACCCTGGTCTTCGACGAGGTCGACGCGGGCGTCGGCGGTCAGGCGGCGGTGGAGATCGGTCGGCGGCTGGCCCGGCTGGCCCGTAGTCACCAGGTGCTCGTGGTGACCCACCTGCCGCAGGTGGCCGCGTTCGCCGACCGGCATCTGGTGGTGGCCAAGGACACCGGGGGTGCGGTGACCACCAGTGGGGTGCGGGTGGTGGAGGACACCGAGCGGGCCCGGGAGCTGGCCCGGATGCTGGCGGGTTTGCCGGATTCCGATCTGGGTATCGCTCACGCGGAGGAGTTGCTGGCCGTGGCGGCCCGGGAACGGCGGTCGTGAGACCATCATTGTGAGCGGAGGCACACCGGCCTTCGCCGGTATGTGCTTCCCTGGGTAGGCGGCCCTGCTCAGGCATGTCGCGACAGATTCGCCTGCCTCACATGCCAGGATGGTCACGATGCGTCTACCCACGTTGCGACGGACCCGGAACGCGGAACCGGGACAGATCCTCGGCACCGCGCGCCTGGACCGCCGGACGAAGCGGCTGGTGGGGCGGTTGCGCCCCGGTGACATCGCGGTCATCGATCATGTCGATCTGGACCGGGTCGCGGCCGACTCGTTGGTCGCGGTCGGTGTCGGTGCGGTGCTCAACGCCAAGCCCTCGGTCTCCGGTCGGTATCCGAACCTGGGGCCGGAGGTGTTGGTCGCCGCGGGCATCCCGTTGCTCGACGATCTGGGTGAGGGCATCTTCGAGCGCATCCGCGAGGGCGACACCGTGCGGATCGAGGGCAACACGGTCTTCCTGGGTGAGGAGGCGGTGGCGCACGGCATCCTCCAGGACGCCGAGAGCGTGGCCAAGGCGATGACGGACGCCCGGGAGGGCCTGTCGGTGCAGTTGGAGGCCTTCGCCGCCAACACCATGGACTACCTCAAGCAGGAGCGTGACCTGCTGCTCGACGGGGTCGGGGTGCCGGAGATCGCCACCGAGATCCAGGGCCGGCACTGCCTGATCGTGGTCCGGGGTTACGACTACAAGGCCGACCTGGACGTGCTGCGCCCGTACATCCGGGAGTTCAAGCCGGTGCTGATCGGTGTCGACGGCGGTGCCGACGCGCTGGTCGAGGCGGGCTACACCCCCGACATGATCATCGGTGACATGGACTCGGTCACCGATGACGTGTTGCGCTGCGGCGCCGAGGTGATCGTGCACGCCTACCCGGACGGCCGGGCGCCCGGACTGCCCCGGGTCAACGGTCTGGGGGTGCCGGCGGTGACCTTCCCCGCCGCCGCCACCAGCGAGGATCTCGCCATGCTGCTGGCCGACGAGAAGGGCGCCTCGCTGATCGTGGCGGTGGGTACCCACGCCACCCTCGTGGAGTTCCTCGACAAGGGTCGCGGCGGAATGGCCTCGACCTTCCTCACCCGGCTCAAGGTCGGCGGCAAGCTGGTCGACGCCAAGGGCGTCAGCCGGCTCTACCGGCAGGGCATCGCCGGTTCCTCTCTGCTGCTGCTGGTGCTCTCGGCGGTCGCCGCCATGGCATCGGCGGTGGCCGTCTCCACCGTCGGTAAGGCGTACCTGGGTGTGGTCTCCGAGTGGTGGGACAATTTCGTGTTCCAGCTCGGCCAGCTCCTCTAGCCCCCGACCGATCAAGAGGCTGCAAGCGTGATCAATTTTCGCTACCACGTGGTGTCCCTGACCGCGGTCTTCCTGGCCCTGGCGATCGGCCTGGTGGTCGGCACCGCCGCGCTCAACGGCCCGGTGGCCGACTCCCTCAAGGAGCACGTCGACGCGCTGAGCAAGGCCAACCAGCAGATGCGCCAGACGGTCCAGAGCATGGAACGGGAACTGGAGCTGGAGGAGGAGTTCGCCGCCGAGATGGCGCAGATCACCCTGCCGGGCAAGCTGACCGGCAAGCGGGTGCTGCTGCTGACCACCCCCACCGGCCGGGACCACGCCGAGGGGGTGCTGGAGATGCTGCAACTCGCCGGCGCCGACATCACCGGGCGCATCGATCTGCAGGACAAGTTCATCAACCCGGAGAACAACAACAACCTGCTGGAGTTGGCGGTCACCGCGGCCCGGCCGACCGGGGCCCCGACGGCCAACCTGCCCGGCAACGGCCACGGGGTGGAGACCTCCAGCGCCCTGCTGGCCACCGTGCTGCTGGACCAGCCGGCCGACGCCGCGCCGGTCACCGAGGCCGACCGGCGGGCCGTGGTGGCCGCGTACAGCAACGCCAACTACCTCAGCGTCGCCGACCGGATCACCGCGGCGGCCGAGGCGGTGGTCCTGGTCAGCGGGTTGCCGTACGTGGACAAGGACTCCGCCAAGAAGGACGAGTCCGTGGTGAAGATCGCCGAGCAGTTCGACCGGACCGGGGGCATCGTGGTGGCCGGCAACGGATCCGCCAACGGCAATCTGGTGGCCTTCGTCCGCGGCGACGCGGTGCTCGCGCAGCGCATCTCGACCATCGACAACGCCAACACCGTGCAGGGGCAGCTGGTCACCACCCTGGCCCTGGTGCAGCAGCTCACCGAGAGCAAGGCCGGCCAGTACGGCGTCGGCGACAGCGCCGCATCCCTGGTGCCTAGACTGCCCCAGTGACGCCGGTGCACCCGGTGCCCGGATTTCCACGATGTGCGTCGACCGGCGGGGAGGGCGTGTGAGCGTGCGGAGCGAGGCGGTGGCGTGACGATCGTCAGGGGACTACTGGTGGCGGGCATCGGGGCGGCTGCCGCCCGGTACGTGTTGCGTCAGGTGCGCACCTCCCCGGCCGGGCCGGGGCTGGAGCGGACCAACTTCCGCGGCCGTACGGTGACCCTGGCGGCCGGGCCGGCCCTGGCGGTGGGGGCCAGCGGCGCGGCGGCCTGCGGGGCGGCGAGCGTGCCGGCCGGGGCGGCCACCCTGGTCGCCGGGCTCGGCGCCGGGGCCGTCGGGCTGTACGACGACGTGGTCGGGGCCCGGCCGGAACAGAAGGCGTACAAGGGCTTCGCGGGGCATCTGGCCGCGCTGCGGCAGGGCCGGGTCACCGCCGGCCTGGTCAAGATCGTCGGGGTGGGTGCGGCCGGTCTGGGCGCCGCCACCCTGCTCGCCGCCGACCAGGGGGTGACCGGGCACCGGGGACGACAGCGGCAGGGCCCGCTGAGCCGCGGCCTCGACGTGCTGCTCGGCGCCGGTGTGATCGCCGGTACCGCCAACCTGGTCAACCTGCTGGACCTGCGGCCCGGGCGGGCCCTGAAGTCCGGTCTGCTGCTCGGCGCACCCCTGGCGGGGGGTCGGCAGGGCGGGATCGCCGCCGGTGCCCTCGGTGCCGCCGGCGGGCTGCTCCCCGCCGACCTGAACGAGGACGTGATGCTCGGCGACAGCGGCGCCAACGCCCTCGGTGCCGTGCTCGGGGTGGCGTTGGCCGCGCGTACCGGACCGGTCGGCCGGGCCGCCCTGCTGGCGGTGCTCGCCGGGCTCACCGCCGCCAGCGAGAAGGTCAGCTTCACGAAGGTCATCGCGAGTACGCCGGGACTGCGCGACCTGGACGCGCTGGGCCGTCGCCCCGACTGACGTGACCAGACCGGCACCCCTGGCCGGCGTCGGCCGGGTGGCCTCGGCGGCCGCACTCATCGCCGTACTCACCGTGCTCAGCCGGTTGGCCGGGTTCGGGCGTACGGCCGTGTTCACCTGGGTGGTCCAGGACAGCGACCTGGGCGCCATGTACGTGCTGGCCAACGCCGTACCCAACATCATCTTCGAGATCGTCGCCGGTGGGGCGCTGGCCAGCCTGGTCGTACCGCTGCTGGCCGGTGCGGTAGCGGCCGGTGACCGGCAGGCGGTGACCGCCACGACGGGTGCCCTGCTGACCTGGACCCTGACCCTGCTGGTGCCGTTGGCGGTGCTGCTGGCGCTGGCCGCCGGCCCGCTGATCAACCTGTTGGGGGACAACCGGTCGCCGGAGGAACTCGCCGCCGGGGCCCGGATGCTGCGGGTCTTCGCACCGCAACTACCGCTGTACGGCATCGGCATCGTGCTCACCGGGGTGCTCCAGGCGCATCGCCGGTTCGCCTGGCCGGTGATCGCGCCGCTGCTGTCCAGCCTGACGGTGATCGTCGCCTACCTGGTCTTCGTCGGGGTGGCCGGTCCGGGAGCCAGCGTGGCGCAGGCCGGTCGGGGCGCGGAACTGATCCTGTCCGGGGGCACCACCCTAGGGGTGGTGGTGCTGTCCCTGTCGCTGCTGATCCCGATCCGTCGGCTGCGGCTGCGGCCCCGTCCGGGGTACACCTTCGCCGCCGACGCCCGGGCCCGGGTGGGTGGGCTGGCCGTGGCCGGAGTCGTCACGGTCACCGCCCAACAGGTCGCCCTGGCGGTGATCCTGCGGCGGGTCGCCGGCGGGCTCACCGAGGCACCCCAGGTGTTCAACCTCGCCCAGACCTTCTACCTGCTGCCCTGGGCGGTGCTGGCGGTGCCGCTGGCCACCGCCGCGTACCCCACCCTCGCGGCGGCTTCCGCCGAGGGCGACGAGCGGAGCTACCGGGACACCCTGTCGGCCACCCTGCGGGGGGTGCTGCTGCTCAGCTTCCTGGGGGCCGCCGTCCTGGTCGGGGCGGCCGGGCCGATCGGGCGGTTCTTCCCCCTCAACGCCGAGGCCACCGCCGGGGCCATCGCCGGGTACGCCCCCGGGCTGATCGGGTACGGGCTGTTCGCGGTGCTCTCCCGGGCCCTGTACGCCCGGGGGGCCACCCGCTCGGCCACCGCCGCGATCACCGCCGGGTGGCTGGCCGTCCCGCTGGTCCTGCTGCCGCTGTCGGCGCTGCTGCCGGTGGCCGACCGGGTGCTCGCGGTGGCGTTGGCCAACTCGGCCGGCATGCTGCTGCTGGGCGGACTGCTGCTGGTCGCGGTACGGCGGGCGGCCGGGTCGGCCGCCCTGGCCGGTGCCGCCCGGGCCGCCGGAGCCGGGCTGCTGGGCGCCGTGGCGGGGGCGCTGGCCGCGCTGTGGCTGCTGCGGCTGGTGGCGCAGGGGGACGGCACCCCGACGCGGTGGGTGGCCCTGGGGCAGGGCATGCTGTCCGGAGTTTTGGTCGGCGTCGTGTTCCTCGCCGTGGTCTGGTTGGTCGACCGGCGCGATCTGCGCCCGGTGCTGGCCGGGCTGCGCCGACGGCTGCCGGCCCGCCTACGGGGTAGGCAGAAGGACGGGAGCCCCCCGGAGCAGGGCGACGGGAAGGAGTGATCAGCCGGTGGCTACGCCTGAGCGGACGGGCACCGTGGTGCTGCTGCTGGCCTCCAGTACCGGTGGAGTCGGTCAACATGTGCGGGCGCTGACCCGTGGGTTGACCGCCGCCGGGCAGTCGGTGCTGGTCTGCGGGCCGGCGGCGACCCAGGACCAGTTCGACTTCATCGGCGCCGGGGCCCGCTTCGCGGCGGTGGAGATCCCGGCCAGCCCCGCCCCCGGCGACGCCCGGGCGGTGACGGCGCTGCGTCGGGCGCTCGCCGCCGAGCAGGTACGGGTCCTGCACGCGCACGGACTACGCGCCGCCCTGGTGGGGGTGCTCGCCCGACCGGCCGCCCCGCTGGTGGTCACCTGGCACAACGCGGTGCTCGCCGGTGGGCTGCGGGGTGGGCTGTCCCGCCTGGTCGAGCGGATCGTCGCCCGGGGAGCCCGGGTGGTGCTGGGGGCCTCCGCCGATCTGGTCGAGCGGGCGGTGGCGCTCGGGGCCCGGGACGCCCGGCTGGCCCCGGTGGCCGCGCCGGTGCTGTCCGCCCCGCGCCGCGGGCGGACCGCCGTACGGGCCGAGTTCGCGGTCGCCGCCGACCAGCCGTTGATCCTCTCGGTCGGCCGGTTGCATCCTCAGAAGCGCTACGACGTGCTGATCGACGCCGCCGCCCGGTGGCGGACCCGGACCCCACCTCCGGCCGTGGTGATCGCCGGTAGTGGACCGGCGTACCTGCCGCTGGCCGCCCGGATCAGTGCCGTCCGGGCCCCGATCACCCTGCTCGGGCACCGTACCGATGTGGCGGACCTGCTGGCCGCGGCGGACCTGGCCGTGGTGACCAGCGACTGGGAGGCCCGGCAGTTGTTCGCCCAGGAGGCGCTGCGGGCCGGGGTGCCGCTGGTGGCCACCGCGGTGGGTGGCCTGCCGGAGCTGGTCGGCGACGCCGCCGTGCTGGTGCCGCCGGGTGACGTCGACGCGGTCGACGCCGCGGTCCGTGACCTGCTCGACGACGACCGGCGCCGCACCGAGCTGGGGCGGCGCGGGGCGGCCCAGGCGGCCACCTGGCCCACCGAGTCGGACACGGTGGCCCAACTGGTGACCCTCTACGCCGAACTGGCCAGCCCGGATGCCGACGCCTCGTCGACGGGACGCCGATGATGGTGCGCCGAGCCGCTCCGATCCTGCTGACCCTGGTCGTCGTGGTGATGGGCATCGTCGCCCTGGCCGCCCGGCCGACCACCCCGCCGGCACGACCCGGCGCCGACTTCGTGGTGCTGGTCGGGGTGGCCGGGTTGCGGTGGGACGACGTCGACGCCGAACGCACCCCGACCCTGTGGCAGTTGGCCCGCCAAGGCTCCATCGGCTCCCTGTCGGTGCGGTCGGCCTACCGGCCCACCTGCCCCCTGGACGGCTGGCTGACCCTGGGGGCGGGCAGCTTCGCCGGATGGACCAACGGCCAGCCGGACGGCGAGTGCCCGCCGACCGAGGTGCAGGTGGACCGGCCGGACCGCATCGGGGCTAACCTGCCCGAGCAGGAGAGCGTCGTCGTACACAACCAGGACCGGCTGCCGTGGGGCACCGTGCCGGGCGCCCTGTCGGAGTCGGTGCGCTGCTCGGTCGCGGTCGGCCCGGGGGCGGCGGTGGCGGCGGCCCGGCCCTTCGGGCGGGTCGACCGATACGAGCCGACCCTGCCGGCGGATCCGGCCGGGCTGCTGAGTTCTTGCGTCCTGAGCATCGTCGACCTGGGCACGGTCGCCGGTGCGGACCCGGCCGAACGTGCCGCGGCGGCGCGGGAGGCCGACACCCAACTGGCCCGGGTGCTGGCCGCCCGGCCACCGAACTCCCTGGTGATCGTGGCCGGGGTCGCCGACACCGAACGCCCCTCCCGGCTGCATGTGGCCGTGGCCGACGGCCCGGGCTGGGAGAACGGCTGGTTGACCTCGCCGACCACCGCACGTCGGGGCTACCTGCAACTGATCGACCTGGCCCCGACCGCGTTGACGGCGTTGGGTCGCCCGATGCCGGACCGGCCCTTCCTCGGCCGGCCCGCCGAGTCCGTCGGTGGCCGCCCGGACGACCTGGCCGCCGCGATCACCGAACCGGCCGACGCCGACCGGGAGGCCGCCGCGCAACGGGAGGTCGCCGGGGGGTTCTTCACCCTGCTGGCCGGGGTCCAGGTGGCCTTGGCGGTGGCGGTGCTGCCGCTGCTGCGTCGGGCCCGCCGGCACGCCGGACCGTACGGTCCGAAACCGGTGTCGCCGCGGGTGGTGGCGGTCGTGGAGCTGCTGCTGGTCGCCGCCGCCCTGGCGATGCCGGCGGCCCTGCTGGCCGAGGCCGTGCCCTGGTGGCGCAACACCTATCCGGCGGCCACCTTCGCCGGGTTGACGGCCGCCCTGCTGGCCGCCGCGACCCTGCTGGTGCGGCTGGCACCGGGCTACCGCAGCACCCTGGGGCCGCTCGGCGCGGTGGCCGGGTTGACCACCCTGGCGGTCGGCCTGGATGTGGTCACCGGGGCCCGCCTGCAACTCAACGGGGTGGTCGGCTACTCCGCGCTGGAGGGGGGCCGCTACGCCGGGCTCGGCACGGTGGGGCTCGGGGTGTTCGTCGCCGCCGCTCTGCTGACCGCCGGTTGGCTGGCCCAGCAGGTGCACCGCCGGTGGCGACCGACCGTGATGGTGCTGGTCGGTGGTGCCGCCGTGGTGGTGGTCGGCAGCCCCTATCTGGGTGCCGACTCGATCGGGGCGATCGCCCTGACCGCCGGGGTGAGCGTGGCCGCGGCGATCAGTGCCGGCGGCTGGTTGACGGTGACCCGGCTGGCCTGGGCGGGCATGGCCGGGCTGGCGGTGACCATCGGGTTCGCGGTGGTGGACCTGGGTCGTCCGCCCGGTGAGCGGGGGAGCCTGGGCCGGTTCCTGGCCGCCCTGGGCGACGGCACCGGCGGGTTGACGGTGCAACGTTCCAGCGCCGCCAGCTTCCAGACCCTGGTCAACAGCCCGCTGACGGTGCTGGCCCTGGTCGGGGCCCTGCTGCTGTGGTTCGCCCTACTGCGGCCCTGGGGCGGGCTGATGCGGCTGTTCGGCATCTATCCGGCGATCCGGGCGGCCATGGCCGGCACCGGGGTGGCCGCCGTGATCGGCGGGGTGCTGGGGGCGGTGGGCCTGGACGTGGCGGGGTCGGCGGCGGCCGTGGTGGTGCCGATGGCGGCGTTGGCCGCGTTGCGGGTGCTGGACCACGCCGCGGACCGGACCCGCCCGGCCACCGACCGCCCGCAGGACGCCGGCCCCTCGAGCAAGCCGGCCCCCTCCGGCAAGCCGGTCCCCGACGGGGGCCCGGAAGCCCCAGGACCGGCAGCCGAGGGTGGGCCGGGCGGGGCGGGACCGGCCGACGACCAGGCGGGTGTTCCGGACCCGGCAGCCGAGGGTGGCGGGGCCGCCACCACGGGCGGCGCGGCGCCGTCGAACGAGCCCGGAGGCCAGCGCGGCCGGGCGGTACGGTCATCGGCCGAGGTCGCGACCGGGTGAACCGCGGCGGCCTACCTCGGGTGCGGCACCGGAGCCGACTCGGGGAGGTGTTAGCGTGGAATCCCGTGGATCGCGTGATCACTTCGCTGATCGGCTCGGCGGTCTGCACGACCGCGACGGACGACACGGGAGCAGGCCTTGGCCCCTTCAGCACGGACGACCAGGCACATTTTCGTCACCGGGGGCGTCGCCTCCTCCCTGGGTAAAGGGCTGACCGCCTCCAGCCTCGGCAACCTGCTCACCGCGCGGGGACTCCGCGTGGTGATGCAGAAGCTCGACCCCTACCTCAATGTCGACCCCGGCACCATGAACCCGTTCCAGCACGGTGAGGTCTTCGTCACCGAGGACGGCGCCGAGACCGACCTGGACGTCGGCCACTACGAGCGGTTCCTGGACCGGGCACTGTCCGGCAAGGCGAACGTCACCACCGGCCAGATCTACTCCGACGTGATCGCCAAGGAGCGGCGCGGCGAGTACCTGGGCGACACCGTCCAGGTGATCCCGCACATCACCAACGAGATCAAGTCCCGGATCCTGGCCATGGGTGACCCGGACGACGATGGCCGGGTCCCGGACGTGGTGATCACCGAGGTGGGTGGCACGGTCGGCGACATCGAGTCGCTGCCGTTCCTGGAGGCGATCCGTCAGGTCCGCCACGACCTGGGCCGGGACAACTGCTTCTACCTGCACGTCTCCCTGGTGCCCTACCTGGCGCCCTCCGGGGAGCTGAAGACCAAGCCGACCCAGCACTCCGTGGCGCAGCTGCGCAACATCGGCATCCAGCCGGACGCCATCGTGTGCCGCTCCGACCGGGAGATCCCGGACAAGCTCAAGCACAAGCTGTCGCTGTACTGCGACGTCGACGCCGAGGCGGTCATCGCCGCCCCGGACGCCCCCAGCATCTACGACATCCCCAAGGTGCTGCACCGCGAAGGGCTGGACGCGTACGTGGTGCGCCGGCTCGGGCTCTCCTTCCGGGACGTGGACTGGGACGGCTGGGACGACCTGCTGGAGCGGGTGCACCAGCCGCAGCGCACCATCACGGTCGCCCTGGTCGGCAAGTACGTCGACCTGCCGGACGCGTACCTGTCGGTCAGCGAGGCGATCCGGGCGGCCGGGTTCGGTCACCGGGCCCGGGTGCAGCTGCGCTGGGTGCCCAGCGACGACTGCGTCACCCCCGCCGGCGCGGCAGCGGCCCTGGCCGGGGTGGACGGCATCGTCATCCCGGGTGGGTTCGGGGTACGCGGCATCGAAGGCAAGATCGGCACCGCCCGGTACGCCCGGGAGAACGGCATTCCACTGCTCGGGCTCTGCCTCGGCCTGCAGTGCATGACCATCGAGGTGGCCCGGCACCTGGCCGGACTGGAGGGCGCCAACTCGGTGGAGTTCGAGGCCGACGCCGTGCACCCGGTCATCGCCACCATGGCCGACCAGGAGGACATCGTCGCCGGCAAGGGCGACCTGGGCGGCACCATGCGGCTGGGGGCGTACCCGGCGAAGCTGGCCGAGGGGTCGATCGTGGCCGAGGCGTACGGCAGCACCGAGATCAGCGAACGGCACCGGCACCGCTACGAGGTGAACAACGCCTACCGGGACCAGTTGACCAAGGCCGGGCTGCACATCTCCGGCACCTCGCCGGACGGCCGGCTGGTCGAGTTCGTCGAACTGGACCGTGAGCTGCACCCGTTCTTCGTGGCCACCCAGGCGCACCCGGAGCTGAAGAGCCGCCCGACCCGGCCCCATCCGCTGTTCGCCGCCTTCGTGCAGGCCGCGGTGGCGTACTCCCAGGCCGATCAGCTTCCGGTCGACCTGGAGGGGGCCCGGCGGGCCACCCGCAACGACACCGCCGCATCGGCGGCCTCGGCCTCGTGAGCGGGGTCGAGCACCACTACGAGGTGCGCTCGCGTGAGGTGCGCTACTCGGGTCGCATCTTCGAGGTGGTCTCCGAGCAGGTGACCATGCCCGGCGGCGACATCGTCACCCGCGACCTGGTCCGGCACGTCGGTGCGGTGGCCGTGGTGGCGGTGGACGACGCCGGTCAGGTGGTGTTGATCCGGCAGTACCGCCAACCGGTAGGGCGTCGGCTGTGGGAGCTGCCGGCCGGACTGACCGATGTGGCCGGCGAGGATCCGGCGCTCACCGCGGCCCGGGAGTTGGCCGAGGAGGTCGACCTGGTCGCCGGTCGCTTCGATGTGCTGGTCGACCTGCACAGCTCGCCCGGGTTCACCAACGAACTGGTCCGGGTCTACCTGGCCCGCGACCTCACCGAGGTGCCGGTGGAGCAGCGCCACGACCGGCATGAGGAGGAGGCCGACCTGCAGATCGTGCGGATCGACCTGGACGAGGCGGTCGGCATGGTGCTGGCCGGGGAGATCACCAACGCCTCCTGCGTGGCCGGGCTGCTGGCCGCCGCCCGGGCCCGCGACGGCGGCTGGTCGGGGCTGCGCCGGGCGGACGCCCCGTTGCCGCGCTGAGCCGCACCACGCGAGACGCAGGGGCCGGGCGAGGATTCGCCCGGCCCCTGCGTGATGTCACGGGTCAGTCGCGCAGCGGGCGTCCCTGCCCGTCGACGCCACCGTTGACCAGGATCAGGATGCCGTCGATGAGGCCCCAAAGGCTGCCGATGCCGCAGGTCACGATGGTGACGATCAGCTGGATGACACCCGTCTTGGTGTCGCCCATGTAGAAGCGGCCGACGCCGAAGCCACCGAGCAGAATCTGCAGGATGCCGGCGACGAGCTTGCTCTTGTCAGAAACGCCCTGGGGATATCCGGGCGGAGGGGGATAGGTCATGAGGCGACACAATAGTGATCCCTTCGCCAGCCTGCGTACCGGACTGCCCGAAGTGCGAGATCACAGCAGAATCCTGTCCTGACGGCTGAGGGGCCACTCCACCGAGGGGCGTCCTCCGACACCTGACACTTCGTCAACGTCCACGACCACCAGGTGTCACAGTGCAGGCCCCGGTGCCTTTCCGACCCGCTTAAACTGCGCCGACGGGATCGGTCGACCGTGGCGGCAAAGGCGCCACCACACACCGCACAGGCGGAGGCGACGGTCCGGCGGAGAAAGGTGACTGCATCGTGAAGGTCGGTATTCCCCGCGAGGTCAAGAACCACGAGTACCGCGTCGCGATCACACCTGCGGGAGTCAACGAGTTCACCCGCAGCGGCCACCAGGTCTTCATCGAGGCCGGCGCCGGACTCGGGTCGAGCATCACCGACGAGGAGTTCACCGCCGCCGGCGCGAAGATCCTGGACACTGCCGACGAGGTGTGGGCCGCCGCGGAACTGGTGCTCAAGGTCAAGGAGCCGGTCGCCGAGGAGTACCACCGGATGCGCGAGGGGCAGGTGCTCTTCACCTACCTGCACCTGGCCGCCTCCGCCGACTGCACCCGGGCCCTGCTCGACCGCAAGGTCACCGGCATCGCGTACGAGACCGTGGAGCTGCCGGACCGGTCGCTGCCGCTGCTGGCCCCGATGTCCGAGGTGGCCGGTCGACTCGCCCCGCAGGTCGGCGCCTTCTACCTGATGCGTACCGGGGGTGGCCGGGGGGTGCTGCCCGGCGGGGTCTCCGGCGTCTACGCGGCCAAGACCGTCGTCATCGGCGCCGGGGTCTCCGGCATGAACGCCGCCGCCATCGCGCTCGGCCTGCAGTCCGAGGTGCTGCTGCTGGACAAGAACGTCGGCCGGCTGCGGCAGGCCGACGCCATCTACCGGGGCCACCTGCAGACCGTGGCGTCGAACGCGTACGAGATCGAGCGGGCCGTGCTGGACGCGGACCTGGTCATCGGCGCGGTCCTGGTGCCCGGCGCCAAGGCCCCCAAGCTGATCTCCAACGAACTGGTCTCCCGGATGAAGCCCGGCAGCGTGCTCGTCGACATCGCGATCGACCAGGGCGGCTGCTTCGAGGACTCCCGGCCCACCACGCACGCCGACCCGGTCTACAAGGTGCACAACTCGATCTTCTACTGCGTGGCGAACATGCCCGGCGCAGTACCGAACACCAGCACGTACGCACTGACCAACGTCACCCTGCCGTACGCGCTGGAGCTGGCCAACCACGGCTGGCGTGAGGCGTCCCGCCGCGATCCGGCGCTGGCGCTGGGCCTGAACACCCACGACGGACAGGTCGTGTACGGCCCGGTCGCGGAGGCACACGACCTGCCGACCACCCCGCTGGCCGAGGTGCTGGCCTGATCGGCCGCACCCCGACCGCCGCAGCGGACGGAGCCGGCACGGGCCACCAGCCCGCGCCGGCTCTGCGCCGCGCTCTACGCGGCTACCTGGACCACCTCACGGTCGAACGTGGCCTGGCCGCGAACACCCTGGTGTCCTACCGCCGTGACCTGGACCGCTACCTGAACAGCCTGGCCGCCGCCGGAGTCACCGACCTGGCCGCCGTCCCCACCGGCGAGATCGAACGCCACCTGGCCCGGCTGCGCACCGGCGAGGACGGGCGCCCGCCCCTGGCCGCCTCCTCCGCAGCCCGGGCCGCCAGCGCCGTGCGGGGCCTGCACCGCTTCGCCCTGCGCGAGGGCCTGACCACCGCCGACCCCAGCCGCGACGTCCGGCCACCCACCCCGCCCCGCCGGCTGCCCCGCGCCCTGTCGCTGGAGGAGGTGCTCCGGCTGCTGGAGGCCGCCGGGCCGGTCGAGGCCGCCGGGGAGGCCGCGCCGCTCGCGCTGCGCGACCGGGCACTGCTGGAGTTCCTGTACGGCACCGGGGCCCGCATCTCCGAGACGGTGGGTCTGGCCGTGGACGATGTGGACCTCACCGAGGCGGTGGTGCTGCTGCGCGGCAAGGGCGGCCGTGACCGCCTGGTGCCGGTCGGCGGGTACGCCCAACGGGCCCTGGGCGCCTACCTGGTCCGCGCCCGACCCGGACTGGCCGCCGCCGGCCGGGGCACCCCGACGGTCTTCCTCAACGCCCGGGGTGGGCCGTTGACCCGGCAGGGGGCCTGGACCATCCTGCGCCGGGCCGCCCAGCGGGCCGGCCTGCCGGTCGAGGGACCGCAGGCGGTCTCCCCGCACACCCTGCGTCACTCCTACGCCACCCACCTGCTCGACGGCGGCGCGGACGTGCGGGTGGTGCAGGAGTTGCTGGGGCACGCCTCGGTCACCACCACCCAGGTCTACACTCTGGTCACCGTCGACCGACTGCGTGAGGTCTACGCCACCGCCCACCCCCGCGCCCGCAATTGAGCGCTGCTGGCCGGTGCCGTCGGCCGACACGCCGAGCGGGTGCCGAACGCCCTGCTGGCCGGTGGCGTACAGTCGGCAGCGCGGGCCCTGGCGGCGAGATGACCGGGGTACGCAGCGGCGCCGCGAAGGACGTCGGGCGGCTCCGACGCCGGATGGTCGTCGGGAGGGGGCAACGAGGACATGGCTGGCAACGGTGACCGTGCCGAGACCTGGACGTCGGAGCTCCGCGAACAGCAGAATGCCCTCGGTGCTGACCTGGGCCCGGCCGACCCGGCCGCCTACACGATGCGTAAGCCCATCCCCGAGCCGATGCCGACCGACCGGCACGGCCCGGCCCGGATCATCGCGATGGCCAACCAGAAGGGCGGGGTGGGTAAGACCACCACGACCATCAACCTGGGCGCCGCCCTGGCCGAGTACGGCCGCAAGGTGCTGCTGGTCGACTTCGACCCGCAGGGCGCCCTCTCGGTCGGCCTGGGGGTCAACCCACACAACCTGGACCTGTCGGTCTACAACCTGCTGATGCAGGACGACGTCACCGCCGAGGACGTCCTGATCAAGACCGACGTGGCCGGTCTGCACCTGCTGCCCGCCAACATCGACCTCTCCGCCGCCGAGATCCAGCTGGTCAACGAGGTAGCCCGGGAGATGGCCCTGGCCCGGGTGCTCAGGAGCGTCCGCAAGGAGTACGACTACATCCTGATCGACTGCCAGCCCTCCCTGGGCCTGCTGGCGATCAACGCGCTGACGGTGGCGCACGGGGTGCTCATCCCCCTGGAGTGCGAGTTCTTCAGCCTGCGCGGGGTGGCCCTGCTGCTGGACACCATCGACAAGGTGCGGGAGCGGCTCAACTTCGACCTGGAACTCGAAGGCATCCTCGCCACCATGTACGACAGCCGCACCACCCACTGCCGGCAGGTGCTGCAACGGGTGGTGGAGGCCTTCGGCGACAAGGTCTACCAGACGGTGATCACCAAGACGGTGAAGTTCCCCGAGTCCACCGTCGCCGGGGCCCCGATCACCACCCTCGACCCGGCCTCCTCCGGGGCCCGCAACTACCGCCAGCTCGCCCGCGAGGTGATCGCCGCGCAGGCGGAGCGGTAGGCTCCGCGTACCCGTGGCCAGGCCGTGGACTACGGTCGTCGCGTGACCGCGCCGCCCCTCGACCCCGCCACCGCGGACGATCCGACCCGGGTGGCCGAGCCGGACGCCGGCCCGGTCGGTGCGGACGCCGCTGTCGACGACCCGGCCGATTCCGGCAGGTTCACCGTACGGCTGGCCAACTTCACCGGCCCGTTCGACCTGCTGCTGCAACTGATCGGCAAACACAAGCTGGATGTGACCGAGGTCGCCCTGCACCAGGTCACGGACGAGTTCATCGCCTACATCCGGGCCATGGGCGACGACTGGGACCTCGACGAGGCCAGCGAGTTCCTGCTCATCGCCGCCACCCTGCTGGACCTGAAGGCCGCCCGGCTGCTGCCGGCCGCCGAGGTGGAGAACGAGGAGGACCTGGCCCTGCTGGAGGCCCGGGACCTGCTCTTCGCCCGGCTGTTGCAGTACAAGGCGTACAAGGAGGCGGCCGCGCACATCGCCGCCCTGGAGGAGGTCGGGGGACGCCGCTACCCCCGCGCGGTCACCCTGGAACCCCGCTACGCCGAGGCCCTGCCGGACCTGGTGCTCAACATCGGGGTCCAGCGGCTGCGCGACCTGGCCGTACGGGCGATGACCCCGAAGCCGGTGCCGGAGGTCTCCATCGCCCACGTGCACATGGTCCGGGTCAGTGTCCGGGAACACGCCGCGATCATCGCCGAACGGCTGCGCCGGGCCGGTACGGCCACCTTCACCCTGCTCTGCGCCGACTGCGAGGCCACCCTGGAGGTGGTGGCCCGCTTCCTGGCCCTGCTGGAGCTGTACCGGCAGGGGGTGGTGGCCTTCGTGCAGGAACAGGCCTTGGAGGAGTTGACCGTACGCTGGACCGGCCCCGCCGACGGCGGACCGGCCCTGGCCATCGACGAGTACGCCGGGGCCCCGGCCGAACCGGACCCGGACGGGACGGCGACGAGCGAGGAGCAGGCCGAATGACCCACGAGGAACGTGGCGATTCGCTGGCTGACCAGGCCGCGGCCTGGATCCCACCCTGGCAGCGCCCCGCCCCACCCGCCGAGGCCGCCGCCCCCGACCGTGACCCGGAGGACGCGGGTGTCGTAGGTGCTGCGGCGGCGGGTTCCTCGGGGCAGATGACGGAAGCGGCCGACGAGGCCGGGTCGGCTGCCGACGGGGCGACCGCCGAGCAGACACCGAGCGGGACGGCCGGTGCCGCAGTGGTGCGTCGGCAGCGGTCGGGGCGGGGGCGGCCGGCACCGGAACCGGCGCCGGTGCTCGAGGACACCGAACTGCGCGGCGCCCTGGAGGCGATCCTGCTGGTGGTGGACGAACCGGTGAGCGAGCTGACCCTGGCCCAGGTGCTGGAGCAGCCGCCGGAGCGGATCGGCCCGATGCTCGACCAGATCGCTGCCGGCTACACCGCCGCCGGTCACGGCTTCGACCTGCGCCGGGCCGCCGGCGGGTGGCGGTTGTACACCCGGCCGGAGTACGCCACCTACGTGGAACGGTTCGTCCTCGACGGGCAGTCCGTGCGCATCACCCAGGCCGCCCTGGAGACCCTGGCGGTGGTGGCCTACAAGCAGCCGGTCACCCGCTCCCGCATCTCGGCCATCCGCGGTGTCAACTGCGACGGGGTGATCCGTACCCTGGTCTCCAGAGGGCTGATCGAAGAGTGCGGCACCGAATCCGACAGCGGGGCGTTCCTGTACCGGACGACCACGATGTTCCTGGAGAAACTCGGCCTCAACAGCCTCGACGACCTGCCCCCGCTGGCCCCGTTCCTCCCCGACGACGTAGAAGAGCTTGCCGATGCATCGCGATAACCGCACCCCCTCACCCGACGCGCCCGTCTACACCGGCCCGGAACGCCTCCAGAAGGTGCTCGCCGCCGCCGGTGTCGGCTCCCGGCGCGCCTGCGAGGACCTGATCTTCCGTCGGCGGGTGACGGTCAACGGGCGGGTGGCGCAGCTCGGCGACAAGGTCGACCCCGCCACCGCGGTCATCCATGTCGACGGCGAACGGCTCCAGGCCGACACCCGGCTGGTGTACCTGGCCATGAACAAGCCGCGCGGAGTGGTCTCCACCATGGCCGACGAGAAGGGCCGCACCGCCCTGGCCGACTTCCTCGGCAACCGGGTAGAGCAGCGGGTCTACCACGTCGGGCGGCTCGACGCGGACAGCGAGGGCCTGCTGCTGCTCACCAACGACGGCACCCTCGCGCACCGGCTGATGCACCCCTCCTACGGGGTGCAGAAGACCTACCTGTGCGAGGTTTCCGGGCCCATCCCGCGCAACCTCGGCAAGCGGCTGGCCGCCGGCATCGAACTGGAAGACGGGCCGGTCACCGTGGACGGCTTCCGGGTGGTGGACTCCCTGGGGCGTACCGCCCAGGTGGAGCTGAGCCTGCACGAAGGGCGCAAACACATCGTACGGCGGCTGCTCGCCGAGGTGGGGCACCCGGTGAGCCGGCTGGTGCGTACCGCCATCGGGCCGATCCGGCTCGGCGACCTGCGCAGCGGGCGGACCCGACGCCTGACCAACGCGGAGGTCGCCGCCCTGTTCAAGGCCGTGGGTGACTGACCGCGCGGTCGCGGGTACCGCGGGGGGTAGGCTCGCGGACGGCCCGGCGGGCCGTGGGGTTCGGCGCCGGGCATCATTGGACATAGCTGGCAACCGCTCGCGTCCGCCGCTGACGGCGGATCGTGAGGTACGGGCTGAGGAGGACAACGGTGGGAGAAAACATACCGGTCGGACGCTGCGTCGTCGCTGTGGACGGGCCGTCCGGTTCGGGTAAGTCCACCGTCTCACGACGGCTCGCGACCAGCCTGGCCGCCCGCTACCTGGACACCGGCGCGATGTACCGGGCCGTCACCTGGGCGGTGCTGCGCTCCGGCGTCGACCTCAACGACGCCCACGCCGTGGCCAAGGTCGCCGGCGAGGTCGACCTGCGCATCGGCACCGACCCGGCCGGCTACACCGTGACCGCCGACGGGGTGAACGTCGAGGCCGAGATCCGGGGCGCCGACGTGACCGCGGCCGTCTCCGCGGTGGCCGCCGTACCGGCGGTGCGGGCCCTGCTGGTCGCCCGGCAGCGCGACATGATCGCCAAGGCCGGCCGGATGGTGGTCGAGGGCCGCGACATCGGTTCCGTGGTGGCCCCGGACGCCGACCTGAAGGTCTACCTCACCGCCTCCGCTGCGGCCCGGGCCGCCCGGCGCAGCGCCGAGAACGCCGCCGACGTCGCCGCCACCGCCGCCGACCTGGCCCGCCGCGACCAGTTGGACTCGACCCGCAAGGCCGACCCGCTCGCCCAGGCCCCCGACGCCGTGGTGCTGGACAGCACCGAACTGGGCATCGACGAGGTCGTGGCCCGACTGCGTGAGCTGCTAGCCGAGCGGGGCGTGGCATGAGCAACGACGACGGCTGGGTGGAGCTGCGGGAACCGGACCTCGACATCGAGGAGCCGACCGGCCCGCAGCCGGTGGTGGCCGTGGTCGGCCGCCCGAACGTCGGCAAGTCCACACTGGTCAACCGGATCATCGGCCGCCGCCAGGCGGTCGTCGAGGACGTCCCCGGGGTGACCCGCGACCGGATCCCCTACGACGCACAGTGGTCCGGCCGGACCTTCACCGTGGTCGACACCGGCGGCTGGGAACCGGACGCCAAGGACCGGGCCGCGGCCATCGCCGCGCAGGCCGAGACGGCCGTGGCCACCGCCGACGTGGTGGTGTTCGTGGTCGACGCCACGGTGGGCTCCACGGACGTCGACGAGGCGGCCGTGAGGATGCTGCGGCGCAGCGCCAAACCGGTCATCCTGGTCGCCAACAAGGCCGACAACACCTCCGTGGAGCTGGAGGCCACCTCCCTGTGGTCCCTAGGCCTCGGTGAACCGCACCCCGTCTCGGCCCTGCACGGCCGCGGCTCCGGTGACCTGCTCGACGCCATCATGGCCGCGCTGCCCGAGGCACCCAAGATCGTGGAGAACCGCCCGCGCGGTCCCCGCCGGGTGGCCCTGGTCGGTAGGCCCAACGTCGGCAAGTCCAGCCTGCTGAACCGCTTCTCCGGCGAGGAACGCGCCGTGGTCGACTCCGTCGCCGGCACCACTGTCGACCCGGTGGACAGCCTGGTCACCATCGGCGGCGAGACCTGGCACCTGGTGGACACCGCCGGGCTGCGCAAGCGGGTCGGCAAGGCCAGCGGCACGGAGTACTACGCCAGCCTGCGTACCGCCTCGGCCATCGAGGCGTCCGAAGTGGCGGTGGTGCTGCTCGACTCCAGCGAGCCGATCAGCGAACAGGACCAGCGGATCCTGTCCATGGTCACCGAGGCCGGTAGGGCGCTGGTCATCGCCTTCAACAAGTGGGACCTGGTCGACGCCGACCGCCGGTACTACCTGGACAAGGAGATCGAGCGGGAACTGCGCCGCATCCCGTGGGCGATCCGGTTGAACCTGTCGGCGATGACCGGTCGGGCCGTGGACAAGCTGGCCGCTGCCCTGCACCGGGCGCTGGACAGCTGGGAGACCCGCATCCCCACCGCCCAGCTCAACGCCTGGCTCACCGCCCTGGTCCAGGCCACCCCGCACCCCGTACGCGGGGGACGGGCACCGAGGATCCTGTTCGCCACCCAGGCGGGCGTGGCCCCACCCCGGTTCGTGCTGTTCACCACCGGCCCCCTGGACGCCGGCTACCAACGCTTCGTCGAGCGCAAGCTCCGCGAGGAGTTCGGCTTCGAGGGCAGCCCCATCGAGATCTCGGTACGCCCCCGCAAGAAGCTCGGCCCCGGCGGCCGGGGCAAGGCACACGGCTGATCGCTGTTCTACCCGGGCCCGGGTGTCGAGGCTGCTTGCCTCCGCACCCGGGCCCTTTGCTGCCCACCCATCTTCCTAGGATGCTTTAGGGGTGGTGGGCTGTTCGTCGAGGCGGCGGTATGGGGGTGGGGGCTGTGCGACGGATGGGGGAGGCTGCGCTAAGCTGTACCGGCTGCCGCGGGCAAGGTCCGGCGGTGGCAACGGGACGTGGCGCAGCTTGGTAGCGCACTTGACTGGGGGTCAAGGGGTCGTCGGTTCGAATCCGGCCGTCCCGACAGAGTTTCAGCAGGTCAGAGCCTTGATTCACTCTGGTGGGTCAGGGCTTTTTGCTGTCTCGTCTCACAATTCATCACGTACGCGCGTACTGCTGAAATCCGGGTGTGAGAGCTACCCGAACAGCCCGGATTCGAGGTGCTCGGCGGCCACCTTCAGGTGGCTGCTGTCGGGGTGGACGTAGACCCGCTTGGCGAGGGTGCCGCCGTCCGCGTGGCCGGCCCAGGCCGCGAGAACGACGTCGGGTACTCCGGCGGCGGCGAGGTAGGTCAGGCAGGCGTGTCGGGCGTCGTACGGTCGGACCTTGCGGACCCCGACCTTGGCCATCAGGCCGTACACCCGGCGGCGGAGCCAGTCGGTGCGCTGCCCCTCGCCGATCTCGTTGACCAGGACGTAGCCGCTGCCGATGTAGGCGTCGCCTGCCTTCAGGCGTTCCTTCTTCTGCTGGGTCTGGAACGCCTTCAGCGCCTTCGCCACGGTTGCCGGCATCGGTAGGCCGCGTTGGCCAGCCGCGGACTTGGCCTTCTTCTCCTCGACCTCGCCGTCGACGAGCGTTCGTGTGTTGTCCCCGGCGGCGATGGTGCCTGCGTCGAAGTCGACATCGGACCAGCGCAGCCCGCACACTTCGGCCGGTCGGAGGCCCATCAGTGACAGCAGGCAGACGGCGTACAGGCGTTCGCCGGTGATGCCGGTGATGCCGGTGATGCCGGTGAGGAATGTCTTCACCTCGTCCTGGGTCCAGGGCTTACGCTTCGCCCGTTCCTCGATAGCGGCCTTCGCTGCTGCTCGGGGGATGGTGACGTACGCGGCGACGTTGCGCACCACGAGCTGACGACGGACCGCCACGTTCAGCGCGGTCCGGAGTCGGCCCAGCGTCAGGCGCACCGAGCGGACGCCAAGTCCCGATCCGGGCTTGCCGCCACGCCGCCGGCCCTCTGTCAGCATCCAGTCGATAAAGGCTTCGATGTCTGCCTCGTTGACGTCCTGGAGCGGCTTCCCGCCGAGTCGAGCCCGGACCGGTAGGAGCGCGTCCCGGTAGTTCGAAGCCGTGGCCTTCTCCACGTCGCGGGTGGCGGACAGCAACCGCCTCATCCACGATCAGGATGTCGAACGCATACCGTCGAGCGGTCTTCGTGCTCGCCGCCTGCGCATAGATGTCACGCAGCATCCGCTGGGCGCGCACCTGCGGCAACCACGCCATGCTCACAATCACCCGCGGGTACAGCTGGAACGGGTTCGCGTGTAGGCCGTACCGGCGCCGTACCTCGCGCATCATCTCGCTGTTGATGATCGTGAAGTCGAGGCCGAACTTGTCCCGCATCTCATCCTGCCACTTCAGTGCCAGGCTCGGCGGGCACACCACGATCGCGGTCCGCGCCCGGTGCCGCAGCAGCAGCTCCTGCACCACCAAGCCGGCCTCGATGGTCTTGCCCAAGCCGACGTCGTCAGCGAGCAGCAGGTTCGTCCGGGGCGAGGACAGTGCCCGTCGCAGCGGCTCCAGCTGGTACGCCTCCACCGCGACCCCGCTGTGGAACGGCGCCTGCACGCTCCGGTCATCCGCCGAGGTCACCGCACCCCAACGCATCGCGTCAACGAACCCGGCAAGGGTGTTCGGATCGTCGAAGGCGTCCGGGTTGACCTGCGTCGGCAGACCCTGAGCGGGCGTGACGGTGTGACCGACCTCCAACTCCCAGACGACCGTCAACTCCTCACCCAGCCGGTCCTCGTCGAGCGCCTGCAGGGTCACGGCGTGGTTCAGCGAGGCAACCGCCTCGTCCGCAGGGCTGCGCGGCAGTCCCTGCTGCTTGACCTGAGCCACCGCCCACGTCGAACCGCGTACCTCGACAACTTGACCCGGCTCAGGAACGAGTGTGCCCGACGGCGATCACCGACGCCGGCCTGGTGCTGTGGATGGCTCTCCCGACTCGCTGTGGCCGGGTGGGCGCGCAGCACCTCCTGCGCGCGTTGGGCTGGCCCCCGTACTCCGCCTCGACATTGAGCCGCGCCACGGCATGCTCGTCATCTGCTCGGCCAACGACGGCCGCTACCAGGTGGGCAGCCGAGGTGACCTGGCCATTCTCGGCGAATGCCCGGCAGATGTGCCGCATCGGGCCCGGAAAACCCGTGATGTTCGCCGCTATCGTCACGCACGATCTGCTCGTCGTGCATCTCGTCAGCACGTCGTACGCCTGCTCGCCGACCTGCATACTCACCTGGCGGGAGCCGGCAATGAACGCTGACCACGTCGCTGCCGCTCGCCAGCCAGGTTTCTGGCTCACCTGGGCGTCACGGTGACCGATCTACAGGCTCACCCCGCTATCCCTGCCGTTCTGCCGACGGTCGCCGAGTACCTGCCCCGAGTTGTCGCCGCTGCCGGGCCCGGAGCACGCCGCACCCAGCAGCCCGACCCTACCCCGATCGCCGCCTAACATCAAACCGGATCCAGCGATGGTCGTCTTCTACACCACCAGCGCGGACGTGACCGATCGGCCCTTGACCCTTGGCCTTGGTGTCTCTGGCGCCGACAGCGTCTGTACCAGGTGAGCGACCTCCACACAGCACCGTTGTTGCCGGCTCGGCCGGTCGTGAACCACTCGACGAGCGGTGGGTGTGGGCCGGTAGGCTCGACAAGGTGGAGATCGAGCCTCGCCCTGAGCAGCTGTCACGGAAACCGAGTGAGCTGGAGCAGGAGGCCGCCGCGACGGCGCTGCAGGAGGCGGTCGGCGAGGGCCGGCTGACCCTGGAGGAGTTCAGCGATCGGGTCGGGGCGGTGTGGGCGGCCGAGCGCATCGAAGATCTGGAGCGGGCGATGGCCGGGGTGGTGGTGGAGCCGCCTCCGGTCGGTAGTACGCAGACCGTGTCGACCGTGGTCGCGATCCTTGGCGACCAGCGGCGGGTGGGGCGGTGGCGGTTGCCTGCCCGGCTGCGGACGTTCAGCGTGCTCGGCGATGTCCATCTTGACCTGCGTACGAGTGTCTGCGCCGAGGCCGTCGTGGAGATCGAGGCGTGGAGCCTCCTGGGTGACATCAAGATAACGGTGCCCGACGGGGTGGATGTCGAGCTTGCCGGGTTCGGGTTGCTCAGCGACCGTGAACTTCAGCTGGCCCCGATCCCCCCGGTGCCGGGAACACCGCGGATCCGGATCCGGGCGCACACCCTGCTGGGCGATGTACGAATCCGATCGACGGGCTCCGGCAAGGACGTAGCGGGCTGGCGCCGCTGGTTACTGGGCCAGCAGTCGTCACCGGGCGCCGGCCAGTAACCGCCGCCGCCACCGACGGTAGAGAGGCGCTGACCAGGCCGTCGGGGACCGGTGTACCTGGCCGCCAGCCCGCCCCACCCGCCCGAACCGCTCCGCCAGCATCTACCGCGGACGGGCTCCGGTTGCGGGCTCTTCCTCCTCGTACTCAGAGCAGCTTGAACTCGTAGATCGAGGATTCGACGTGGATCATTCCTCGCTCGTCTGCGGCTGCGGCGATGGCAGGGGTCCACCCGATCAGCGTCCCCGGGATCTCGATCCGGTTCGAGTGGTGTTTGCGCGCGGAGAAGCCCATCCGCACCGCGAGGGCCACGATGGAGTACGGATCACCCATCGTGTCGCTGGTGTTCATGAAGACGTGCCCGCCGGCTGCGAGGTGCGGTTTCACCTCCTGGAAGAAGCGCTGGTGGAGGGTGTAGCCCGGGTCGAACACCGAATGCTCGATCGGCCGGTCGTAGACGCGGTCCTCCCTCGCCCTGACGAGGGGCGGGTTGGACACGATCAAGTCGAAGACGTCCTCGGGGCCGAGTTCGTGGAACAAGTCGCTGGTCAGCGCCTCGACCTTGTGTCCGACGTCGTGCGCCTTGGCGTTGAGTTCGGTGTTGGCGACCGCGGCCGGGTTGATGTCGGTCGCGACGACGCGTTCGCAGCCGCCCATGGCGGCGACCACGCTCGTCACGCCCGCTCCGCACCCGATCTCGAGGAACCGGGTGCCGGGACCAAGGGGCAGCGCGGAGGTGAACACCTCGGTCGCCGGATCGGGAGGCCACACCTCGGGCAGCACGGACCAGGTCGATCCCATGAGCTGTTTGGTGCCGCCGACCTTGATGAGCGAGTCGGCCTGGGCGACCAGCCAATCGCCGACGTCGTCAGCGAACGTTCGGTCCATGATTCTTCCTCGGGGCTCGGTCTGTCATTGACGCCGGCGGCACGTGACGCCAGTTGCCCGGTCGGGTTCAAGTACCTGCCGAGCCCTGCGCCGGCTGGGGGAACGGTAACCGCCCCCCGGTGTTGTTGCCAAGCAGTCAGCGGTGCCGCCGGACCGGCGAAGGCGGAACGGGTGACCGACGGCCGGCGGCCTGCCAAGCGGTGAGCGGCGCTACAGATCTTGAATATCCAGGTTCGTCCGATGTGGTCTGGGTGATGGCCTTGGGTGGGGGTAGCTCGATGGGGTGAGGTGTCCCGATGGTGGTGGGTTGTCCGCGTGGGCGGGCGAAGCGTGGGTCGGTGCGACATCAGGCTGCCGGGTGGTTCGCCGAGGATGTGTCGGTGCCGGAGGTCGCAGACCGCGGTGTACGGGTGGCGGGCTGGTGGTGAGCAGGCCCTGGCCTCGAAGGGGCCGGGTGGGTCTCGGTGCCGGCTGGATGAGGGTCGGCTGCGGCGGCTGGCCGATGCTCTGGAGCAGGGCCGGCGGCGGATGGCTTCGGTAGTGATCAGTGGTCAGCTGGCGGCGGGAGACGTGGCCGGTGGGAAAACGGTAGCGGCGCAGCGGCAGGCGCGGCTGGCCTTCGGGGACGAGGCCGGCCAGACGCTGCCCGCCGAAGGCACGCACCTGGGACGGCGCGGGCATACCCCGGTGGATCCGGTGTCGGGCAGAGGATCCGGTCGCGTCTCGATCGCCGGGCTGACCCGTTACCGGCCTGGGCAGCGGTCCCGGTTGATCTACCGGACGATCGTGCACCGCGGTCGCCGGAACGAGTGCCGTAGCTTCAGCGAAACGCGACTACATCGCCCTGCTGGATACCGCCCCACCAGCAGCTCAACGGCCCGATCGTGTGCGTCTGGGACAACCTGAACGCCCGCGTCTGCGCCGCCCTGCGGCAGAACCGACTCAAGAGCATCCAATACCGCCACGACCTATTCGACGCCTTCCTCGCGCACACCGGACTGACTCTCGAACCCGACACAACCTGACCATTCGAGATCTGTATGGGTGATCAAGTTGGTTCGGGGTGACGCGGATTCGATACCGGCTTCGCGTGTTGCGCTCGCTCGGAGAATAATTGCGCGTGGAACGCGTCGAGTCCGATGATGCCAATTTCCTGCTTGCCCAGGAGGTCTCGGCTGTCCCCGGGATCGGCCCGCCGAGCAGCGGTGATCGGTGCGCTTTACTCTGACCGTCTGGATTTACAACTCCTAACTCTTTGAGCGGTGGAGTCGGCGCCAGCAGATGATGGCGCAGGCGAGGGTGAGAAAGGCTTAGTGGATGTCGTCGCGGATCTCCCAGCGGATGCGCAGACGGCGGAACCGGTGCAGTAGAGCGATGGTCTGCTCGACGACCCACCTTCGGGCACCGAGTCCGGAGCCGTGTCCTGTTCCGCGTCGGGCTACGACCGGGGTGATGCCCTTGGCGCGAATTTGGCGGCGGTAGCAGTCGTAGCCGTAGCCCCGGTCGGCGTGGATCCGATGTGGTGGTTGCCGGGGTCGGCCGCAGGTCCCTCTGATCGGTGGGATCTTGTCGACCAGGGCATGAGCTGGGTGACGTCGTGGCGGTTGCCGCCGGTCCGGGCCGTGGCGAGGGGGGCTGCCCGCGTCGGTGATGACGTGGTGTTTCGAGCCGGGCTTGCGGCGGTGAACCGGGCTCGGACTGGACTGGGCCGCCCCTTGAGTGCCCGGGCGTGGGAGCCGTCGTTCACCGCCCGAGACACGTCCGGGGTAGCGGTACCGGCGAGGCGGACGGGGTGGCCGCAGCGGTTCGACCTCGGCCCACGACTCGTCGGAGACGATCCACGGCGGCTGCTCACCCCTCCTCACGTGCAGACAGGGCGATCCTCACGTCCGCTCGGTCCCGCCCGACCTCACCGAGTTGGGAGCGGTTTGGACAGTGCGGCATGGTTGCGGCGCCGCGTCATGGTCGGTGCCGTGCGGGGGCGCCGAGGTGGCCGGCCGGCAGGCTTGCGGTCCGTCCGCTGTGTACCGAAAGAATTCGTTGCACCGCTGGAACTCGGCGGATCATCTACGTATATCGACTCCTGCCCGGTTTTGACCGGTAATGCAGTTGGTCCGCAGGCTTTGGCGATGATATGTCCGGGCCGGTCGGGTGTGAATTGTTACCGGCATGATCACTAGGTGGGGTAGACGATGTCGCCCGACCTCGGTCCGCAATTGAGCGACTACCATCCGTAGTAGCGATGCGCCTTTACGGCCCCCCGGGCCCTGTGTATTATCCGTCGCACGAAGTTCTGAACCTGACACAACTAGCAGCGGTGGGTGAGCGAGAGCCGGTTGCCGGGTTCCACTTATTTATGAAGTGGGACCGAACAGCGGGTTAATCGTGTAAGAGGCGCCGGGTCGGTATTAGGCCCAACGTCGTTGCGTAGTGTGCGAAGACGAATGTTGGGAAGACGTCGGTGTGTATACGCGTGCATTTTGCCCCATTACCCGGGGCGGCTAGAGAATGGCGACAGTAGGGGTCGTCGGCGCGGGTGTGATGGGCAAGGATGTGGCCATCACGTGCGCGGCCAACGGTTACGACGTGATCTTGTCCGATCATGATCCCGACGTGCTGGCCGCCGCGCCCCGCGATCTCCGTAAGCTCGTCCGGAAGTTCCGGATGATGTCCCCGGCCGCAGCCGGGTGGAAGACCGACGAGATCCTCGGCCGCATCCGCTGCGGCGCCGACCTCGGCGAACTCGCCGGGGTCGACTGGATCGTCGAGAACATCGTCGAGGACCTGGCCGCGAAGGAGCAGCTTTACCTCGCTCTCCGTGACATCTGCGGCGAGAGCGTGCGGATCGCGGTCAACACGAGCTGCATCTCCATCACCAAGCTCGCCGCCTGCACCCCACGACCCCCGAACGTCGTCGGCATCCACTTCATGAACCCGGTTCCGCTGCTGGAGTGCGCGGAGGTCGTCCGCGGCTACCACACGTCCGACGACACGATCAAGCAGGCCGAGGAGTTCGTCCGGTCGCTGGGCAAACGGTCCATCGTGGTCAACGACATGCCCGGCTTCGTGTCCAACCGGTTGTCGCACCTGTTCATGAACGAGGCAGCCTTCCTGGTGCACGACGGCGTCGCCGAGCCGGAGCAGGTCGACGCCATCTTCAAACTCGGGTACGGGCACAAGATGGGGCCACTGGAGACCGCCGACCTCATCGGCCTGGACACGGTGGTCAACTCTTTGAACGTGCTCTACGAGGAGTTCCAGGACAGCAAGTTCCGCTGCTGCCCGACGCTGAAGAAGATGGTTGCCGCGGGCCTGCTGGGGCGCAAGAGCGGCCAGGGGTTCTACACCTACGCGGGCCGCTGAGCCCACCCGCGCCACCGAACTTCCGCACACCGCTGAAACACCTCCCTGAGTCACTGATGCAGTCATGCACTGCCTCGCCGAGCAGCGATCCCCTGGAGGACTCCGATCTATGAAGATGGTGAAGTGCGTCGTCTGGGACCTCGACGACACGTTGTGGCACGGCACCCTGTCGGCCGGCGCCGACCTCGTCCTCCGCGACGGCGTGGTCAACGTGATCAAGACCTTGGATGCCCGCGGCGTCCTCCAGTCGGTGGCCAGCAAGAACAACCACGATGACGCGGTGCGCAAGCTCGAAGAGTTCGGCCTCGCCAAGTACTTCCTCTACCCGCAGATCAACTGGAACAGCAAGTCCAGTTCCGTCGCGGCGATCCGGGAGAAGCTGAACATCGGCATCGACACGATCATGTTCGTGGACGACCAGCCGTTCGAGCGCGACGAGGTCGCCTTCGTCCACCCGGACGTCGAGACGGTCGACTCGGCGGAACTGGGCACGATGCTCTCGATGCCGCGCCTGTCGCCCACGGTGGTGACCGAGGACGCCGCCCGACGCCGGCAGATGTACCTGGAGGATCAAGCACGCAGCGAGGCGGAGCTCGCCTACCAGGGCGCCTCGGACGAGTTCCTCAGCGGGCTCGACATGATCTTCACGATCTCCCGGGCGAAGGACGGCGACCTGCTGCGGCTCGCCGAGCTGACCGAGCGCACCAACCAGCTCAACTCCACTGGCATCCAGTACTCGTACCAGCAGCTCGAAGAGCTTATGGACAGTCCCGACCACGACCTCTGGGTGTGTGAGCTGACCGACCGCTACGGCTCGTACGGCAAGATCGGCGTGGCGTTGGTGGAGAAGCAGGACGACCGCTGGACGGTCAACCTCCTGCTGATGTCGTGTCGGACGGTGTCCAAGGGCGTGGGCACGGTCCTGCTGTCCTTCTTGTTGCACCGGGCCGCCGAGAACGGCAAGCGCTTCTTCGCCCGCTTCCGCCGTACCGACCGGAACCGCCAGATGTTGGTGACCTACCAGTTGGCGAACTTCCGTGTGGTGTGGCGCGAGGGCAACGACTACCTGTACGAGAACGATCTAGCAGTCCGCCAGGAATACCCCGGATACATTGAGGTCAAGATCGATGCGTGACGAGATGGTGGCGAACATGGCAGACGTGATGGTGGCGGATGCTGCGACGAAGATCCGGGGATACCTGCGGGAAAACATGACCGCGTTCCAGGACGTCGAGTTGGACGACGAGGAGAACATCTTCGAGCGTGGTTACTTCACGTCGTTGTTCGCCATGCAACTCCTGCACTACGTGGAGTCCACATTCGACATCGAGGTCCCGGACGACTACATCATCCTGCGCAACTTCAGTTCGGTCCGCCGTCTCGCGGACATGGTCGGTGAACTGAAGGCTTCGGCTGGTGAGTGACACGGACCGGTCCGACGTCATCGCGCGAGCGAGATTGTTCGCCGAGACCGAGTTGGCTCCGCGGGCCGCGGAGTTCGACCGTGACGAGTTCCTGCCGCAGGATGTCATCAAGAAGATGGCGGAGCAGGGTTTTCTCGGCGCGTCGATCCCGACGGCGTGGGGTGGACTCGGCCTCGATCCGCTGGAGTACGGCGACGTCACCGAGGCGATCGGCAAGGCCTGCGCGTCCACCCGGGCGTTGCTGACCGTCCACACCTCCATCGTGGCCGGGACGCTGCTGGATCTGGCGTCGAAACGGCTCAAGGGCAAATACCTCGCCGCCCTTGCCCGCGGCGAGAAAATCGGCTGTTTCGCGCTGTCCGAGGAAGGCGCGGGGTCGGACGCGGCCTCGGTCGCCACGTCCTACATCCGGAAAGGCGACTCGTTCGTCCTCAACGGTCGTAAGAAGTGGATTTCCTTCGCCGATATCGCCGACCTGTTCCTGGTGCTGGCTTCCGACAACGGCGTCCCGAGCGCGTTCATAGTGGAGCGCGACATGCCCGGCGTGCGGACCTGGCCCATGTCCGGCTTTCTGGGCAACCGCGCGACCCACATCGCGGAGGTCGAGCTGGACGACGTCGAGGTGCCGGCGGAGAATCTCATCGCGGGTATCGGCGCGGGCTTCGGCTTCGTGGTGAACACGGCCCTGCTGCACGGCCGGTACAGCATCGCGTGGGCCGGCGTCGCGCTGGCGCAGGCGGCGTTGGAGGAGATGTGCTCCTACGCGACGCGACGTGAGCAGTTCGGGGTCAAGATCGGCACGCAGCAGTTGGTGCAGAAGATGGTCGCCGACACGGTCACCAACGTCGCTGCGGCCCGGGAGCTGTGTCGCAGCGCGGGCCGGTCGCTCGCGCAGCGCCACGCCGACGCGACCACGGAGACGATCATCGCGAAGTACTTCTCGTCGACGATCGCCCAACGCGCGACGTCGGACGCGGTCCAGGTGTTGGGCGGGAACGGGTGCTGGTCGGGATACCCGGCGGAACGCCTGTTCCGGGAGGCGAAGATCCTCGAGATCATCGAGGGGACCTCCCAGTTGCAGCAGATTTTGATCGCCGATGTCGGCTACAAGAAGTTCTCCCGGAAGGCCTAGGCGATGAAACCCTGTCCGATCCCGCACGTCGGGAACACCCCGGAGAGCGTCATGGCAAGCACCCCGTGTGACCGGGTGGTGAGGCGCCGGTGACCATTCCCTGGATCCTCGGCGCGCCGAGCGAACAGTCGCTGCGCGACCTCGCCGGGCGGGTGCACGACCTCGTCGAGAACAGCGGTGCCGACCCCGTGGACGTGAGCCGCACGCTGGCGGCCCGACCGCCGCACGCGCACCGGGCTGTGCTGCTGGGCGGCGACGAACTCGCAGCGTCGTTGCGCCTGCTCGCTCAGGGGCGGCCGAGTCCGCACGTGGTGCGGGGAACGGCTGCGGCCGTGGCCCGCCCGGCGTTCGTCTTCCCCGGCCAGGGCGCGGTCTGGCCCGGTATGGCCGAGGAGCTGCTCGACTCCGCGCCGGTGTTCGCCCGGCGCGTCGAGGACTGCGCCGACGCGCTGGCGCCCCACGTGGACTGGTCGCTGGTCGACGTGCTGAGGTCGGACTCCCCGGACCTGTACCAGCAGACCGACATCGTGCAGCCGGTGCTGTTCGCGATCATGGTCGCGCTCGCCGAGCTGTGGCGGTCCTACGGCGTCGAGCCACACGCGGTCGTGTCGCACAGCATCGGCGAGGCCGCCGCCGCCCACGTGGCCGGGGCGCTGTCCCTGGACGACGCCGCGAAGACCGCCGTGCTGTGGAGCCGCGCCCAGTCGACGCTGGCCGGCCGGGGTGGCATGGCCGTGGTGGCGCTGCCGGTGCACAAGGTGACCTCGTGGTTCGCCGAGCACGGCCACGACGTCGACGTCTCCGGCGTGATGGCGCCGCGCACGGTGGTGGTCTCCGGTGACAGCGCAGTGCTCGCCCTCGCCGCCGAGCAGTTGCGCGTCGCGGGTGTCTACGCGCACGTGACATCCGTGCCGCTGGCCGCGCACTCGCCGCGCGTCGAGGAGGTACGGGACACCGTGCTGACCTCGCTCGCGTCGATCAACCCGCGAACCTCGGACATCCCGTTCTACTCGGGTATGACGGGCGGGAGGTTCGACACCGCCGGGCTGGACGCGGAGTACTGGTACCACAACCTGCGTCGGCCGATGCTCTTCGAGAGCGCCACGAGGGCGATGCTGGCCGACGGCTACCAGGCGTTCGTCGAGCTGAGCGCGCACCCGGTGCTGACCCTGGCCATGCGGCAGACCGTGGAAGCCGTCGGCGCGACGGTGCCGGTGCTCACCTCCCTGCGTCGCGACCAGCAGCGCATCGAACACTTCCTGACCTCGCTCGCCGAGGCGCACGTGCAGGGTGTCGCGGTGGACTGGGAGCCGGTGCTCGCCGGGCGTGGCCGGCCGATCGACCTGTCCGACCTGGACCTGCCCGCGTCGGCCGGCTCCGGTGCGCACACCGCGCCGACCCGGCCGGCCGGTGTCGGCCCGTCGCTGGCGAGCCTGGTGTCCGCACAGGTCGCGGGCGTGCTCGGGATCGGCCCCGAGCTGGCCCGGGACGACCACACCAAGAGTCTGTTCGAGCTGGGCTGCACGTCGATGCAGTTGATCGAGCTCCAGAGCGGGCTGGCCCGGGAACTCGGCGTCTCGCTGGAGAACACGTTCATCATCGACCACCCCACCGCGGACGCGCTCACCGTCGAGCTGGCCCGCCGGGTCGAGCGGGGTCGCGAGCCGACCGACGCGCGCGCCGCCGCCCCGGCGTCGCCGGGCCCGTTCTCCGCGGAGCCCATCGCGGTGGTCGGCATGGCGTTCCGGCTGCCCGGTGGCATCAGCACACGGGACCAGCTCTGGGAGACGTTGAGCGGCAGGGTCGACGTGGTGCGGGAGGTGCCCGCCGACCGGTGGTCGCACAGCGCCCTCGACACCAGCGAGGTGACCACCACCCAGGGCGGCTACCTCGACCAGGTGGACCAGTTCGATCCGCTGTTCTTCAGCATCTCACCGGCGGAAGCCGAGTCGATCGACCCGCAGCAGCGCCTGCTGCTGGAACTGACCTGGGAGGCGCTCGAAGACGCCGGGATCAACCCGGTGACGGCCGGGCGGGGCCGGCGCGTCGGTGTCTTCGTCGGTATCTACAACAACGACTACGCCCAGGTCGGCAAGAACCTCGGTCACTCGGCCGAGCGGTACACCTACACCGGGAACATGGCCAACTCGGCGGCCGGGCGGATCTCCTACAGTTACGGCTTCGAAGGTCCCAGCCAGGCGATCGACGCGGCCTGTGCCTCCTCGCTGTACGCGCTGCACCAGGCCGGACGGGAACTCCGGCAGGGCGGCTGCGACATGGTCGTCGCCGCGGCGGTGAACCTGATCCTCAGCCCCGAGGGCCACGTGTCGTGGTCGCGGCTGCAGGCGCTGTCCCCGACCGGGCGGTGTCGCAGCTTCGACGACGGGGCCGACGGTTACATCCGCAGCGAGGGCGGGACGGTCGTCATCCTCAAGCGACTGTCCGACGCCGAACGCGACGGTGACGACATCCTGGCCGTGATCAGCGGATCGGCGATCAACCACAACGGTCAGAGCGGTGGTTTCACCGTCCCGAACGGCGCCGCCCAGCAACGGGCGGTCGAGGCCGCGATGGCCGAGGCGGGCGTCGGGATCGAGGACGTCTCCTACGTCGAGGCCCACGGATCGGGTACGCCGATCGGCGACCCGCAGGAACTCAACGCCCTGGCCCGGGTCTTCGCCGGCCGGACCGACAAGCTGTACGTCGGCAGCGTGAAATCCAACCTCGGGCACCTGGAGTCCGCGGCGGGTATGGCGGCGCTGTGCAAGGTGATCGTGTCGATGCAGCACGGCCGTCTCCCGGCCACCCAGCACTTCCGTGTGGGCAACCGCCTGATCGATTGGGACGCCATCCCGATCGAGGTGGTGGCCGACGAGATCGCGTGGCAGCCGACCGGCGGCCGGCGGCGCGCCGGGATCAGTTCCTTCGGCATCAGCGGCAGCAACGCCCACATGATCGTGGAGGAGTACCAGCCGAAGCCGCGCCCCGCGCCGGTGACGTCCCCCGCTCTGCCGCGTCTGCTGCCCGTCTCGGCGAAGTCGGACGCGGGGCTGCGCACCGCCCTGCGGAACCTGGCCGAGTGGAGCGAGGGCACGACCGCCGACCTCGCCGACATCGCCCACACGCTGGGTGCCCGACGAGCGGGCCTGCGACACCGGGCGGCACTGGTCTGCGACTCCGTCACCGGCATCCCGGCCGCGGTCGAGGCGGTGCTGGCCGCCGGGACCAGCCGTGACCAGGTAGACCCGGGCCAGGTGTTCGTCTTCTCCGGCCAGGGCACGCAGTACCCGGGCATGGCGCGGGAGCTGTACCAGCACGCCGAGCTGTTCCGGCGCGAGTTGGACGAGATCGACCGGGTGTTCCGCCGGATCGGCGACGTCTCCCCGATCGAGGCCATGTTCGGCGACGACGAGGCGACGTTCCGGTCACCGCGGTACACCCAGCCAATGATTTTCGCGGTCGGGTTGGCGCTCGCGCGGTACTGGCAGGCGCTCGGCGTCACGCCGTCGGCCGTGATCGGCCACAGCATCGGCGAGTACGCGGCCGCCTGCTTCGCCTCCGTCATGAGTCTCACCCAGGCGGTCGACCTGGTGACCCGCCGGGCGCGGGTCGTGGCGGCCTCGACCGGCGACGGCTCCATGGCGACGCTGCTGTGCTCGCGGGAGCGGGCGGAGCAGCTCCTGGCCGACTACCCCGACGTCTCCGTCGCCGCGGTCAACGCCGCCGAGAACACCACCGTCGCCGGGTCCGCCGAGAGCATGACCAAGGTGTTGAAGGCCGCGCGCAAGCAGCGGATCTTCACCGAGCGCCTGGACGTCTCGCACCCGTACCACTCGGTCCGGATGGCCCAGGCCGCCGACGACCTGTACGAGCAGATCCGGCACCACGAGTTCGACCCGCCGGCCATCTCGTGGATCTCGACGCGGACCGGCGAGCCGGTCACGGCGGACGCGCCGATCGACGCGGCGTACTGGAGCCGGCACCTCGTGGAGCCGGTCCTGTTCCGGGCGGCCGTCGGCGCCGCGATCGGCCGCGGATCGCGGGTCTTCGTCGAGGTCGGCGCGACGGCCACGGTCGGCGGCCTGATCGCGCAGGAGTTCGCGGACACCGCCATCGTCGTCCCGAGCCTGCGAAAGGGACGTTCGGACTGCCGACAGCTGCTGGAGAGCGCGGCTGAACTCTGGCAGTTGGGCCGGGCGCTGGAGTACGACCGGCTGCCCGGCGCGGCCGGCACCCTCGTCCGCGACCTGCCGCGCACGCCGTTCGACCGGCAGCGGATCTGGTACTCCGACCGCGCCCCCGCGCGCATCGACGTGGCGCGGTCCGCCGTCGCCGAACAGGAAGGGACCGGTGTCCAGCGGATGGCCGATCGCGAGCCGGTACTCATGTTCGTCAGGCGGTGCGTCAGCCAGGTCACCGGGGTCAGCCTCGACGCGATCGACGAGTCGGTGCAGCTCTTCGCGCTGGGCATCGACTCCCTGATGCTCGTCCAGTTGAGCAAGCGCCTCGAGGCCGAGTACGCCATCGACATCCCGAACAAGGCGTTCTTCGAGTCCCTCTACACGCCCGGCCTGCTGGCCGACTTCGTCCTCGAACACCGGCCCCGCGAGGTGGCGCCGGTGCCCCCGGCGGAGCCCACGGCCACCGCGGTCCCGCAGCCGCGGGTCGCCGCAGCGCCGGTAGCCGAGACGCGCGGTCGACTCGACCCGGCGGCCCCGCCGGCGCCCGGCGTCGAAGCCATCATCCGGCAGCAGCTGGAGATCATGCAGCAGCAGTTGGTGGTGCTGTCGGGCGCGACGACGGGTGCGTCGGTCGGCACGCCGGTCGCGCCGGCCGCCCCGGAGGTGACGAAGCGCCGCCCGGCGCCCGCCCGCAAGGTCGGCACGTACAGCAACAACATCGAGCTCAGCCAGGACCGGCTCACCGCCGAACAGGGCGCGTTCATCCGCGACTTCGTGGCGCGGTTCACCGCGAAGACCCCCAGTTCCAGGTCGTACACCGGGCAGCACCGCGAGGTGCTGGCGGACTGGATCGCCTCGCTGAACTTCAACCCGAGCATCAAGGATACGGTCTACCCGGTCGTGTCGGCCCGGTCGTCCGGGGCGACGTTCTGGGACTTGGACGGCAACGAGTATGTCGACACCGCGATGGGCTACGGCGTCCACTTCTTCGGCCACCAACCCGACTTCATCCTCGATGCCGTACGCGACCAGCTCGACCGCGGCTACGAGCTGGGCCCGCAGAACCGGATCGCGGGGGAGGTCGCGGAGCTGGTCCACGAGATGACCGGCGCCGAGCGGGTCGCGTTCTGCAACACCGGCACCGAGGCGGTGATGGTGTCGGTGCGCCTGGCCCGGGCCGTCAGCGGGCGGGACAAGGTGGTCAGGTTCCTCACCTCGTACCACGGCAGCTACGACGCCGTGCTGGCCGAGGCCGACGGCGAGGACAGCATCCCCACCTCGATCGGCATTCCGCAGTCGGCGGTCGACGACACGATGGTGCTCACCTACGGCAGTGCCGAGTCGCTGGACCGCATCCGGCGGCACGGCCCCGAACTGGCCGCCGTGCTGGTCGAGCCGGTCCAGTCGCGCAACCCGACGTTGCAGCCCACCGAGTTCCTGCGGGAGCTGCGCGAGATCTGCACGGAGCACGGCATCGCGCTGATCTTCGACGAGATGATCGTGGGTTTCCGGATCGCGCTGGGCGGTGCGCAGGAGCACTTCGGCGTCGAGTCGGACATGTCGCTGTACGGCAAGCTCGTCGGGGGCGGGATGCCGATCGGCATCATCGCCGGCCGGAGCAAGTACCTCGACGCCGTCGACGGTGGCGCGTGGTCGGACGTTGACGACTCCACGCCGGCGGTGCCAACGACGTTCTTCGCCGGGACCTTCTGCAAGCACCCGTTGACGATGGCCGCGTGCCGGGCCGTGCTGTCCTACCTGCGAGAGCGGGGCGCCACCGAACTCGCCGCTCTCAACCAGGTCACCGCCGACTTCGCGCGTCGCGTGAACGACTACTTCGAGGCGGAGGAAGTGCCGCTGAAGGTGTCGCACTTCGCGTCGCTGTACAAGTACGAGACGCTCGTCCCGCGCGACATGAGCCACATGTCGTTGACGCTGAACCTGTTCTTCAAGCTCATGGTGTTCCACGGCGTCTACGTGTGGGAACGCCGGACCGCCTTCTTTTCGCTGGCGCACACCCGCGAGCATCAGGACCGCATCTTCGAGGCCATCCGCACCAGCGTCGACGCGCTGCGCCGCGGCGGGTTCGACTTCCGGCGGTCGACGTCGACCGCGCCGCGCGGGCTGCCCGCCGGACCCCGGGACGCCGACCTCGCACCGCTCGACCCCACCGCGGTGTCCGAGCAGGAGAAGCGAATCTACGTGCTGTCGCGGATGCGCGGCGGTAACGAGGCCTACCAGATCCTGGCCGGTCTGCGCTTCGACGGTGCCCCCGACCGGGAGCGGCTCGCCGAGGCATTCCAGGCGATCGCCGACAAGCACGAGAAGCTGCGCGGCTACTACGAGATCGACGCGACCGACATCACGGCACGCGTCGCGGCGCAGGTCACCCCGGAGTTCCACCTCTTCGACCACAGGCGCGACCCCGGACTGCGCACCGAGGACGTCGTCGCGGTGATGAACCGGCCGTTCGACCTGGCGAACCCGCCGCTGTGGCGCTACGGCATCGTCATCGACGAGGACGGCACCCACCACCTGCTGCTCTCGCTGCACCACATCATCGCCGACGGCGGAACGATCGACATCCTCCTCAACGACCTCGCCGAGTACCTCGGGCGGGGAGAGCTGACGCGGGTACGGTCCGACGGCTACCCGTCGTTCGTCCGGCAGCAGGCGCGCTCCGTCGGCCTGCCCTCCTACCAGGAACACCGGCGGTGGTGGCTGCGCGAGTTCGAGACCGTCCCGCCGCCGCTGAACCTGCCGACCGACTCCCCGTACCCGCTGGTCAACGACTTCACCGGAACGCACCACTACTTCCGGATCGACGACGCGCTGCACCAGGCGGCCAAGGCGGTCATCGAGCGGCACCGCACCACGCCGTTCATCTTCTACCTGTCGCTGTGGTCGGTGCTGCTAGCCACCGCCGCGGACACCGACGACCTGTGCGTGGGCGTCCCCCTGGACCAGCGGATCATCGGCTCGTTCGACGACACCGTCGGCATGTTCGCCCAGTCGCTGCCGCTGCGCATCCGTACCACCGCGGACACCCGCCTGCCGGACCTGCTCCGCGCGGTGCGTGACACCAGCCTCGCCGCCGTCGAGCATTCGCCCTACCCCTACGAGGTCCTGGTCCAGGAGCTGGACCTCGACCGGGACTTCGGGCGCAACCCCCTGTTCGACGTGATGTTCACCTTCACCAACGCCCGCGAACGCGTGCACCGGTTCGGCGACGTCACCGGCACGTCGGAGGACTTCGGGGTGCCCCGCTCGATGTTCGCGCTCGCCCTGGAGCTCACCGAGCGCGACGGCGGCCTGTTCGGCGACCTGAACTTCTCCGGCGTGTACGGCGAGCGGCGGATGACCGAGCTGGCCGAGCAGTACGTGGACCTGATCGCCAGGGTGGTCCGGGAGCCGGACCAGACGGTGGGCGACCTGTCCCGGTTGGACGACGAGACCCGGGACCGGCTCCTGGCCCTGGGCACCGGGCCGGTCGTCGCGGACCTGCCGGCCCTTGCCGAGATGTTCGACACGGTGGTGCGGGAGCACGCGGGACGACCCGCGATCCGGTACCGCGGCGAGGAGGTCAGCTACGCCGACCTCGCCGAACGGGTGCACCGGTACGCGGGTGTGCTGCGCGAGCACGGCCTCGGTCGGGGTGACCTGGTCGGGCTCCTACTGCCGCCGACACCCGAGCTGGTCACGCTGATGCTCGCGGTCAACCGGATCGGCGCCGCGTGGCTCCCGATGGACGTGAAGGACCCGACGAAGCGGCTCCGGCTCGTGATCGACACCGCCGACCCCACGAGGGTCGTCTGCGGCAAGGAGCTGGCCGCCGCGGTGGAACTCGGCGACATCGCGCTCCATCTGCCGGCGGACACCTCGGTCGACCCGTCCCCGCCGGCCGGGTCGCCGGGCGGGCCGGACGACCTGGCGTACGTCATCTTCACGTCCGGGTCGACCGGTACACCCAAGGGCGTCACGGTCACGAACGGGTCGCTGGCGAACTTCCTCGTCGGCATGCCCGAGGCGCTCGGGTGGGCCGACCAGAAGGTGGTGGGCTGCCTCACCACCCCGTCGTTCGACATCCACCTGCTGGAGACGCTGCTGACCCTGGTCACCGGCGGAACGGTCGTGGTGGCGGGCGAGTCGGAGGTCCGTACGCCAGCGGAGATCGCCGAGTTCGTCGCGGCCAACGGCGTCGAGTACCTCCAGATGACGCCGACCCGGTTGCGCCTGCTGTTCGCCGACCCCGAGGCGGGCCGCGCCACGCTGGCGCGGCTGGACAAACTCGTCGTCGGCGGCGAAGCGTTCCCGGAGGACCTGCTGCCGCGACTGCGGGAGCACCCGTCGCTGGGCGTCTACAACGTCTACGGCCCGACCGAGACCTGCATCTGGTCGAGCGTCAAGGACCTCACCGGGGACACCGGGGTCAGCATCGGTACCCCGATCGCCAACACCACGTTCTACGTGCTGGACGACAACCTCCGGCTGGTGCCCGAGGGGGTGACCGGGAACCTGTGGATCGGCGGGCTGGGTGTGTCGCCCGGGTACCTGCACCGGCCCGAGCTGACCCGCGAGCGGTTCCTCCCGAACCCGTTCGGGGACGGCCGGATCTATCTCAGCGGCGACCGCGCGCTGTGGCAGGGCGGCGAGGTCCACTGCCTGGGCCGGATGGACGACCAGGTGAAGATCCGCGGCTACCGGGTCGAGCTGGGCGAGATCGAACTCGCCATCACCGGGCACGACCTGGTGACCGGCGCAGCGGTGATCGTCCAGGACCTGCCGAGCGGCAGCCAGGTCATCCGCGCGTTCTATCAGGTACGCGAAGGCGGCTACCTGGCGCCGGAGGCGTTGCGCGACTGGCTGGCCGAGCGGCTGACCGACTACATGGTCCCGGCGACCCTGGCCGTGGTGTCGGACATCCCCATGACGACGAGCGGCAAGGTCGACCGCAAGACGCTGGTGGCACAGGCCGGCCAGCCGGTGGAGCCGGGGCGTCCCGAGGAGCGGGGCACGGGCGTCGCCCAGGAACTAGTCACGGCATGGCGCAAGGTCCTCGGCGAGGTTCCGATCGGCGCCGACGAGAGCTTCTTCGACCTCGGTGGCAACTCGTTCAGCCTGGTCCTGCTGATGGAGGAGCTGCACCAGCGGTTCCCGGGCATGCTCGACGTGAGCGACCTGTTCGCGAACCCGACGATCGGGAAGCTCCGCAAGCTCCTGGATTCCAGGCTCGCCGGGCAGGAAGCCGACGCGCTGCTGACCGGTTTCGGTGTCCAGCTGCCCGAATCGTGGTTCGCGCACGACACCACCGCGGACGGCCGGGTCGAGGCCGTGCTGCCCGCACGGACCATGGCCACCCTGCGACGGCTGCGTACGAGCGGGGCGCAGGATCCGGCGGACCTGGCACACGTCGCGCTCGCCGTCACCCTCCACAAACTGCTCGGAACGGACGACATCTCGCTGTGCGTCGTCGACGACGACGCCCGGGCGACCGTGGTCCGGTTCGACTTCGCTGGCACGGCCGACCTGGCCGACGTGCTGGCCGACTACCGGCGGCAACGCGACCACAACGACCGGCTCGACCTGCAGCGGTTCGTCGCCTGCCGGGGTGTCGACCGCACCGTGTCCGTCGCGTGCGGCAGCGCCCGGCAGGTGGCGGAGGCCGACCTCCTCCGCCACTTCGACGTCGTGTACGCGATCGACGTCCTGGCCGACCCCGTCGTGGTCCGGATCGACCACGCCCGCGAGGTGGACCCCGCGCGGGTGGAACAGCTGATGGGCGGCCACCTGAAAGTCCTCGGAATCCTGGGCAGGCCCGCGTCGAAGAAAAAGGTACAGTCATGAAAGATCTCGTGATCGTGTTCCCGGGGCAGGGTTCCCAGTTCGCGGGCATGGGCAGGAAGTGGTTCGACGAGCACGAGAGTGTGCGGGACCGCTTCGGGCAGGCGTCCGACATCGTCGGATACTCGCTGGCCGACCTGTGCTTCACCGCGCCGCCCGCCGAGGTGACCAGGACCAGGTACGCCCAGGTCTCGCTGCTGGTGCTCAGCTACTCGATGTACGAGGTGATGACCGCAGGGCGGAAGGTGCCGGTCTCCTACCTGACCGGGCACAGCCTGGGGGAGATCACCGCGCTGCTCGCGGCGGGCGCGCTGACGTTCGAGGACGCGGTACGCCTGGTCAAGGTGCGCGGTGAGGCGATGGAGGGCTGCGCCGCAGACAGCGGCACCGGGATGATCGCCACGGTGCGGATGCCGGTCGCCGACGTGGAGAAGTGCGTCGAGGACTTCAACGCGGCGGGTCACGACGTGCAGGTCGCCAACTACAACGGTGAGCTGCAGACTGTGTTGTCGGGCAGCCTGGACGGCCTCAAGGGTATGACCGCCTACCTCGAGGACCGTGGGGCGAGGGTGGTGAAACTCAACGTCGCCGGCGCGTTCCACAGCACGTTCATGGCCGGCGCGCTGCCCGAGTACACCAAGGCGCTGAGCGAGGTCACGATCACCGAGCCCGCCGTCCCGGTCTACAGCAACGTCACCGGCGAGGCGTACGAGAGCGCCGAGGCCATCCGGGAGACGCTGGCCGTCCAGCTGACCAGTCCGGTCCGGTGGAGCGACATCGTGGCGTCCCTGGTGGACCGTAAGGCAGCGGTGTGGATCGAGGTCGGGCCGAAGCAGGTCCTGAAGAGGATGCTCACCGGTGCCGTCGGCTCGGGCGAGGTGTACAGCCTGGACGAGGAGCCCGATCGGGTCGGCGCGGTGCTCGACCACCTCGTCGAGCTGAAGAAGCGCGAGCCCGGGGTGGTCGGGCTGTGCCTGGGCGCCGCCGCGGCCACCCGGAACCGGAACTTCGACGCCGACGAATACCACAACGGCGTCGTCCTGTCGTACCGCAAGCTCCAGGAGCTGAGCAAGCTCGACCAGGAGTCGCTCTCCGACCAGCAGAAACAGACCGCGTTGGACCTGCTGCTCACCATCATGCGGACAAAGCGGGTCGCCGAGGCCGAGCAGCGGGACCGCATCGAGTCGATCCTGCGCCGCACCCGTGAGGTCGGCCTCCGGACGAACGAGGGGGCGCTCGCCACATGAGCTCCCTGCTCGATCTTGACGACCTGGACCTGACGGAGCCCCCGGACGGTGCCGACGTCCGCGTCACGCGCTCCAGCCCACGGCGCAGAGCCGAACCCGTCGCCGTCATCGGGATGAGCGGTCGGATCGGCGAGGCGGAGAACCTCGACGAGTTCTGGTCGAGGCTGCTGCGCGGCGAGGAGGGGTACCGCGACCTGCCGGAAGCCCGACGTGCCGACGTCGACGCCTACCTCGCCGCACGCGGCGTGCGGCTGCCGATCGCGGCCGAGCGCTACTCCGGCGGCACCCGGCTGCCCAGCGTGTCCGAGTTCGATTACCGGTTCTTCTCGCTGTCCCGGCAGGAAGCCAAGGCGATCGACCCGAATCAGCGGATCTTCCTGGAGACCGCCTGGGCCGCGCTCGAAGACGCCGGCTACCTGAACAAGGACATCGGCGGTGGGAAGGTCGGCGTCTACGCGGGCATGTCGGCCGACTTCGGCGAGGACTACCGAGCGATCATCCAGGCGGTCGACCCCGGCGCGCCCGAGATCGCGGTCGCCGGCAACATCCGGTCGATGATCGCCAGCCGGATCGCCTACCTGCTTGACCTGCGGGGACCGTCGTTGCTGGTGGACACGGCCTGCTCGTCGGGCCTGGTCGCCGCGTACACGGCGTACCGCGCGATCCAGAACGGCGAGTGCTCGATGGCGATCGTCGGCGCCGTCAAGACCGACCTGCTCCCGGTCGACGCCGACGACGAGTCCGGCATCGGCCTCAAGGACATCCAGGACACGCTGGCCGCAGACCGGCACACCCGGACGTTCGACCAGAAGTGCGACGGCACCACCGCCGCTGAAGGGTGTGTCGTCTTCGTATTCAAGTCACTGGAACGGGCGCGGCGCGACGGCGACAACATCCACGCCGTCATCATGGGCGGCGCGATCAACCAGGACGGGGCGTCGAACGGCATCACCGCGCCCAACGCCGACGCGCAGGCCGACCTCATCACCGAGGCCCTCGCCGACGCCGGGGTCAGGGCCGAGCAGGTCAGCTTCATCGAGGCGCACGGCACCGCCACCAGGCTCGGCGACCCCGTCGAGGTCAGCGGCATCGAGCGGGCGTTCTCCCGACAGACCGCCCGCAAGCAGTTCTGCGGTATCGGCACGGTCAAGACGTACATCGGCCACATGGACAACGCCTCCGGCCTCGCGGGGCTGGCCAAACTCGTCCTGTCGCTCAAGCACCGGGTCCTGCCGGCGAGCCTCAACTTCGAGGAGCCCAACCAGAACATCACGTTCGCGCAGACGCCTGTATTCGTCAACGACCGGACGGTGGCCTGGTCCGACGACGAGCGGGAGACGCTGTTCGCCGGCATCAACAGCTTCGGCCTGAGCGGGACGAACTGTCACCTCGTGCTGCGGAGCGCGGACCCGGAGCCGGCCGCCGACCGTGCCGGCATGGGCTCGCCATCCTGCTTCCTGCTGCCGCTCAGCGCCCGGAACGCCCCAGCGTTGACCAGGCTCGCCGAGCGTTACCGCGATTTTCTGTCCCGTCACGAGGTGGACCTCGCCGATCTCGCCTTCACCGCGTCGGTCGGCCGGTTGCACCACGGCGTGCGCGCCGCGTTCGTCTTCGAGAGCCAGGCGGAGCTCGGCACGCTGCTGACCCGGTTCGTCGAGGACGGCGAGGGCAGGAGCGCGAATCCGGACCTGAGCCGGGGCACGTTTCGCCTGGTGCTGGAGCGTGGCGAGAAGCGCGAGCCGCACGACCTGCTGTACTCCGAGCACGACGAGCTGAACCGGGAGGCCGCAGCGGTCGTGGCCGGCACCGCCGTGGCGCCCGACCGCGCCGCGCTGCGCGGGTTGGCATCCCTCTACTCGCGCGGCGCCGAGGTCGACTGGCAGCGGGCCGCGCCCGAGGGCGGCCGCCGGACATCGCTGCCCACGTACCCGTTCGAGCGGACGCCTTGTTGGATCGACCCCGTCGACCAGGGCCGCCGGGGCCTGGTCGACGGCGCGGACGTGGTGCGCTCGCTGCACCGCGACATCGTGGTGTGCCGGCTCGCCCCCGAGAACTTCTGGGAACTGGCCGAACACCGCATCCACGGCGTCAGCGTGCTACCCGGTACCGGGCTGGTCGAGATGGTCGTGATGTCGGCGCGGCGGCTCGGCCTGGCCGAGTCGGACGTGACGCTGCGCAACGTCTTCTTCGCTGCCCCGCTCGCGGTGGCCGACGGCGAGGAGAAGGAGGTGCACGTCATCTTCGAGACCTCGGGCGACATCAGTACCGTCACCATCGCCAGTCGGGGCGCCGACGGTGACTGGGTGGAGAATGCCCGGGGCGAACTGGTCCGCGACGTCGCCGCCGGGCCGGTCGCGTCGCTCGACGTCGAGGGCCTGCGGCGGCGGTTGGACCGGCCACTGCGGGAACCCGAGGGCTCCGATCGCGCCAAGGGGCTGGACGTCAGTGAACGGTGGACCGCGACGTTGGGCGCCGGGCACGCCGACCCGGAGTCGACCGAGCTGCTGTACGAGTTCGAGCTGCCGTCGCGGTACCGGTCCGAGTTGTCGGACTACGTCCTGCACCCCTCGCTGTTCGACACCGTCATCAACGCGCCGAGCAACGTCTACGACCAGGAACGGTTGTACCTGCCGTTCTCCTACGGCGTGCTGACCGTCCGCGACTCACTGCCCGCCCGGGTGCTCGCCTATTTCCGCAAGCGGCCCGAGTCTGTGGCCGGTGCGCTGTACGCGTTCGACGTGACCGTGGTCGATCCGACCGGCCGGGTGCTGCTGACGGTGGACAACTACTGCATCAAGTCGGCGGTCGACCTCGACGTCACGGGGCCCGGCGAGTACGGGTACGTCCAGACCTACCGACGCGTCGCCCTGCCGACGCCGTCCCGGCGCGGCAGCGGAACCGTCCTGCTCTGTGGAGATGTCGGTACCACGTTCGCCGGCGTCCGGGGGCACCTCGAAGCGGCCGGCTACGACTGCGTCCAGGTGTCGAGCGTCACCGACGCGGTCGGCGACGAGCGGCTCGGCGAGCGCCGCGAGTTCGCCTTCGGCGTGGTGGGTTGCCAACCGGCCGAGGGCGACCCGCTCGCCGACCCGAGTGAGCCGGTCGAAGGGGCGTTGGGCCTGCTCAAGCTCATCTCGGAGCGGCAGTTCGGGTTCGTCGGCGGACTGGTGGTCCTGACGCACAACGCGCTCGCGGTCACCGGTGACGAGACAGCGCTGCACCCCGGCCAGGCCGGCCTGCTCGGCATGATGCGCGTCGCGGCCCTGGAGTACAAGGCGCTCGGTATCCGGTGCGTCGACAGCGACGAGCACACCGGCCCGGCGCTGCTGGTGGGTGAGGCCACCAGCGTTGACCGGCCGCCGTTCCTGCTCTACCGCAACGGGCACCCGTACGAGCCGCAGGTGAAGCGGCAGCCGATCCCGCTGCCCGACGGTGACCGGGCGCCGCTGTCCGGTGGCGACGGGGTGACCGTCATGTCGGGTGGCACGGGCGACCTCGGCACCGCCGTTGCGCGGCACCTGATCCGGCGGGGCGTCCGCAAACTCGTCCTGCTGGGGTCCGACCGGGCGGCCGAGACCCGGCCGGAATGGGCGGAGTTCGAGCGTGATCTGGACGTGTTCGAGGTCGTCCGGCTCGACCTGGGCGACCGGCGGGCCGTCGAGGGGACGGTGCGCGACCTCCGCGCGCGGCACGGCCGGGTGTCCGGCGTGCTGCACCTCGCAGGGCGGCCCGGCGTCGGGTTCCTGTACACGAAGAACCTCGACGAGTTCATGGCGGTCTACCGGCCCAAGGCACTGGGCGGGGTGTACCTGCACGAGGCCACCCTGGCGGACCGGCCCGACTACTTCGTCGCGTTCTCCAGCATCGCCGGGCTCCTGCTCAACCCGGGCCAGTCCGACTACACGGCGGCGAACCTGGTGCTGGACAGCCTGGCCCAGTACCGCGACCGCGAGCGGCTACCCGGCCTGAGCATCCAGTGGCCGGCGTGGCGCGAGACCGGCATCGCCCAGCGCATGGACGCGGCCGACGAGGACGAGTTGTTCCCGCCGCTGGACACCGCCGAGGCGGTGGACCTGCTCGACGCCCTGATGACCTCCGGTGGCCATCCGCCGGTGCTCATGCCCGGCCGGATGCGGAAGGCGACCCGGCAGGTGCCGCGCGACGCCGGCCGGAGCGCGGTCGGGCGTGCCGTCGAGGTGCACGGGCTCGAAGAGGTCGGCGACCTCGAACGGGGCGTAGCGGAGATCTGGGCGGAAGCGCTCGACCTCGACGTGCTCGACGCGCACGAGGACTTCGGTGACCTCGGCGGCAACTCGCTGCTGACGGCGCAGATGCTGAAGCTCTACGACGAGCGCTACCCGGGTCTGATTGACATCACGGACCTCTTCCGCCACACCACCGTCGCCGCCCAGGTGGCCTGCCTCAGGGCCAGGCTGCACCCGGACGAGCCGGCCGCCGAAGGGCCGCCGCCGGCAGTCAGGGCGGACGAGAGCGACATCGACAAACTGCTGGACCTGCTGGAACAGGGCTCGATCACGGTCGGCGGCAGCCAGGGCCTACTTGAGGAAACGGAAACCAGATGAGCAGCGTGAAGGATTTCATCCTCGAGCAGTTCGTCAACAATCAGATCGACCGTGACCGCACCAAGCGGTTGCTGCTCGAACTGTCGAAAGCGAACCTGCACGAGGACATCGCGGTCATCGGACTGGCCGGTCGGTTCGCCGAGGCCAAGAACGTCGACCAGTTCTGGGAGTTCCTCAAGGTGAGCCGGGACTGCATCCGGGACTATCCGCAGTCCCGTAAGGAGGACATGTACGACATCCTCCGCAACCCGTACTACGCGGAGGTCATGCTGGGCCGGCCGGTCGACGAGGCCGACCTCGACCGGCTCTACTCGGTGAGCGGTTATCTGGACCGGATCGACCACTTCGACTCCCGCTTCTTCGGCATCCCCCCGCTCGAAGCGGACTACATGGACCCGAACCAGCGCATCGCGCTCGAAGTGGCGTACGAGGCGCTGGAGAACGCCGGCTACGGCGGCGAGAGCGCGATCGGGTCGAGGACCGGAGTCTTCCTCGGCCGCGACCAGTCGAACTACTCCTACTACCGCATGTTCTCCGAGCGGCATCCGATGCAGCTGTCCGGCTCGTGGGAGGGGATGGTCGCCAGCCGCATCTCCTACCTGCTGGACCTCAAAGGCCCCTGCATCATGACCGACACCGCATGCTCCGCCGGCAGCGTCAGCGTCCACCAGGCCATCCAGTCACTGCTGCTCGGCGAGTGCGACATGGCCCTGGCGGGCGGCATCAACCTGTCCTCCGGCGGCGAGCCGAAGACCAGCTTCCTGTCCGGCGCGACGATGGACAACGTGGTCTCCGGCGACGACAGCGTGCGCACCTTCGACGCCCACGCCAACGGCACGCTGTGGGGCGAAGGCGCCGGCATCGTGCTGCTCAAGCCGCTGAAGAAGGCGCTGGCCGACCGCGACCACGTGCGCGCCGTCATCAAGGCCTCCGCCATCAACAACGACGGCACGTCGAACAGCATCACCGCGCCCAACGCGCTGATGCAGGAGCGGGTCATCCTCGACGCCTGGGCCAAGGCGGACGTGCCGGCGGAGACGATCACGTACGTGGAGGCCCATGGCACCGGGACCGTTCTCGGTGACCCGATCGAGGTCAAGGGCCTGACCAACGCGTTCCGCCGGCACACCGACCGCAAGCAGTTCTGCGGTATCGGATCCCTCAAGACCACCATGGGCCACATGGTGGCCGCGTCCGGGTCGGCCTCGCTGGCGAAGGTCGTCAAGTCGCTCGAATCCGGCCTGCTGGCGCCCTCGGCGAACTTCGAGGTGCCCAACCCCTACATCGACTTCACCGACAGCCCGCTGTACGTCAACGACCGGCTTATGCCGTGGGACACCAACGGCGAACCCCGGCGGGCCGGGATCAGCTCGTTCGGCTTCATCCGCACGAACTGCCACATGGTGTTGGAGGAGGCACCCCGCTACCGCGCCGGGCAGCAGCTGCGGGAGCGCTACTGCTTCACCGTCAGCGCCAAGACCGAGGCGGCCCTGACCGAGCTCCTCGACGGGTACGCGGCCGTGCTGGCGGACAGCCCGTGGTCGCTCGCCGACATCTGCTACACGTCCAACATCGGCCGAGGTCACCACGAGCACCGCGTCATGGTGATCGCGGCGACGAAGGAGCAACTGGCCGAGTCGGTCGACCGGCTCCGGCGGCGCGGTCTCGGCACCGACGAGCAGCAGGGCGTCCACCACGGCGTACACGCCGTCGTCAGCGACAAGCGGAGCGACCTGGGTCCCGGCGACATCACGGCCCAGACCGGCAAGCGGCTCTCCGACTCGGCCAACGCCAAACTCGCCGAGTACCGCTCGCGGGGCGACAAGGCCGCCCTCACCGAGCTGGCCAACGCCTACGTCCGCGGCGCCCGCGTCGAGTTCGCCGAGTTCTACGCCGACGAGCCGCGTCAGCGGGTACCCCTGCCCACCTACCCGTTCGAGAAGATCCGCCACTGGGCCAGGCCCATGCGCACGAGCGTGCGGAGCTTCGGCGGCACCGAGACCAACCCCCTGCTGGGCGCGGAGATCAGCCGCTCGGACGCCGCGATCGTGTTCGAGAACACGCTGTCGGTCGACCGGCACTGGGTGCTGTCCGACCACCGCATCGAGCACCGGCCCGTGGTGCCCGGCACGACGTACCTGGAGATGGCGCGTGCCGCGCTGGCCGCGGTGGAGAACACCGGCAGCATGCGGTTCGAAAACGTGTTCTTCCTGGTCCCCCTCGCCGTCGAGGAGGGCGAGGAGACGACCGTGCGGACCCGGCTGGACCGGCTGGAGCGGGGTTACTCCTTCCAGGTGGCCAGCTCGCAGGGCGGCGAGTGGATCACGCACGTCGAGGGTCGGATCAGCCCGCTGGGCGACGCTGGCCCGGCGGCACCCGTCGACATCGACGCCCAGAAGCGCGCCGCGATCGAGGTGACCGACCCGTACCCGACCGAGACCGACACGGGCGTGTTCCAATTCGGTGCGCGCTGGGACAACGTCCGGGCGGTGTGGAGGCACGAGACCGGCGCGTTGACCCTGCTGCGCCTGCCGGAGGGCGTGCCGAGCGAGACATTCGGCCTGCACCCGGCCAAGCTCGACAACGCGGTGAACCTCATTTCGCAGAACAGCGGCGAGACGTTCCTGCCGTACATGTACAAGAGCTTCGTCCTGCACCGGCCCATGCCGGAGACGTTCTACTCGCTGATCCGTACCGTCCGCGACGACAGCCACGAGGGCGAGACCATCACCTACGACGTGGACCTCGTCGACGTCGACGGTGAGCCGTTCGCGCGGATCACCGACTACACCGTGAAGAAGGTCGACTGGCAGCGGTTCAGCCTGGCGGGACCGCGCCGCTTCCTCCAGGTCGAGTGGCTCGCGGTGCCGCGGGTGGCGGCGGAGGCGGCCGGCGGCGCGGTGTGGGCGCCGGTGGTGCTGGACAACCCGGCCGGCAGGCGGCTGGTCGTCGCGGTCGAGGCGCAGGGACACCGGGTCGTCCCGTGTTACGTCGGCGAGCGGACCGACCAGAGTCGGAACGTGTTCGCCCTGGACGAGGCCGGCGCGGAGCTGGTGGCCGCACGGCTGCGGCAGGAGGGGGTCGACGGCGTCCTGTTCGCCACCGACTTCACCGCACCCGACGTCGCCGGCGAGGCGGCGCTCACCCCCGGGCAGCGGCGGGCAGCCGGCGTGGACGCGCTGTTCGAGCTGTACCGCGCCTTCGTGGCGCACCGGGTCAAACTCACCCGCGGTTTGAAGGTCCTGGGCGGACACGCCTGGCAGGTCGGGCCCGGCGACGGGGTCACCGATCCGTACTCCGCCGCCACCGAAGCGCTCGCGCAGGTGGTCGGGCAGGAGCACCGGCACCTGCGGGTGGACGTGCTGGACGCGGGTGCGGACGTGGACCTGGACTTCCTTGTCCGGGAGGCGTTGGGCGGCTCGGGCGGTGCGCTGCGGGCGATCCGTGGCTCGCAGAGCTACCTGCGGCGCCTGCGATACGCCGAGACGGCCGACGAAACGGGCGAGCCGCTGTACCGGGGCGGGACGTTCCTGGTCACCGGTGGTGCGGGCGGCCTCGGCCTTGGCATCGCCGAGGAGATGGCCCGCGAGGGCGCCGAGCGGATCATCCTGCTGGGCCGCAGGCCCCTGGCCGAGGAGATCGCGCGGCGCGTCGAGAAGATCGCCGGTGCCGAGTACGTCGAGTGCGACGTGTCGCGGGAGGCCGACGTGCGCGGCCTGACCGCGCGCCTGCGACAGGAGGCCGTGACCCTCAGCGGCATCGTCCACGCCGCGGGTGTGGCGGGCGACGGGTTCCTGGCGAACAAACCCCGTCCGGTCTTCGACGCCGTGCTGGCGCCCAAGGTCGACGGCAGTGTCGCCCTGGTGGAGCTGGCGAAGGAACACCCCGGCGCCTTCCTGGTGTTCTTCTCGTCGATCACCGCGATCACCGGCGGGCAGGGGCAGGGCGACTACTGCAGCGCCAACGCGTTCATGGACTCCCTGGCGGTGCGGGCGCGGACCGAGGGCGTCCGCGCGCTGTCGATCAACTGGCCGACGTGGTCCGAGGTCGGCATGGCGGTGCAGTACGGGATCGGCGACGGCGACTCGCCGTTCCGCGCCCTCACCGTGAAGGACGGCCTGGCCTGGCTGAGCCACTTCCTGCGCGACCCGGCCGATGGCGTCATCCCGACCCGGTTCGACCTCGGGGTGCTGCACGAACGGCTGGACGAGATGCCGTTCCTGCTCGACGACGACGTCGCCGACGCCGTCGCGCGGGCGGGTGCGGGCGGGTCGTCCTCCGGCGGCGAGACGACCGAGGTCCGGGTCGTCGGCCTGTCCGACCCGAACCAGATTCAACTGAGGATCGGTGCGGTCTACGGCGCGGTGCTCGGCATGGCGGAGGTCGACGCCCACATGAGTTTTCAGGACCTGGGCGGCAACTCGCTGATGACGGCGCAGCTTCTGCAGCGGGTCGAGGACGTCTACCCCGGGCGAATCGACATCGCCGACCTGTACTCCTACGCGAGCGTCGCCAGCCTTGCCGGCTACATCGAGGAGCGCATCGCGGCGGAGTCCGGCCCGGCCGAGCCCGGCGCGGCGGACTTCGGGGATATGGACCAGTCACTCCAGGACGTCCTGGCGGAGATCGGCGACGCGGAGCTCACCACCATGTTCGCCGCCGACGCCGACGGTGCGGGGAGGAACCAGGCATGAGGTCGAACGCCGAGCTCAAGAAGGACCTGCTGCGGTACCTGCTCATGCAGGTCAAGCAGGAGGCGCTGGACGTCGACCGGGCGAAGGAGTTCATCCGGGCGATCGGTGACGACGGCCGGGACGCCGACGACCGGATCGCCGTCGTCGGCATGGCCTGCCGCTTTCCCGGCGCGTCGGACAAGGAGCAGTTCTGGCGCAATCTGGTCGACGGCCGTGAGTCGATCGGCGACTTCCCGCCGCTGCGCCTGGACGACCTCCGGCGGGTCGAGGGCGGGACCTCGGCAGTCCGCAAGGGCGGCTACCTGGACCGCATCGACCTGTTCGACGCGGAGTACTTCGGCATCCCGCCGCACGTGGCGACGCAGCTCGACCCGTACCACCGCAACCTCCTGGAGGTGCTGGTGGAGACGATGGAGGACGCCGGATACGCCAGGAGCGAGCTGTACGGTTCCAGGACCGGCATCTTCGTCGGCAACGACCACACGCACCGGCTGATCACGTCATACCTGCCGTTCCTCTCGGAACTGGACTTCGCGGCCATCACCGGCTCGTGGTCGGGCATCCTGGCCAGCCGGCTGTCGTACCTGTTCGACCTCCGCGGACCGGCCACCGTCATCGACACCGGATGCTCGTCCGGCCTGGTCGCGGTGGACGCGGCGATCAAGGCCCTCCGCAACGGCGACTGCGACACCGCGTTCGTCGCCGCCATCAACCTCTTCCTGTCGCCGTCCAGCCTCGGCAACGAGACCGAGTCCGCCGACCACCGGGTGCGGGCCTTCGACGCCGCAGCCGACGGGACGGTGTGGAGCGAGGGCGTGGCCGGGGTCTACCTCAAGCCGCTCTCGCGCGCGCTCGCCAACGGTGACCACGTCTACGGCGTGCTCCTCGGCAGCGCGGTCAACAACGACGGCCGCAGCAACGGCCTCACCGCCCCGAACGCGCAGGCGCAGAAAAACCTGCTGGTCAGCGCGTGGAAACGCGCCGGCATCGCGCCCGAGTCGGTGTCCTACATCGAGGCCCACGGCACCGGCACGACGCTGGGTGACCCGATCGAGGTCAAGGGATTGACCAGCGCCTTCGCCGAGTTCACCCATCGCCGGCAGTTCTGCGCGATCGGCTCCGTGAAGACCAACATCGGCCACACCGTCGGGGCCGCCGGACTGGCGTCACTGATCAAGACCCTGATGTGCCTGGATCGTCGGACCATTCCGCCGTCGATCCACTTCGACGTGCCGAACGAGCTGCTCGACCTGGCCAACAGCCCGGTCTACGTCGCCGACCGGCTCACCGAGTGGGAGGAGGGCGACACCCCCCGCCGCGCCGGCGTGAGCAGCTTCAGCCTGAGCGGAACGAACTGCCACGTCGTGCTGGAGGAGGCGCCGGCCCGAGCGGCCGTCTCCGACCAGGCACGCCAGCCGCGGGTCTTCCCGATCTCGGCGCGGAACGAGGAGCTGCTGGCCCGAACCGCGGCGCTGCACCTGGAGCACCTCGACCGCCATCCCGAGCACCGCCTGGCCGACGTGTGCTTCACCATGCAGGTGGGCCGCGAGCACCAGGCCGTCCGAGCGGTCATCCTGTGCGAGACCCGTGCCGGCCTGCGCGACGGCCTGCTCCGGCTGCTGCGTCCGGAGCAGGCCGACGACTCGCCCTCGGTGGACGACGGCGCCGTGCTGCGCGAGGACGCGCCGTGGCGGTTCGGCGCCGGCTCCGGTCACCTCCGCGACGCGGTCACCGCCTTCCTGGCGGGTCGCGCCCGGCCGTTCGCCGACCTCGACCGGGACGCGGGCGTGCGGCGGGTACCGTTGCCGCCCCAGCCGTTCCAGCACGTGCGACTGTGGGACGAGACGGTCCGGGCGCATCCGGTTCCCGGCGAGAGGGAGCAGGAACCGGCCGACCCGGTCGACCGGCTCCGGGTCATCCTGTCCCGGCCGTCGCACCTCGAAGGGCTCCAGGGGTCCGACGGGGACGCGGTGCCCCGCAAGGTGATCGCCGGGGTGTGGTCCGGCATTCTCGGCTACCCGACGATCCGCGACGCCGACGACTTCTTCGCCCTCGGCGGCGACTCGATCTCGTCAGTGAAGATCACGCAGTTGCTCAACACGGTGCTCGGCATCGACCTCCCGCCGACCACCCTGCTGACGAAGCCGACGTTCGACGAGTTTGCGGAGGTGGTGATCCGCGCCCACGGGGTCGACGAAAGCCTGATCCGGTCGAGGTTGAGCGGGTCGACCCGCCGCCCGGTGCCCGTGGAGCACGTCGTCGAGTCCTACGAGCTGCCGCTGACCGCCGCCCAGCGCAGCATGTTCGTCTCCAGCCAGGTCGACGAGGAGTCGGTGGCGTACAACGTCAGCGGCCTGACGATCCGCCCCGGCACGCTCGACATCGCCGAGCTGGAGGAATGGCTGCGCGTCCTGGTGCGACGGCACGACAGCCTCCGCTCGACGTTCCATCTGCGGGATGGGGAACCCTTCCAGCGGGTGCACGCGGAGGTGCCGGTCGCGGTCGACCACCGCCGGCTCGGTGCCCCCTCGGAAGGCGACAGCCACGAGAGCGCGGCCCGCCGGGAGATGCAGCGGTTCGTCCGCCCGTTCCTGCTCGACAGCGCCCCGCTGTTCCGCGTCGGCTACTTCGAGTTCGACGACGGCGTGTCGTGTGTGGCGATCGACATCCACCACATCATCACCGACGGCACCTCGATGGGCATCCTGTTCCGGGACCTCGGAGCTGTCGCGGACGGCGCCGCGCTGCCGCCGCTGCCGTCGAACTACCGGTCGGCGATCCGCGGGCTGCTGGAGCGGCAGAACGGCACCGACATGGTGGTGCACCGCGATTACTGGGTCGCTCGGTTCGCCGACGGCGCGCCGACCCTCCAACTCACCACGGACTGGCAGCGGGCGGAGGTCGCCACCGCGGCGGGCGCGACGCTCTTCGCGTCCGTCGACGGCGAGACGCTGGAGGCCGCCAAGCGGTACGCGCGGGCGCACAACCTCACCCTCTACATGGTGCTGCTCGGCGTGTTCCAGCAGTTGCTGTCCCGGCTGAGTGGTCAGAGCGACGTCGTGATCGGCGCACCGGTGATGGGCCGGCCCGACCTGACCTACCAGGATCTCGTGGGCATGTTCGTCACCACGCTGCCCATCCGGGTCACCGCCGCGCCCACGACCGGCGTCGGCGACTTCCTCGCCGGCCTGCGAACCACCGTGCTGGAGGCGTTCGAGCACCAGGAGTACCCGCTGGAGTCCCTGGTCGAGGAGCTGAACCCGCCTCGCGTACCCGGCCGCCGGCCACTGTTCGACGTCTGCTTCGTGCACCAGAACACCGACATGGGCCTGGAGCCCGACGACGAGCGGATCCTCCCGTTCGACGACGGCAGCGCCAAGTACGACATCACCCTGAGCACGCGGGAGGCCGACGGCGCGCTGCTGCTGGAGTGGGAGTACTCCACCGCCCTGTTCCGCGAGGAGACCTTGGCGCTCTACTCGGAGCGCTACACGACGCTACTCAGGTCCTTCCTCGCCGCCGCCGCCGACACTCCGCTGGGCATGCTCGACCTGATGCCCGACCGGGAGGCCGAGCTGATCCGGACGTTCGCGACGGTACCCGCGCCGTCGCTTGACTCCCGCGGTATTGCGCGGCTGTTCGAAGAACATGTCGCCGCCGCCCCCGACCGGACGGCGCTGATCGCGGACGACCGGAGCCTGACGTACGGGGAGCTGAACGTCAGGGCCAACCGGATCGCGCACGGCCTGATCCGTCTGGGCGTGACACCCGGTTCACCGGTGGCGCTGCTGCTGGACCGCTCGATCGACATGGTCGCCGCCATCCTCGGTGTGCTGAAGGCGGGGTGCTTCTACCTGCCGCTGAACACCGACTTCCCGCCCGAGCGGCTGCGAATGATGGTGCAGGACGCGGGCGCGGGCCTCCTGCTCACCTCCGACGCCCGCAGCGGGCAGGCGGCGGAACTGATCTCCGAACGGCTTCGGATCGTCGGCGTCCACCCGCTCGTGGAGTCGACGGCCGAGAGCGGGAACCCGGGACTGCCGGGCAGCAGCGCCGACGAGGCCTACATCATGTACACGTCCGGGACCAGCGGTGTGCCGAAGGGGTCGGTGATCCGGCAGCGGAGCGTGCTGCGGGTGGTCCACCAGTCCGTCTTCTACGCCGCCGATCCGAGCGACGTTTTCCTCATGATCTCGGAATACTCGTTCGACGGCTCCATCTACGACATGTTCGGGGCGCTGACCAACGGCGCGTCGCTGGTGCTGCTGGACAAGGCGTCCGTGCTGGACCTCGACCGGCTCGGTGCCGCGATCGAGCGGCACGGGGTCACCAGCTTCTTCATCACCACGGCGATGTTCAACGCGCTGATCGACCACGCGTCGGGGTCGCTCGGCACGGTCCGCAGAGTGATCTTCGGTGGCGAGATCGCCTCGCCGGCGCATGTGAAGCGGGCGTTCGAGCTGCTCGGGCCGGGGCGGATCAGCCACGCCTACGGCCCGACGGAGACCACGGTCTTCGCGACCATCCACACGCTCGACGCGATGGACCCCGACGACGCCATCCCGATCGGCACGGCCATCAACGACACCTCGCTGTGGGTGCTCGACGAGCGGCTGGAGCCGGTGCCGGTCGGCGTCGGCGGCGAACTCTACATCGGCGGGGCTGGCCTGTCCGACGGCTACCTGAACCAGCCCGAGCTGACCGCCGAGCGGTTCGTGTACTCGCCGGCGGTGCCGGGGGAGCGGCTCTACAAGACCGGCGACATCGTCACCTTCAAGACCAACGGTCTGCTCTACTACACGGGACGCCTCGACCAGCAGATCAAGCTCAGGGGCTATCGCATCGAGCTGGCGGAGATCATCCAGGTCGCCCTGAACGAGCCTTTCGTCCGCTGGGCGCACGCGGGTCTGTACGAGGCCGCCGAGGGCAGCAGGAGCCTGTGCCTCTGGGTCGGGTACGTGGACGACCAGGACCACGGGTCGGCGCTGCGGGCGGCCCTGTCCCGACGGCTGCCCGACTACATGGTGCCGTCCTTCATCGTCAAGGCCGACACGGTTCCGTTGAACGCCAGCGGGAAGGTCGACGTGGCGGCGCTGCCGAAGCCCGACTTCACGGCGGGGGCGACGGCGGCGGCGCCGGAGACCGACTCGCTGCGCGTGGTCGCCGACGCGTGGCAGCACGTGCTGGGCATCCCGGTGGACGACATCGACGCCGACTTCTTCGCGCTGGGCGGCGACTCGATCAAGGCGATCCAGATCGTGGCCCGGCTCCGCGAGCAGGACATCACGATCCGGGCCGCGGACCTCCTCGGCAACGCGACCATCCGGTCGCTGGAGGAGAAGCTGTCCGAGTCCGCCGGCGCTGGCAGCGGGCTGCGGGTGTACGACCAGAAGCCGCTGTCCGGGCCGATCACGGCGAGCGCGATCCAACTGGCGTTCCTCGACGACCCGGACGCCCGGACCCGGGTGTTCAACCAGTGCCTGCTGGTCACGCCGGCCGAGCCGGTGTCGCTGGAGCGCCTGGTGCGGGCGGTGGAGCGGCTCGTGCGCCATCACGACATGCTCCGCGTCGAGGTGGACGAGCAGGGCGGGCTCCGCCTGCGCGACGTCGACGCCCCGACGCTCGTCCACGGTGAGCAGGCGCCGGACGGGCTCTCCGACGACGCCCTCGCCGAGTACCTGCGGACGGTGCAGGCGCGGGTCGACGTGCGGGGCGGCCCGGTCGTCAGCCTGGCCGCCGGACTGGGTGAGGGGGGCGCGCGGTTCGCCATCGCGATCCACCACCTGGCCGTGGATGTCGTGTCGTGGGGTGTCCTGCTGGAGGACCTGGCCATCAGCCTCGCCGACCCGGACGCCGAGCTGCCCGCCAAGACCATGCCGTTCCCGGCGTGGACGAGGGAGGTCGAGCAGCGCGCCCTGGACGGCGGCTTCCGCGCCCAACTGCCCTACTGGCTCGACCTGGCGCGCAGCGCGGGCGAGGCGGGCGAGGTGTTCGCCGAGCGCGACGTGAAGCGGTCCGAGACCGCAGCGACGGTCGTGCGACTGACCGAGACCGACGACTTCTCGCTGTTCGCCGCCGCCCGGGAGGTGCACGGAGCGAGCCACGCCGAGATCGTCCTCACCGTCGTCGCGCGGGCGCTGGCCTCGGTGACCGGCCAGCAGCGGGTGCTGTTCGCCCTGGAAGGGCACGGCCGCGAACCCATCGCGGGGGACCACGACCTCAGTCGGACGGTTGGCTGGTTCACCAGCACCTTCCCGCACCTGGTCCAGGTGGAGCAGGGCGTGGCGGACACCGTGGACGCGGTGCGGCGGTCGTTCGACCGGCTGCCGGACAAGGGCGCCGGCTTCGGTCCCCTGGTGCGGATCGACGCCGGCCTGGGTGCGCAACGGAGCGCGCTGACCGCAGTCCGGCCGCAGATCGGCTTCAACTACCTGGGCGGCCAGGACAGCGCCGACGGCATCAGCTTCACCCATCTCCCGGGGGACATCACCACCGACGGGGATCACCGCCTGCCGTACCCCCTCGACATCGTCGCGTCCCGCAGAGGGGGTGAGCTCCTGGTCGAGGTGCGGTACCCACGGGCGTGGGAGGCGAGCGGCACCGCAAAGAAGATCATCGCGGCGGTGGACGAGTCGTTCCACGAAGTCCGAGACGCCCTGAAGTCCGGTGAACCACGGGGCTTCCAGGTCTCCTCGCCGATCCGTCAGGACGTGCTCGCCGACATCCTGCTGGATGTCGGGGGCGGGATCTAGCGGCCGGCGTGACGACGATCCCTCACCCCGGCGCCGGTCGCCGGGCGCCACGACCCGAACACCGCGTGGGTGCTAAGTAGAGAGCCTGGTTCATGGTTGAGAGAGACAACATCGAGTCCATCGCCGGCCTGGCCGCGATGCAGAAGGGCATGCTCTTCAGTCACGCCGTGGACACCGGCTCGGACGCCTACGTGGAGCAGTTCGACTTCATGATCACCGGCGAGGTCGACGTCGAGCACATGCGGGCGGCGCTCGCGGGCGTGTCCCGCACCTACAGCGTCCTGCGCACGATCTTCTCGTACCGCAACACCGACCAGCCGTACCAGATCGTGCTGAAGGAGTGGGCGCCGCAGCTCGACGTCCGCGACTACCGGGACCGGCCCGACCGTGACCGGGACGTCGAGGAGTTCAAGGTCGCCGACCGCGTGAAGGGCTTCGACCTCAGCGCGGACGTCCTGCTGCGGGCGACCCTGATCCGGCTGGCCGACCGCCGCTGGCGTCTCGTGTTCACGTTCCATCACATCATCCTGGACGGCTGGTCGCTCGGCCCGCTGTTCGGGACGCTGATGGGCTACTACGAGGAGCTGACCCGGTCCGGCTCGTTCCAGTCGCGGCCCGAGGCGCTGCCCTACCGCGACTACGTCACCTGGTACGAGCGGCAGCACGACGAGGACGCCCGGCGGTACTGGGCGGAGGCGTTGGAGGGCTACGAGACCGAGGCGGTTCTCCCCGCGAGCCCCCGTCCCGGCGGCTACCGTGGCGCGACCCACCGCTTCGCCCTCCCCGCCGAGCTGTACGACGGGCTGAAGGGGTTCGCGCAGAAGGCCGGGGTGACGCAGAGCGCTGTCTTCCAGGCCGCCTGGGGCATCGTGCTGCAGAAGTTCACCTACGCCGACGACGTCGTCTTCGGTAGCGTCGTGTCCGGGCGCGGCACCGAGATGGCCGGCATCGGCGAGGCGGTGGGGTTGTTCTGCAACACGCAGCCGGTCCGGGTGACGACCACGCAGGACCAGCACTTCACCGGGCTGTGCCGGGAGGTGCAGCAGTCCTACCTGCGGGCGAGTGCCTTCGAGCACTACGCGCTGCACGAGATCCAGGGCCTCACCCCGCTGAGGAACAAGCTTCTCAACCACGTCGTGGCCTTCGAGAACTACCCGTTGTCCGAGCAGTTGCGCGACTTCGCCGGCGACACCGGTGACGGGCTTGCGTTCGACGGCGTCGAGGTCTTCGAGCGGACGAGCTACGACCTGCACATCGTGGTCAACCCCGGTCGGGACTTCGCGATCACGTTCGCCTACAACGAGAACCACTACGCACCGGGGTTGATCCAGGCGCTGGAGCACAGCCTGCGCAACGTGCTCACCGCGGCGGTGCGCAACCCGCGGGTACGCGTGGCGGACATCGCCCTGTGGGACAGCCGGGCGGCGGACGTGGCGGTGCCGCAGCCGGCTCACTCCGCCATGCTGGACTCATCGGTGGTGGACGTCTTCGCCGATGTCGCCGCGACCCACGCCGAGAAGACCGCGCTGGTGTGGCGGGGCAGGGAGTTCAGTTACGCAGAGGTGGACCGCTGGTCCGATGCCGTGGCCTGGGAGCTCAAGAGCCGTGGCGTGATTCCGGGCGTGGCGGTCGGCGTGCTCGCGGACCGCCGCCCGGAGCTGATCGTGGCGATCCTCGGCCTGTTGAAGAACGGGAACTTCTACGTCCCGATCGACACCAAGGATGCCAAGCCCAGGGTGGAGTACGTCGTCGCCGACGCAGGCGTGCGCGACCTGTGCACCGTGGCGGAGTTCGCCGACCGGGCGCCGGCGGCGACCCGGGTGCTGCTCGTCGACCCGCCGATCGGGGACGTGCCGCCGTTTCCCCGGCAGCGCAACCTGAACGGCGCCACGGCGTACCTCATGTACACGTCGGGCTCCACCGGTAACCCCAAGGGTTGCAAGATCACGCACCGCAACATCCTGCGCCTTGTCGCGGACCAGGAGTTCTTCGACTTCGACGACCGTCAGGTCCTGATGTTCACCGGCTCGCCCGCCTTCGACGCCAGCACGTTCGAGATCTGGGGAACGATGCTGTTCGGCGCGACCCTCGTGCTCGCCGACGAGTTGGACGTGCTCGACGGTGATCTGATGCGCGAGGCGATCAAGCGCAACGAGGTGACCGGCATGTGGCTCACCGCGCCGCTGTTCAACCAACTCTGCGACCACGACCCGGCGATCTTCGACCGGCTCGGACACCTCATCGTGGGCGGCAGCGCGTTGTCGGTCCAGCACCTTACGAAGGTCCGCAGCGCCTGCCCGAGCCTGCGGATCACCAACGGCTACGGTCCCACCGAGAACACGACGTTCTCAACGACGTACCAGATTCGGGACGAGGACCTGCTCCGCGAGCGGATTCCCATCGGCCACCCGCTGGCGCACTCGTCGGCCCACGTCCTGGACCGGGGCCTCAACCTGCTGCCACCCGGCGCGGTCGGCGAGCTGTGCGTGGGGGGTGACGGCGTGTCGACCGGGTACCACAACCGGCCGGACCTCGACCTCGCCGCTTTCGTCACGGTGCCGGCGCTGTCCAGCCGCCGCCTCTACCGCACGGGTGACCTCGTCCGCGAGCTGCCCGACGGGTCGCTCGACTATCTCGGCCGTGCCGACGACCAGGTCAAGATCAGCGGTTTCCGGGTCGAGTTGGGCGAGGTCGAGAGCGTGCTCCGGTCCGTCGAGCACGTCGAGGACGCCGCCGTGATCTGCGTCGAGGTGGACGGGGAGAAGAGCCTGCGCGGCTACTACGTCGCCGGTAAGCGGATCGCGCCCGAGGTGGTACGGCAGGGGATGGCGCAGCAGGCCGCCCCGTACATGATCCCCGCCGGGCTGGTGCAGCTCGACCGGATCCCGTTGAACAAGAGTGGCAAGGTCGACCGGACCCGGCTGGCCGAGATCCGCCCCGAGCCGGAGGCCCGCCCCGAGGCGCCGCATCTCGGACCGGTGTCCGACATGACGCGGATCCTCTTCGACATCATCGCCGACCTCGTCCCCGCCGAGACGATCGACGTCGACCGCAACTTCTTCGACCTCGGGATCAACTCGCTCAACCTGTTGACCATCAACAACCGGCTGCGCAAGGTGCTCGACCGGAACGTGCCGCTGGTACAGCTCTTCCAGCACACCTCCATCGCCTCCCTCGCCGCCTTCCTCGCCGTCGCTGACAGCGGCGACGATCCGACCGCCGACCCCGACGACGCCGAAGCCGACGCCGAAGACGCCTTCGCCGAGCAGGAGGAGGAGCACACGTTCTCCGCCACCGCCCTGCTGCGCGAGATCGCGGACGAAATCGCCGAGGAACTCGCCGCCGATCTTGAAAAGGAGCTCTGACCATGCCGGAGAGCAGGGCCACCAAGCGCCGCGAGACCGGGCTGGAGATCGCCGTCGTCGGCATGGCCGGCCGGTTCCCGCAGGCCGAGGACATCGACCAGTTCTGGGCCAACCTGGTCGAGGGCGTCGACGCCATCTCCCGCTTCACCGACGACGAACTGCTCGGGGTGGGTGTGGCCAAGACGGCGCTCGACGACGAGAGGTATGTCCGGGCCAAGGGTGTGTTCCCGAACATCGAGTACTTCGACGCGGAGTTCTTCAACTACGCCCCGGCCGACGCCACCCTGCTGGATCCTCAGGTCCGCGCCCTGCACGAGGAGGTCTTCCACGCCCTGGAGGACGCGGGCTACTCGGCGGAGGGGCGGCCCGAGGCCATCGGCCTGTTCCTCGGTGCGACGAACAATCTCCCCTGGGAGACGCACACCCTGACCCGGCACATCCTGGAATCCGGGATGACGTTCACCGGCATGCAGCTCAACGACAAGGACTTCGCCGCCACCCGGATCGCGTACGCCCTGGACCTGAAGGGCCCCGCCTTCACCCTGCACACGGCGTGCTCGACCTCGTTGGTCGCCATCGACATGGCGTGCCGTAACCTGTGGACCGGGTCGTGCCAGATCGCGCTCGCGGGCGGGAGCGGGCTGACGCTTCCGCACAAGAACGGGTACCGCTACCAGGAGAACATGATCCACTCGCCGGACGGCCACTGCCGGCCGTTCGACAAGGACGCGGCCGGCACCGTCGAGGGCAACGGCGTCGGCATCGTGGTGCTCAAACGGCTGGAGACCGCTCTGCGCGACGGCGACCACGTCTACGCGGTGATCAAAGGCTCGGCGGTCAACAACGACGGTAACCGCAAGGTCGGCTACACCGCGCCGAGCATCGAGGGACAGGCCGAGGTCATCCGCAAGGCCTACCGCGTCGCCAACGTCCCCCCCGCCGAGGTGTCCTACGTCGAGACACACGGCACCGGCACCTCGCTCGGCGACCCGATCGAGATCGAGGCGCTGCGTAAGGCGTTCGGCGCGGCTGAGCCGGACACGACCGGGATCGGCTCGCTCAAGGCGAGCATCGGCCACCTCGACACGGGCGCCGGCGTCGCCTCCCTGATCAAGGCGTGCAAGATCCTGCAACACCGGACCGTGCCGCGCAGCCTGCACTTCCAGGAGCTGAACCCGAACGTCGACCTTGAGGGCAGCCCGTTCTACGTCGTCGCGGAGCAGCAGGAACTGCGGCCGAAACTGTCGAAGGCCGGCGAGGTGCTGCCGCTGCGCGCCGGCGTCAGCTCGTTCGGCATCGGCGGCACCAACGCACACGTGGTGCTGGAGGAAGCGCCCGAGGCGAGGCCGGCGCCGTCCAAGGGCCGGACGTACAACACGTTCGTCGTCTCGGCGACGTCCGCGGACGCCATCGGGCGGATCAAGCGGAACTTCGTCGACTACCTGGCCGCGCACCCGGACCTCGACGGCTCGGACCTGGCGTGGACACTCCAGAACCGCCAACGCCGCCTCGCACACCGGTACGCCGTGGAGTTCGGTGACGTCGAGCAGTTGCGCGAGCGGCTCCAGGAGTCACTGGACGCCGACGAACCATCCGCGCAGGTCCACAAGAACGCGCGTCGCGACGTCTACTTCCTCTTCAGCGGTCTCGGCGCGCAGCACCTGCGCATGGCCCGCGGCCTCTACGAGACGGAATCCGACTTCCGGGCGTACCTGGACGAGTGCTTCACGATCAGCGCGGACCTGGGCCACGAGGTGCCCCGCGAGGTCTTTTTTGGCGACTCCGCGGCGGCGGAGAAGCAGCTGAACAACATCGGGACCACCCAGATCCTGCTGTTCATGCTGGAGACGTCGATGGCCCGGACGCTCATCGGGTGGGGTCTCAAGCCGAAGGGGATGATCGGGCACAGCACCGGGGAGCTGGCGGCGGCGTATGTGGCCGGCGTGTTCTCGCTGGCGGACGGCATCCGCCTCGTCCAGGCCCGGGGCAGCCTGATGGACACGACGGCCGACGGGGCGTTGACCTCGGTGCGGGCGCCGGAGGACGTCGTCCGGGGCATGCTGACCGACGAGTTGGCCATCGCCGCGGTGAACGGCCCCGAGGACTGCACCGTCTCCGGTACCCCGGGGGCCGTCGCCGAGATCGAACGGCAGTGCGCGGAGCGGGAAATCAAGTTCTCGCACATCGAGGCCGACCACGCCTACCACTCGCAGTACATGGACTCCATGCTCGGCCGGTTCCGTGCGGTGATGGACCAGGTGACCCTGCACCAGCCGAAGATCCCGTACCTGTCGAACGTGACCGGTACGTGGATCACGGCGGCACAGGCCACCGACCGCGACTACTACTGCTCGCACGCCCGCGAGACGGTCCGGTTCGCCCCCGGCGTCGAGGCGATCCTGGAGCGCGGCGGCACCCTGTTCGTCGAGGTCGGACCGGGCAAGTCGCTGTCGTCGTTGGTGCGCGCCATCGCCCGCGACGCCGCGGTCACCACGGTGAACATGCTGCGGCACCGGATGGAGGAGATCGAGGACGGCGAGCACCTGGCCCGTGCGGTCAAAAAGCTCTGGGAGAACGGCGTCTCGCTGGACTGGAAGGCGTTCCACAAGGGCCGTCTGCCGCGCAAGGTGACGTTGCCGCTGTATCCGTTCGAAAAGGTCGAGTATCCGGTCGACATCGAACACTTCCAGCAGCTGGTCGAGGGCCAGACCGACGGCGGCCCGCGCGTCGCGACCGTCGCGCCGGCCCGGCAGGCTGTCACCGGCGCCGTCGCCACGACCGGGCCGGTACCCGCGTCGCGGCTGGCCTGGGCGCCGTCCATGCGCCCGTCCTCGACCGGGAAGGAGCAGCCGAAGGTCCTGATCGTCCTGACCGACGACCGTCGTGGGCTCAAGCGCGTGCTGGACGAGGTCGCGCACTGGCGGACGCTATATGTTTCGTTCGGTGCGCAGTACCGGTTCGAAGGGCAATCCGGTGCGGTGGTCCGCCCCGGCCACGACGACGACCTCAAGCGGCTGCTGGACGACCTGGAACGGCACGCCCTGGCCGGTGACACGGTCGTGGTGAACCGCACCGACCGCCCGTCGCTGGTGACCACCCTGCGGGGACTCTGCGCGGCCATCCCCGGGATGCGGGAACGGTGTGTGAAGGACGTCGTGGTGCTGGACACCGGTGACCTCCTGGGCGCTCACGGCGACGTCGTGCCACTGCTCATCGGCATCAACCACGAGCACCCGACGTTCCGGGTCCGGGCCGTCCGGTGCGACTCCTCCCTCGATGGCCGTGCCGGCCGGGCAGCATGGCGCGAACACCTCCAGACCGAGCTGGAGGCGCACCGGCCCGACGACGTCGCGGTCAGCTACGAGCGGGGTCGGCGATTCGTGCCCCGGATGGTCCCGCTGGACGGCGCCGTCGCGGCGGCCGGGCGGGCGGTGAGGACGGCGGTCCTCGGTCGTCGTCGCGACATCGAGGACATGGTGCGCGACCTCGCGGGGGCGAACCCTGCCCGTACCGTCGAGATCCTGCCGTTCGACCTCGGCTCGGACTCCGCGGGAACCCGGGTCGGCGTGGTGGACGAGCGCATCACCGTGCGTCCCGTGGTCACCGGGTCCACGTGGGAGGAGCTGGCCGGCACGCTGTCGACCGGGTTGCGTGCCCTGCCCGCCGTCGACGAGGTCGTGCTGTGGGACACGCCGAGCCGGGACGGCGCCACCGACGGTCTCGACCAGCGTCGACTCCTCGGCCTGCTGACCGAGGTGGGCCGGGAGCGGCGGATCCCGTGCTACGTCCTGTCCCGGCCGGGTCTGCACCGGGACGGGTGGGACCGGCACGTCACCACCTGGTTCGCCGACAACGAGCGCGGCGCTGCCGAAGCGGGCGTCACGCGGCTCTACTCGTTCGCCGACCTGCGGGAGGCCGATGGTTCGGTCCTGGACCTGTTGCCCAGGATGCGCGACGGCGGTATCCGCACGGCGTACCACGGCGTGGACCTTCTCCGGACGCAGGCGGCGGCCAAGCTGGTCGATGTCGAGGTGGAGCCCGGCGGTGCCGACGAGCGGCAGGCGATCGCGGCGGTGATCGAGCGTGAGATCCGGACGCTGCTCGGCTTCAGCGAGATCGACGGCCGCGCGGACATCTTCGACATCGGCCTCGACTCGGTGAAGCTGGTGCAGTTCACCAACGCCCTGGACAGGAACGGCTACAAGGTCCTCGCCAAGGAGGTCTACAACCACCCGACGATCGCCGGGCTCGCCGCCTTCATCGAGCGGACGATCAGGCGTGGCGGATCGGAGGACATGTCCTTCGACAGCCTCGCCGTGCTGCTGGAACAACGCCTCGGCGCGCCGTGTGCCTTCCGTGAGGTCAAGTCGGGACGTGACGAGGACACGCTCGTCGTGCTAGCCGTGGCGGGCCTGGACGACACGCTGAAGAAGCGAGTGGTCCGGGAGTTCACCGAGCTCCGGGTGCCGACCGAATTCCTGCCGCACTACGTGGTTCGGGGCGGCCCGGAGGACATCGGCATGGGCTGGGACTTCGAGGCGCTCAAGGCGAGCGCGGGCCTACCGTCCTACCCGGGCGGCTATGCCGCGGTCTTCGACGAGATCGACCGCCGGCAGGAGGAGCTGCGCAGGTCCATCGGCGCCCAGCCGGTGAAGTGGACGTACCCGATCAGTGCGATGCAGAAGCAGCACTTCGCCACCGAATCGCGCCTCCAGCTCTACCTGATCCAGCTCCGCGAGCTCGTCGACCTCGACGTGCTCCAGCAGGCGCTGTGCGACGTGATCGGGCGACACGGGCTCATGCGCAGCTTCCTGGTCCGGTCGTTCGGGCGGTTCCGGTGGAAGGAGTTCGAGGCTCCCGAGGTCATCGCGCTGCCGCGCCTGGACATGTCCGGCCTGGAGCCGCACGAGCAGGAGGAGCTGCGGGCGGAGTTGGTCAAGCGCGAGTGGAGCATGGACTTCAAGGTCGTCGACAAGCCGATGTACCAGGTCGTCCTGATCACGTACAACGACCGCTCGCACGACCTGCTCTTCCAGTTCGACCACTCGATCTTCGATGCGGCGTCCGGCCAGTTGTTCCGGGGCGATCTCCTCAAGCGCTACGAGGAGCTGATGGCCGGCACGAGTCGGGCGATGCCGATCGCCAAGAGCTACCGGCACCTGCAGGACCAGATCGCCAAGGGCCCGGTCGACATCACCTCGGACGAGTTGATCGACAAGTTCGACCTGGTGGAGTACGTCCGGTACGCGAAGACCATCCAGGAGAAATCTGCCCGGTTCGCGGACAGCCAGATCCGGGACGTCCGCTACTCGGTCGACCTGGACCGGCTTCGGGCCGCCGACGGCACCGAGCCGGACCTGTTCTACCTGGTCGTGCACCTCTACGCCCGCGTCGTCGGCCGTCTGCTCGGCATCGACAAGGTGGCGCTGATCACGCTCCTCCAGTCGCGCGTGTTCGAGGACAAGGACTACTCCGAGGTGATGGGCATGGTCCTCGGCAGCCTCCCCGTGCTGGTGCCGGCGGAGCGCGACACGATGGGTGACCTCGACGGGATCATTACCGACAAGGTCCGCATGATGAACAAGAACAACGTCAGTTTCCTGAACCTGGTGCAAAACGTACGGTCGATTGTCAAACACCGGAAAGTACTGTCCGTGATGGGCAAGACACTCCGACCGACGTGCTTGCTGAATTTTGTCGGAAATGTCGAGGACGAATACGATGCAATTTGGGACATGACGCTCGCGCAGTTGACCGACGATCAGTCCAAACTGGACTATGCCGACTGCTACTGTGTCTCGAAGGTCGGCAACGGACGCCTGGATCTGCTCCTTCTGAGCAAATGGGTCGAGGACCCGCATGAGCTGGTCCGAATTCTGGATGACGAGGTCGAGTATCTGACTGGCCGCGTTTCCGCCAGCTATGGTTTGTGATTGCCGAAGGAGGGTGATAATGGCTGTAATCGAACTGGACCACGTCACGAAAACGTATAAGTCAAGGGGTCGTCGGACGGTGGCCAACGACGACGTGAGCCTGCGCGTCGACGGGGGCGAGGTGTTCGGCCTGTTCGGCCACAACGGCGCGGGCAAGACGACGATCGTGAACCAGCTGCTCGGGTTGTTGAAGCCCGACGCGGGCTCGATCGTGATCGACGGCAAGGACATCACGAAGAACCGGAACCTGGGGCGCTACCTGTGCTCGGTGCAGCCCCAGTCCAAGACCCCGCTGGGTGAGCTGACGCCCCGTGCGGTCACCCGGGTGATGGGCAAGCTCCGCGGGATCAGCGCCGAGGAGGTGGACCGGCGCACGACCGAGCTGTTCGAGCGGCTCGACATCATGCAGTGGGCGGACGCGCCGGGCAACAAGCTCTCCGGCGGGATCCTACGCCTCACCGGGTTCTGTATGGCCGCCGTCGCGCCCGGTCGCGTGGTGATCCTGGACGAGCCGACGAACGACGTCGACCCGGTCCGGCGGCGCTTCCTGTGGAGCGCGATCCGCGACCTGACCAAGGACGGCACGGCCGTCGTGGTGGTCACGCACAGCATCCGGGAGGCCGAGAGCGCCGTCGACACCATGGCCATCCTCAACGAGGGCAAGGTGATCACGCAGGGCGACGTCCGACAGATCAAGGGCGAGACGGCCGGCAACCGGATGAAGCTGGAAGCCGTCGCCACGGCGCCCGAGGACCGATTCGTCAGGCCCGCCTGGGGCGAGAGCCTGAAGGTCGCGGACGCGAAACTGACCCTCACCTTCGAGCGCGAACTCGCCGCCGAGGCCCTCAAGTGGGCCGCCGAGCAGCGTGATGGCGGTCTGCTGACGGAGTACTCCCTCACGGAGATCACCCTCGAAGACATGTACATCGAACTCGTCGGCAACAAGGGAGCGGTCGAAGGTGTCCACCGGTAGCAAACTCAAGTATGTGATCGAGCTCCAAGCCCGGAAGCAGGGCAGCTACCTGGTCGTCTTCTCGGTCATCATGATCGTGATCGCCCTCGGCGTGGCGATCGGCTTTTCGTACCTGATGCCCGCGCCGGATGGCGGCGGCATGCTGTACCTCGCGACCGGCGCGCCGACGATCGTGCTGATCATGACGGCTCTGGTCACCGTGCCGATGCAGAACGCGGGCGCGAAGATGACCGGCTACCTCGACTTCGTCAAGGCGCTACCGGTCGACCGCAAGCTGTTCCTGATCGCCGATGTCGGCATCTGGGCCCTGGTCACCGTCCCGGCCATCGCCATCTCGGTCTTCGTCGCGCACCTGATCTTTGAGCCCGGCTACGCGATCTCGTGGACGATCCTCCCGGGCTTCGTGCTCATGGTGCTGTCCTGCTTCGCCATCGGGTACGGCTACTCGTTCGTCATGGCGGCCGAGCCCGCCATGGCCCTGTCGCAGCTGATCGCGTTCATCTCACTGATGTTCTCGCCGATCAACTTCCCCATCGAACGGTTGCCCGGCTGGGTCCAGGCCGTGCACGAGGTGTTGCCGATCTACCACATGGCGGAAGTGATGAGGGCGTCGTTGGCGCACACGACGTTCGAAGCAGAGCCGATCAGCTACATCATGCTCGGCGCGTGGACGGTGGTCGGGTTCTTCGGTGCCTCGAGGTTCCTGGAAAGGGCATGACCGTATCGGTCGGCGACGCGGCCACGCGGTGCTGTGGACGTGGCCGTGTCGTCGTCCGTGGCGATCCGAGTGCTCTGGTCGACGGCTTGACAGCAGGACGGGAAAGGGTGCCAGTGAGCATCGTGGAGAAGCTCCCGCTCGTGTGCTTCCCGCACGCGGGTTCGGGGACGTTGTACTACAGCAAGTGGAAGTTGGCGTTCAGCGACGGCATCGACGTCCGGGTGGTCCAGTACCCGCTGCGGGAACAGCGGACCAACACCCCGATGCCGGCGTCGTTGCCCCTGCTCGCCCGGGACATCTTCACCGAGCTGGTGGACTCCTTCCGTGGGACGTACGCCATCTGGGGACACAGCATGGGCAGCATCGTCGGCTACGAGGTCGCCAAGCTCTGCCAGCAACGCCTGGACAACCCCCCGCTGATGTTCTTCACCTCCGGGTCGGCCGCGCCGTGCGGCCGGGGGTTTACGGCAGTATCCGATCTGGACACTCCGGAGGGCATCAAGAAGGTGCTGCGCGACTACGGCGGGCTCAGCGAGGAGAACCTGGCCGACGCGGACTTCATGAACTACTTCGCGCCGATCATCGGGGGCGACCTTAGGTTGCTGGGCGGCTACCAGGACGTGGCTGTCGAACAGTTGCGGTGCCCGATCGCGGTGATGAAGGGCCGTGACGACAAGGTCATCACCCACGAGTGGCAGCGGTACACCGAGCACCCCGTGGAGACCACCGAGTTCGACGGCGGGCACTTCTTCGTCGAGGAGCGACGGCCGGAGCTGGCCGTGTTCATGGAGTCGAAGATCCAGCTGATGTGGCAGCGGAAGGCGGCCTCGGCCAGGTGACGTGGGCCGGGCGCCCGGCCGTGCCCAGTGCCGGCCGGTCGCCCACAGCCCAGCGGTCCGACCTGCCGCGACCACGAGGCGGGACGCGAAGCGGCTGACCGGGATCGCCTGCTCCAGCGCCGACCGTGACAGCGGTCGGGTGGATCAGCTGTCGTCACGTCTCGAGACCCTCGACGACCTCGGGCAAGCGTATCGACGTGCTGGCTCGCCGCGCCGACGGTCACGTCCGCCAGGGACGCGACAGCGTCCGCGTCGACCTCCGCTGCGGGCAGCACACCGAGCAGTCGGAAGGCGCGCGCCACGGGCCTCGGCAGGGTCTGATCCGACCAGGAGAAGACGGCCCGGACGTCCGCCAGCGGGTCTCCGGCCCCGGCCAGGCGGACCAGCTCGGCGGCGGCCCCGGCCTCCCGCCTCGGCCATGTCGGCCCGAGCAGTCCGGTGAGCAGGTCGGAGGCCTCGGCGTCGGTGAGGCGATCGAGCATCAGCCGGCAGACGGCCGCTGAGCGGCGGCGTTCGGCGGGGTGGGTTGGGGGTGGGGCGGGCATGAAACGGCTGTCCTTTCGGGGTTGCAGCCTGGCTGCGGCCATGGGCTGGTGACGCTGCGGCCCTGGTGGGCGGTGGCGTCAGATGTCTGGTGTGGACGTCTATCCACCCGCTGCTTTCCCGCGGCGTCAAGCCGACCCCTGACGGCTGTGGTCGGGAGGCTCTGTGGCCTGTGCGGGCGGGCCTTCATGGTCTGTCCCTCGATGGTGGCCAAGGGGTGAGGGGCAGGTCTGCCTGCCGATTGCGTGATGTCGCGTGAGCTGAAGCAGGGCTCGGGTGAGGAGGACGTTGACGAGGTGGTCGTACGTGTTGATGGGGTCTGGTCGATACGGACGTGGAGCTGATGACGCGTTTCCATGGCGAGTTGCCTTTCGGTGAAGGTCGATGTGCTCGGGGCTGGCCCTGGCTGCGGGTGCACGACCGGCGGGAGCGTCGTGTGTCAGCCAGCGCCTGATAGTTGGCGGCATTTCGGGGAGGGATGTGCTGGCCGAAGGTGTCGGCGTCGAGCCGGGATCCGGCTGACCAGGGCGCAGGTGGGGCGACGTACGTGGCGGGTCTGGAGGCGCGGAATGGTGGAGCCCCATGCGACGGCCGTGCCGTGCCCGTCGTGCTGACCGGCTGAGTGGCGTGGCGCATGGAGATCGGGTGGCGGATTCTGCCGTCGGAGGCGGAATGCGTGTGTGAGGCGGGATGGGTGGTGAGGTTCGCGTCGCCCGGACAGCGTCGCCCAGGTCGCGGATTTGACGGACCTGGGCTGCGATCGCCGGTGCCGGTTGATGCATGCGAGCGGTGGCCGGGCATGCGGGAGGAGAGGTGGAAACGGCGCTACCGCCAGGACTACAGCATGGTGGTACGCGGTGGTGGGACCCCTTGCCGAGGTAGAGGTCAGCGGTCAGCGGTCAGCGGTATGTGCGTATGCGCCGCGAGCAACGTGCCAAGAACATCGGGCCGAGTGGGCATCGAGGCGCTGGCTGCGCCACGTAGGTTCGTGCGGTGACCGTGTATGACGTGGCCGCCAGACTGCCCGGCATCGACCTTCTGCGGCAGCGCTGCAAGGCGTTGGCTGTCCTGGAACGCATCATCGACGGCGGGGAGCCCTACTACGACTACACCACGGCGTGGGGCGACGACGAGGCGGCGCTGATGAGCAACGGCAGCGGTGACGAGTGGACGGTCGTGTTCACCGCCGACGGCGATTTCCCGGCGATCGGCTACCCCATCGCCGGGAGGTAGCGGCGCTCTGTCCACGAGAGTGCAGCAGATCCGATCCTCAAAGCTGCATCTGGCGGGTAGCTGCTCCGACGTCCTCCGCTCGAAGCGACCCGGGGTGAAGGCCCTCCGGCGCCAACGCACCTGGTCGGCGGCATGTGCGGCTGCGGCAGTGATCAAGGGTTGACAAGCTCAAGCCGGCTGCGGCAACCTTGCAGCCGACCACGCGATCGGCGTGGGCACTCTGCATGAGGGAATGACGCCTGTGATCCGGGTAGGCCGAGCGGCCGCCTGAGTGTCGACCACGCGGCGAATGATCGTCGCGCGGCTCTATCACGGTTCAGCGGTCCAACGCTTCTTTCCGCGCACCGCAGCTTCTCTCATGCATCGAGGTTCACGTTGATCATGGATGTTCGCATTCAGCAGTCCGTCGCCGCCAACCTGTCCAACCGACCCGCGCCCGTAGAGGTGGGGCCGTTCGTGATCGGGATGGATCCGACAACGACCAGTCCCTACATCAACTACGCGACGCCGCGTCCCGGTACTGCCATCACCGCGGCCGATGTCTGTCAACGGCCAATCAGATTTCCCCGTAGGCGGCCAGTAGTTTTCCCCGCTGGCGGCCATGGTTTTTCCCCGGTGGCGGCCAGGTAGTTCCCCGCCGTGGGGTGGTGCTGGGTTAGTGCAGGGCTTTGACGCCTTGTCCGGCGGTGGCTTGGTTGAACCGGTAGCTGTCACCCTGGGTCACGACGACGTGGGCGTGGTGCAGGAGCCGGTCGACGGTGGCGGTGGCCAGGGTCTTGGGCATGATCTCGTCGAAGCCGGAGGGGTGCAGGTTCGAGCTGACCGCGAGGCTGCGTCGTTCGTAGGCGGCGTCGACGAGGCGGTAGAAGCCTTCGGCGGCGTCGGGTGAGACCGGTAGCAGGCCGATGTCGTCGATGATGATCAGGTCGGTGCGGATCAGTCTGGTCATCGCTCGGGCGACGGAGTCGTCGGGGCGGTGCCGGCGGACCATGACGCCGAGGTCTTCGATGGTGAACCAGGCGACGGTCATGCCGGCCTCGACGGCGGCTTGGCCGAGGGCTTCGCAGAAGTGGCTCTTGCCGGTGCCTGACGGGCCGCAGATGGATAGGTTTTCCTTGCGTTGCACCCATTCCAGGCTGCGTAGCGCGTCCTGGGTCGGCCTCGGGATGGAGGAGGCTTGTTCGTCCCAGTCGCCGAAGGTCTTGCCGGCGGGGAAGGCGGCGCGTTTGCGGCGGGTGCGCAGGTTGGCCTGGTCCCGGCCGGCTGCCTCTTCGGCGAGGAGCACGCGCACGACTTCTGCTGGGTCCCAGCGTTGCGCTTTCGCGGTGGGGATGAGGTCGGCCATGGCCCGGCGCAGGTGCGGCAGTTTCAGCCGGCGGGTGAGCTCGATCGCTTCGGTCAGCGGGTCACCGGCCGCGCCGGTGACCCGCAACGGGGTGATGGTCACTGTTCTCCAGTCGTGCCGAAGGTTGACCAGGCGGAGGTGCCTGGTTGCAGGCTGTGGGTTTCGCTGGCCCGAGTGGGTGGGGTGTCGTCGTCGCGTTGGTGGGCGAGGATGCGGATCAGGTCGTTGTCGGCGAATCGGCCCGCCAACGCGGCGGTGCCGAGGGCCCGGTCGACGTGGTCAACGCCGTGCAGCTTGGCCAGGGCGACGGCTTCGGCCATCTTGCGGCGGACTCCGCGGATGCCGGCGGCTGCGGCTTCGACCAGCCAGGCGGCGGCGCCGGGGCCGAGGGCGAGGAACGCGGCCTCGTCGGCGGTGCGGGCCCGGGGCACCCGCTCAGCGGTGTCGGACTGGCGTGATCGGGGCGGGTAGTGCTCATCTCGGATTGACGGGCGGCCGGGCTGGGCCCGCTGGTGGCGGGCGACCTCGGCCGGCCCGTCCTTGCCGACGGCGGTGACGATGAGTTCGTCGCCGTGGAACCGGGCCCAGACCCGGGTGTCGACCAGATGGTGCGGGACCGAGTAGCGGACCCCGTCGACGGAGATGGTGCAGTCCCAGTTCACCCGGCGGGTCGTGCCGAACGCGACGGTGAACGGCTGCGCCGGCAGCGGGTGCAGCCGATCGCGTTCCTCCAGCAGGGCTTCGGCCGGACGACGGCGGGTGTCGCGGTGCAGGCGGGCGTTGACCTCGTCGGTGAAGTCACGGCAGGCCGCCTCCAACTCAGCGAACGTGCGGTACTGGCCGAGCAGGTTCGCTGTGGTGGGGACCAGGTCCGCCTTGGCGATCTTCACGGTGTTCTCGGCGCCGCCCTTGGACTGCGGGTCCGCCGGCACGCAGGTGCGGATCGTCATCCCGTAATGCCGGGCCACCTGCACGATCTCCGGATTCCTCACCGCGATGTCCGCGACGTGCTCAACCGTGATCGTCTTCTCGTTGTCGGTCAACACATACGCCGGCACCCCGCCCAACCGCCGCAGGGTGGCGTCCAGACAGGCCACAACCGTCGGCAGCGTCTTGTCCAACACTGGAATCACCACCCGGAACCTCGACCAGGGCAGCCACGCGCACCACAACGTGGTCCGCCGGCCGCCGATGCGCGGGCCCTCACCCCAGTCGAACTGCAGCCACAAACCGGGCTCGGGGATCCACGGGCGGAACACCCGCCGCTGCCCTACCTGCCAGGACTTCTTCACCGCCGCGACCGCCCGGCGGGTAGTGCGTTCCCCGCCGGCGAAGCCCATCGCGGTGATCCGCCGATGCACCACATCGGCACGGACCCGGCCACCCGAACGGGCCACCAACTCCTCGATCTTGTCCATGAACTCGTCGATCGGCCGAGCCCGCTGCGTCCGCTCCTCAGGGCTGCGCCCCTCGGCCCGCAACTTCACATACCGGGCCACGGTGTGATGGTCACACCCCGCCAGCTCGGCCGCCGCACGGTAACTACCCGTGAGGTCGTACGCCTCCAAGATTTCCACGATCTCCCTGCCGCATTTCACGCCGCCGACCCTCGCCGACCAGCATCTCGTCATGATCAGCGGGGAGATATCTGGCCATCCACGGGGAGAACCCTGGCCATCAGCGGGGCGGTAAATGGCCGCCTATGGGGATCTTTCACTGGCCGCCGACAGATGTCACCGCCCTGGTCGCAGCCTTCCACGCGGCTGATCGCAAACCCCGCCTGGAGTACGTCACCAGCTGCGCCCCAAGCCTGGAAGCACTTCTGACCGCCGCCGGCTTCATCGTGGAAGCCCGGCACACCTACCTGCTCTGTACGCCCGACACATTGAAGACACCACCCACGCTCGACCACCTCAGTCTGTACGAACCAGGCACCGATTCTCAGCGGGCCGCGCTGATCAGCGTGCAGAACGAAGCCTTCGGCGGCGACTCGGTGGCCTCCGAGGATGACGTAGCTCGCCTCCGGCGACAGCAGGATGCCGGAGGCGTGGCCGTTATGGCCGTCACTGACGACGGCACCTGCGCAGGAGGTGGCGGGGCGGTCCCGCCCACCGGCGCGGTAAGCGAGGTCGCCGGCATCGCCGTTCGCAAGCCCTACCGCCGCCAGGGACTGGCGGGCGCGATCACCGCCGAAACATCCCGGCGGCTGTTCACCGCAGGCGCGGAAATCGCCTGGCTGGAGGCCTCGGGCGACGAATCGTGGCGGATATACGAGCGCGCCGGCTACCGACCTGCCGGTCAACGGCTCTACATCGCCTTGAACTGAGGTCCGACACAGAACCCGGGCTGAGGTCACCGACCAAGGCTCGGGCCACCTCTGCGGTTCACTTCACACCACGGAGCAACCGCTCATCGGCAGATCCGCACGTCGTGGAAACGGCTGGGTTGAGTAACACCCGTCGCGCAACCTTACCGAATCGGGCTTGCCGCCAGGCGAGACGGCGAGCAACCGAACGTAGACGAACTTGGTGTCGATCATGGCGTCACTCACATGTGGAACGTGTTCTTGGTGTTGGTTCAGGTCTGGTTCGGTGGCTTGTCGATGTGGGGGTCTCGCCGCTGCCGCGGACATACGGATCTGCCTCAGGGTGGGTGGTAGGCGAGTCGCATCCAAGAGGACCTAGATGGATGCGTCTCTGCGAGGGCTACGGTGTGCTTCATGGACATCCGAGGAGTCCGCCGAGGAAAGGTGTCCCCTCGTACGCCCCGCAAGCCCGTGTTGGGTGCAACCGTGAGACGGCGGTTTTGCCCGATGACGACGTGAGGTCGGAGGCCAGCCACCGTGGCCTGGCCTTCACCGACGCAGACGTGAGCGGCCGCCGTGCGGAACTGCTCGACTTCGCGCCATGTCGGTTCTCGGGCGCCGACCTCAGCCGCCTGGACATGGACCGAGCCACCTTCGTCGATTGCACGGTAGAGCGGAGTACCCTGGCGAACCTGCACGCCCGCCAGTCGACCCTGACCCGCGTACGGCTGGCACGGCCGCGAATGACCGGGTTTAGCTGGACCGACGGAGTGGTCGCCGACGTGGCGGTCGAGGAGTCCCGGCTGGACCTGTCGGGGTGGCGGTTCGCTGCCTTCACGGCGGTCACCTTCACTGCATGCGACATGACGAGAGCCGACTTCACCGGGGCTCGCCTGTCCGGCGTCCGATTCACCGGTTGCAACCTGTCCCAGAGTCAGTTCTCCGGTGCCACGATGAAGGAGGTCTGGTTCCGTGACTGCACGCTGCTGGACATTCGACACCTCCCAGACGTCGGTGCCCAGGCCACCGAAGCTGGTCCACCCCCACCGTTCTGTGTACAAGATCGCCGCGAGCCGCTTCACGAGACAACTCAGGTCCACGGCTGGAGAGCGTCAGGCCTCTGCCTCCTTCGGCTCCATTTGCACGTACCCCCGGGCGACGAAGAACCGCTCGAGCAGGTAGCACCACCACAGGAGGATCAGGCCGGGCACCACGAACACCGCGGGCATGAAGTTCCAGATGGCGACGCCCCCGAGGACCACGGCGATCCCGAGCAGGAACGTCAGGCTGGGCGTCGTCAGCCCCAACGTGAGCCCGTTGAGCACCTGGCGCCAGGTGGGGTTGGTGAAGCGGGCTACGAGGGGGAGGCACCAGAAGACCAGGAGCAGGAGGAAAAGTCCGACGACAATGAGCGGCACCCAGACCTCGGCCAGCCCGCGGGTGGGCAGGTAGGAGAGCGAGAGGATGCCGACGGCCGCGACCGGGACGGCCAGCAGACCGACGACGGTCGCCTGCCTCCAGCTCTGCCGCAAGGCCTTCGAAGCAATGGCCCGGACGCCACCGTCCTTGCCCAGGACGTACCGGCGGCACACCTCGTAGGCGACCACCGTTCCCGCTCCCGCCGTCACGACAAGGCCGAGGCTCAGGAGCCAGAACAGGCTGATCAGGATGATGGAGCCGAGTGAGTCCAGGATGCGCCACAGTCGCGACGCGGGGTTGAAACGGAGAATGGTCGGGGCCTTTCAGTGTGCGCAGTTGCGGGTCCTGAGGACGGGGTCGGCCTCCTGCGGTGGGCGGGAGGCCGACGCGATCAGCCCTTCACGGAGCCGATCATGAGACCGGACACGAAGTGCTTCTGCAGGAACGGGTAGACGAACAGGATGGGGACGGCCGCCACCATGGTGATCGCCGACCGCAGCGCGATCGGTGTGGTGACCTGCCCGCCAGAGGCCGCGGCGCCCGTGGCGGCCACGGAGTTAACGCCGGCGTTCATCGAGCTCGACAGCAGCTTCTGCAACTCGTACTGCAAGGTGGTCAACGCCGGATTGCCCGAGGCGTAGAGCAGGGTGTCCAGCCAGGCGTTCCAGCTGCCCACCGCCACGAACAGACCCACCACGGCCAGCGCGGGCTTGCACAGCGGCATCACGATCTGCCACCACGTACGGAACTCGCCCGCACCGTCCATCCGTGCCGACTCGATGATCTCCTCAGGGATCGACTTGATGTACGTGCGCAGGATGATCAGGTTGAACGCGCTGATGATCGTCGGCACCCAGTAGGCCTGGAAGGTGTTCAGCATGCCCAGGTCCTTGATGAGCAGGTAGTTGGGGATCAGCCCGGCGTCGAAGTACATCGTCAGCACGAAGATCACGGTGATCGGGCGGCGGAAGATGAACTCTGTGCGGCTGAGCGCGTAGGCGAGCATCGAGGTGAAGAACAGGTTTGTCGCCACCACCACGACCGTCTTCAGGACGCTCATGAAGAACGCCTGGTAGATCGTGTGCATGTTGAACACGACGTTGTAGTTCTGCAGCGAGAAGTCCCGAGGCCAGATGCCGATCCCGCCACGGACGGCGTCCATGCCGTCGTTCAGGGAGATGGCGAGCGTGTTCAGCAGCGGGTAGACCATGACCGCCGCGAGGGCCAGCAGGAAGGTCGTGTTGAGCGTCGTGAAGACAATCTGCTCGGTCGTCCACTTGCGACGCCGTGACCCGCCCCGTGATGCGCGCCGCGCCAGAGGCTTCGCGACAGTGGTGCTTGACATGAAGTCCTCCTAGACCAGCGTCTCTTGGTTGAGGCGCTTGGCCGCTTGGTTCGCCGCGCCCACCAGGATGACGGCGACGATGGTCTTGAAGATGCCCGCGACGATGGCGAGGCTGTAGTTGCCCAGCTCGTAGCCATAGCGCAGCACGAAGACGTCGATGGTCTCGGACCTGTCGGACACCAGGCCGTTGCCGAGGAAGTACGGCAGCTCGAAGTTCGTGGACAGGATCCAGCCGCTGTTGATGATGAGCAGCACGACGATCGTGGGCCTGATGCTCGGGAGCGTGATGCTGAACATCTTGCGAAAGCGGCCTGCTCCGTCGACCTCGGCGGACTCGTACAGGCTCGGGTCGATCGCGGTGATCGCGGCCAGGTAGATGATCGTGTTCCAGCCCAGTTCCTTCCACAGGTTCGTCCCGGCGACGATCCCCCAGAAGTAGTTTGGCTCGGTCAGGAACAGGACCGGTTGGTCGACGATGTGCAGGTTCATGAGGCCCTGGTTGATGAACCCGCCGGAGGAGGGCAGCGAGAGCGCCACCGATGCCATGCTCGCCACGATCACCCAGCTGAGGAAGTGGGGCATGTAGGTGATGTTCTGAAGGACTCGCTTGAACGGCAGGTTCTTGACCTCGTTCAGCAGCAGCGCTAGGACGATTGCCCCGAGGGTACCGACGGTCAGGGTCAGGACCGACTGTCCTATCGTGTTGATCACGACCCGGATGAACCGCTCACCCATGACACCGGTGAACAGGTTGTGGAAGTTCTCGAGGCCCACCCACTGCTGGTTCCAGAGGCTGCGGGGACCCGGCCAGGGGCTGCTGCCGCGAGCCGGCTTGAAGTCCTGGAAGGCGATCGCCCAGCCGTAGACCGGGACGTACTTGAACAGGATCTGGTACAGCAGCAGCGGGACGGCCATCGCGAGCAGGGCTCGCTGCGCCCAGACCAGGTCCCAGGTGATCTTGCGCTTGGGATCCTTCGCTGCATTCTTTCGGGCCTTGCGGTTCTGGGCACGCGAACTGCTCGCGGGCTCCGGGGCCGGTTCGAGCCCGGTGGCGGTCACGGGGATGCCGACCGTGGCGTCCGTCATCTGTCCAACCTCGTCGTCAGGAGCAGTGGGTGGTAATCGAGAACGCGTCGTGGTGGGGGGCGCACGCCCCCCCCCACGACTGCTCGCAGACTGTTACCAGTTGGCCAGACGGTCCTTGATGCCAGCGGTGACTGCGTCCTCGTACACCTTGACGTCGATCTTGCGGATGGAGTCGACGTAGGCCTGCCAGTTCTTGTCGAAGTCGGCGGGCGGGCCGGCGATGATCCCCGGCAGCTTCTGCACGCTGGTGTCGGTCAGCTGCTGGTTGACCTGGTTGGCGTCGTCGGAGAGAGTGAGGTTCCACGCCGGGTAGTACTTGGGGTTCTCCGGCGCCTTGTTCACGAATTCAAGCCAGGTCTTCTTGCCGTACTTCGCCATGAAGTCCTTGTCGTAGTCGCTCAGCGTCGCGTAGAACTCGGCGGGCTGGTCGTCGGGGCTGTAGGCGTTGCCGTCGGAGAACTTGCCGTTGCGCTTGGGCAGCATGTCGAGCAGCGCATCGAGACGGTTGGAGGCACGCCAGGTGAGGTCCTTGTAGTTCTTCCGCTGCTCGTCCGTGCGGGAGAAGATGCCGTCGGCGCCGACCTGGTAGTCCTCGCCAGCGATGCCCCAGGAGAGCGTCTTCTGCCACTCTTCGCTGAGCATGATGTCGAGGAACTTCAGTGCCTTCTTCGGCTGCTTGCTGGAGACCGAGACGCCGAACCCCTGGTTGGTGTTCATGACGGGGCGGTCGGCGTACCAGGGCGTCACCCCGTCGTAGACGGGCATGAGGGGCACGTAGGTGTACTCGTCCTTGCCGGCGCTCTGCAGCGACTGGGTGGCGGTCTGGAAGTTCCAGCCCTGGTCGTGCATGCCGAGGACGGTGCCGGTGGCCAGCTTCGCGGTGTACTGGTCGAACGTCAGGGTGAAGGACTCGGGGTCGACGATACCCGCGTTGTACTGCTGGTTGAGGACCTTGTAGAAGTTCTTCGCGATGTCCTTGTCGGCGAAGATCGACGCGTTGTTGTTGCTGTCGACGACGACGCCACCGTTGTTCGGGAAGCCTGCCAGCTGCGCCGGCGGGTTAGTCATGCCCCACTCACGGCCCGTGGACGCCAGAATTTCGAAGCCGACGGTCGGGGCGCCGGCGGTCTGGGGGTGCTTCGCCTTGTAGTTCGAGATGAGCTGGAAGTAGCGGTCGAGCGTCATGTTGCTGAGGTCCGGGTAGCCGGCGTCCGCGAGCACACGCTTCTGGATCCAGAACGCGGGACCGTAGTAGACGCCGCCCGTGATGTCGCCGTAGAAGCGGTTGTAGTTCGGGAGGATGTACAGGCCCTTGTCCACCTCGTCGCCCGAGTAGCTCATCTTCTTGATGTCGTCCTTGACGTGCTCGGCGATGTTGGGGTAATCCCCCTTGGCCAGCATGTCGTCCAGGCGCCGCAGAGCGCCGCCCTGCAGGAGACGCTGCTTCAGGTCGCCGGTGCCGATGAGGTCGGGGAACTCACCGCCGGCGAGCATGACACCGATCTTCTGGTCCTCGTTGTCCGGCGTGACGATCTCGTACTTGAGGGTGACACCGAGCTTGTCCTTGAGCAGCTTGGTGATCTTGTTTTCGGGTGCCGGGGCCTGCTGGGCCGACGTGATCCAGACCGTGAACGTCGTGGGGTCACTGGGGGTCAGCGTTCCCGAGTCGTCTTCGGGGTTGTCGGCAGAGGTGCATCCGACAAGTCCCACTAACACGGCTGCAGCCAGGACAACAATTGACAACTTCGTTCTTGTGGTACGCACCGAGGGCTCTCCCTTGAGAACAGTTCCGGTCGTCCTCGACTGGAATTCGTGGGTATATCGACGCGAGCTGGGGCTTGGCGTCCTCATATTGAGCGGGATTTTAGCGTTAAAGTAGAGAGTCGATCGTGTTGCGTCAAGGCCCGCCCCGGCGTGTGGATGGGTGGCGGGCTTCTCGCCAGACGACGTTGCTGAGCTGGCAGAATGCCGCGATAAGGAGGATATGTGGTGCGGATGGCGGACGTCGCCCGTGAGGCGGGCGTCTCGGTCATGACCGTCTCGAACGTCGTCAATGAGCGCCTCCCGGTCAACGAGCCGACGCGCGCCCGTGTCATGGCCGCCGTCGAGGCGCTGGGGTACGAGGTCAACCTGACCGCGCGCCACCTGCGCGCGGGACGGACCGACACCGTCGCCTTCATCGTGCCGAGCTTCCACGACTACTTCGGTGAGGTCTCCGACAAGATCGCGCCGCTGATCGAGGCCGAGGGGCGGCACCTCGTCCTTGAGCGGACGAGCGGCAGCCCCGAGCATGAGATGGCGGCGCTGAGCGTCGCGCGACTCCAGCTCTACGACGGCGTCCTGCTGTCCGTCGTCGGACTCGACCGCGACCAGCTGGACCGCGTGCGTACCGCCAAGCCCATCGTGCTGCTCGGCGAGCGTGACGTGCCCGACCGGTTCAACCACGTGCGGCTGGCGAACGAAGAGGGCGCCCGCCTCGCGACGGCGCACATGATCGAGCACGGCTCGCGGCGCATCGTTGGGTTGGGCTGCACGTTCGACACCGCGCACATGATGACGTCGGACCGCCGCATTGGCTGGGAGCGCGCACATCGCGATGCCGGCCTCGATGTCGACGCACGCTATGTGGTGCCCATCTCCACGTTCACGTCGGCGGCCGGACGTGATGCCCTGCTCGATGTGATCGCGTCCGGTCTGCCCTTCGACGGCGTCTTCGCCGTCACCGACGTCGTCGCGCTCGGCGCGGTCGCGGCCCTGGCAGAGAGCGGGCTCCGGGTGCCCACCGACGTCCAGCTCGCCGGGTTCGACAACCTCGACATGTCAAGCTTCGTCCCGCCCGGCCTCACCTCCGTCGACGCGAACCATGAAGGTGTCGCTGAGACCGCGGTGGGTCTGCTGCACCGGCAGATGGCGGGCTGGACCGGCCCGGCCGAGCACGTCGTCGCGCCCGTCCGTCTCGTGGTACGTGGCTCCACCCGCGGTGGGGCTTAGGGCCGTGCAACCACCCGCACCGTTTAGCCCGTTTCGGTCGAAGGAAACCATGTCGAGCACCTATGGGCGCACGTCCGCCTTGCGCGCCTGTCCCCGCATCCCCGATCACCGGGACGCGGCACCGGCCTCTACGACCCCGACACCGCCACCGAGCTCGTCGACGAGCACACGGTGACAGCGATCCCGTTCTCGACCTGGGGCAACCGCGCCCCCGGCCCGATGCGGGTCTGGCTTCCGCGAGCTCCTCGCTGAGGCATGCAATGACGGAACACGCAACTGATGGGGAGACAATGACGACGACCACGACCGCAGTGATCGACCTCGACCTGCCCGGCGCCACGATCAGCCGGCACGTGTATGGGCACTTCGCCGAGCACCTGGGGCGGTGCATCTACGGCGGGTTCTGGGTGGGTGAGGACTCGCCGGTCGCGAACGTGCGAGGCATCCGCTCGGACGTGGTCGAGGCGTTGCGGGCGATCTCGATCCCGAACCTGCGTTGGCCGGGCGGCTGCTTCGCCGACGACTACCACTGGCGTGACGGCATCGGCCCGCGCGAGAGCCGCCCGCGGATGGTCAACTCGCACTGGGGCGACGTGGTGGAGGACAACGCGTTCGGCACGCACGAGTTCATGGACCTGTGCGAGCTGCTCGGTGCGGACCCGTACGTGTCGGGGAACGTGGGGTCCGGGTCGGTGGCGGAGATGTCGGACTGGGTGGAGTACCTGACCCGGGCGGACGACTCACCGATGGCGGCGCTGCGGCGGGCGAACGGGCGCGAGAAGCCGTGGCGGGTGCCGTTCTGGGGCCTAGGCAACGAGGCGTGGGGCTGCGGCGGCAACCTGCGCGCCGAGCAGTTCGCGTCTCTGGCCCGGCAGTACGCCACCTACTGCCGCAACCACGGCGGCAACCTGCTGTACCGGATCGCGGCGGGCGCGAACGAGGCCGACCTGCACTGGACCGAGACGCTCATGCGCTCGTTCGACGACCTGGCGGCGGACCCGGCCGGGTCGGCGGGCCCGTTCCAGGCCGTGTCGCTGCACTATTACACGATGGCCGGGTCGTGGTCGGACAAGGGCGACGCCACCGGGTTCAGCACCGACGAGTGGTACGTGACCATGGCCCGCGCCCGGCGCATGGAGGAGCTGCTCACCCGGCACTCCACGGTCATGGACCGCTACGACCCGTACCGCAAGGTCGGCCTGGTCGTGGACGAGTGGGGCACGTGGTGGAACGTGGAGAAGGGCACCAACCCCGGGTTCCTGTACCAGCAGAACACGCTGCGCGACGCCCTGGTCGCCTCCGTGCACCTCGACGCGTTCCACCGGCACGCCGAGCGCGTGGTCATGGCGAACATCGCCCAGACCGTCAACGTGCTGCAGGCCATGATCCTCACCGACCCCGACACGGGGGCGCTCGTGCTCACCCCGACGTACCACGTCTTCGCTATGAACACCGGCCACCACGATGCCGCCGCCCTCGCGGTTCACCTGCGCGACGTCGAGACTCGCGCCGTCGACGCGACCGAGCTGCCGCTGGTCTCGGCGTCCGCGTCGGTCAAGGGCGACACCGCCCTGGTCTCGCTGTCCAACCTCGACGCCGAGACGGACCGCACCCTCGTCCTGGACCTGCGCGGCCGCGACGTCGTCGGGCACACCGCGCGGGTGCTGACCGCCACCGCGCTCGACGCGCACAACATCCCCGAGCAGCTCGACGCCGTCGCCCCCACCGACCATGCCGGCGTGGGCCCCCATCCCCGGGGGCTCGAGGTCGACCTGCCCGCCCACTCCTACGTCACCGTGGCGCTCGAGCTGCGCTGATGGACCGACCGAACGTGAACATCCGCGACGGCGGGGCGGGGCAGACTTCACCAACCCTGTCATCTTCGCGGACGTGCCCGACCCGGACGTCGTCTTCGACGGCCGGTACTACTACATGGTCAGCACGACGATGTACTTCGCGCCGAGCGTCCCGATCATGCGCTCGAGCGACCTGGTGCACTGGTCCATCGCCGGGTACGCTGCGGCGATCCTCGACGACGCGGACGCGCTGGCGCTGCGCAACGGCCAAGACGCGTACGGCCAGGGCAGCTGGGCAGCGAGCATCACGGTACCGGTCCGGCCCAGCCTGCCCGCCGCAGCTGTGCGATCTGCTGACCGGCGTACGCGTCTCTGCTGCCGTGCGATAGAGCCTCCTCGCGTGCTGTCCTGAACGCAGGCACACGCCGGCAGGGCCGGGCGGCGGCCCGGCCCTGCCAGATCTCCGGCGTCTCATGTGGGTGGCCGGCGAGGCGGAGGACGACGGACGCCCCATGGAGATGCTGCTGGACAAATCGGTGACTGGCGGCAGGGCTTCTCGCTCGTGGCCGCCGAGCCGGTCCTGATCGCGGCTCGGATGACACGACAACCGGCGGACTGGACATTCACCGCTCGCATTTGGCCCAGGGAGATTCAGCGCCCGACCAATCGGCGGTGGGCCAGGCGCGCGGCGGCTATCCACTGCCACGGCATACCAACCATCACCATCGACCCTAGTTCGGCCCCGAACGAGATCGCGTGCCAGGTGATCTTGAAAAGTTGCGTGCCCCCGGCAGGGCAACAGCCTGCGTTTTCGGGTGGCCGGCACGTGTGGCTATGCCAACATGACATCCATATCAGCCACTGGCGGATATGGGAATTTGGTTCGTGTTGGGCCTCCGACGCAAACTCCCATGGCTCGATCGCCGGGTGGGACGTGTGTAAGTCCGTCTTCGGTGCCGGTGACGGATCTGGGCAGAGAGTGGAGTCCCGAATCCCTGCTATATCGGACTCGGTTCGACTTGGTCGGCGCTGCGGCCCCGGTCCGGCTTCGTGTCGCCGATGGGCTGGCGTAGGGTTGCCATGGTGTGGATGACCGTGCTGCGTGCCGACGGCGCCCCCCGTTTACCCCCGAAAACCCCGGCTGATGATTGACAATCAGTGACAAGGCGAGACTAGTGATCGACACAGTCTCTGCAGGTCAACGCCCATTCGTGGCAAGCAGTGACAAGTCTGGAATGGCTACGTTCCGTTACAAGGGGTCGTCGGTTCGAATCCGGCCGTCCCGACAGAGGAGAAGCCCTGACCTGCGGAAACGCGGTCAGGGCTTCGACTTTCTTCTATGAGGTTTTGAACCGTCCCCCGAAAACCCCCCGTTTACCGGGTGTGGCATTGAAGTTTGTCATCGGTGTGCATCGTTGGGTGCTGGGGATGTGTGCTGCCGGTTCGGGTGGGCGGCGAGGCGTTCCAGGACCGGGATGAGCCGGTCGGTTCGTCGTGTCGCCGGCTGGGCTGGTGCTGGGTCGCCACGATGCTGTGCGGCGTGGTGATGGCGCCCCCCGTTTACCCCCGAAAACCCGAGCTGAATGACGTCTCGTAACTCGGTGAAGGCGTTGCCGGGCAACGGTGCTGGTGTCATCCGGCGAGGATAATGTTGTGGATGTGGGCGATGCCGGATGCGGTGTCGGTCAATGTGTGGACGGCGCGACGGTAGTCGCGCCGGATCTTGAAGCACTTCATGCGGGCCAGGGCGTGTTCGACCTGGGCTCGGACGGTGCGGTGCTGCTTGTTCAGGTCGGCTTTCCAGGCGGGTAGTTCGCTGCCGTCGGTTGGTTTGCGGTAGGGGATGATCACCTCGGGGTTGCCTCGGTAGGCGCCGTCGGCCATGACCGGTCGTCCGGCCAGCTTGGCGTCGATGCCGGAGGTGCGGTAGACGATGGTGTCGTTGCGGTTGCCGGGTTGCGGGTCGCCGAGGGCCACGACGAGGCGGGTGTGGGCGTCGATGGCGACCTGCACGTTCGTGCTGTAGCGGTAGTTCTTGCTCGGCGCGGCCAGCCGGTGGTCGCGGGTCGGGATCAGGGTGCCGTCGACGATGGTGATCTGGTTGACCCGACGTCGGCGCACCGGGGCCAACGCGAGCAGCGGGCCGAGGGTGTCGATGACCCGGTGCGCTGCGGAGTGCGACACCCCGAACAGCGGGCCGATCTGCCGCATCGTCAGGTTCGTGCGCCAGTACGCGGCGACCAGCAACACCCGATCCGGGAGGTCGAGTGACCACTGCCGGCCCGGCCGACCATCCGCGATCGCGTCACCGCCGCGCTCGGCGACCAGCCTGGACAAACTCCGCACGGTGCGGGATCAGGTCGCGTCGCGCAGCCAGGTTCGGCAAAGCCACCAGGCGGTCATGGCACCGAAGGTGCCCGCCGGGTCGATGCCGGTGACGGCGGCGAAGCGCCGGACCCGATTGCGAACCGTGTTGGGGTGCACGAAAAGTCTCGCCCCGGCGAGGTCGACATCGCGGTCGCTCTCCAGCCAGGCGAGCACGGCGTGCGCCACCGATTCGGCAGTCGGTCCGAGTGCCGCCCAAGCGGGCGCGTACCGGTCGAGCAGCACCGTTGCCAGGTCTGCCCGCTCGGTCAACGCCGCCAGCCAGGCCACATCGGCAATGTGGATCAGTCCGGTGCGGCCGGTGGACTCGGCGGCGGTCAGGGCCGCGGTGGCGAGCCGCTGCACCGGCGCGAGTTTCTCCGGTTCGGCCGGACCGGCGAGCCCTGCCACGGCCCCGATTTCCTTCAGGCGGGCGGACGGAGCCCGGGACAGGACTCCGACCATCAGGTCGTCCACGGTTGCGCACAGCACCGGCGGGTGCTCGCGTACGGCTCGTTCGATGCCGGCGGCGGTTTCCCCGGGCCGGGCGACGAGCACCCACAGCCCGTCGGTGACCGGAAGACCGGCCTCGGCGGCTGCCAGCGTGGCCGCCGAACCACCCTGGAGCAGCCGCCGCAGCAGTGCCGTGTCCCGGCTCCCGGGAAGCGGATCCGTGCTGGCTCCGGTAGCCCGATGCGCGCTGATCAGTCGGGCCCGGACGGCCTCGGCCCAGTCGTCGTAAAGGTCCCGGACGTCCAGCAGCTGCTCGGCGCTGACGCCTTGGTCCCGGGCGAGTTCCCGGGCCCGGGCCCAGATCGCGCGCTCGGCGAAGTGGATCGCGCCCAGCACCGATTCGATCGGCACGCCCTGCCGGGCACGGGTGACACCGAGGTCCGCGACGAACGACAGCTCAGCTTCGGTGGGGCCGCGCCGTGCGACCAATGCGCGGGTTGCGGCCACCAGCAGAGCGCGGGTGTGCCCGGCGATGTCGGAGGTGGGCAGTGCGGAGACCTCCCGCACGGTGGTACGGACTCCGGCGACCACCGACGGCAGCAGTTCGTCATCGCCCACGACGCGTTCGATCAGGTCCACCATCGTCGTCCAGCCGTCCGGATGCGTCATCCTGCCATGCTCCCCGCCGTTGTGGTGCGCTACAACAAGAACCCGAAACTGCGTGGTCCACGCCATGTATTCGCCCCCGTGCCAGGCCCTACGGTTTGGCGGAAGCTACAACCGTCGAGGAGCACCATGGCCGTTTCTTCGAGTCGGGTGGCGGTGATCGGTGCGGGAGCAGCCGGTCTCGCCACGGTGAAGGCGCTGCTCGACGCCGGTTGTGCGGTGGTGGCGTACGAGAAGGGTGACCGGCCCGGTGGCCTGTGGGTCAGGGACAACAGCAGCGGCCTGTCTCCGGCGTACGCCTCCCTGCACTTGAACACCAGCAAACGCCGCACCGAGTTCGCGGATTTTCCGATGCCGGCGGACTGGCCCGACTATCCGTCGGCCAGTCGCGTCGCCAGTTACCTGGCCGACTATGCGCAGTCGTTCGGGCTCATTCCGCACATCCGGTTCGGGAGCACGGTCACCCGCGTCGAGCGTGACCGGCTCTGGGCGGTGACGACCGAGTCCGGTGACATCGAGCGGTACGACGCCGTGGTGGTCGCGAACGGCCACAACTGGCATCCGCGCTATCCGGATCCGGCTTATCCGGGGACGTTCCACGGCACCCAGATGCACGCCCACGACTACCGCACTCCGGACGTCTTCCGGGATCGGCGGGTGCTGATCGTCGGCATGGGCAACTCGGCCATGGACATCGCGGTGGACGCCTCGCACGTCGCTCGAGGGCCGGTCCTGCTCTCCGCCCGGCGCGGCGTCCACATCGTCCCCAAGTACCTGTTCGGCCGTCCGGCCGACGCGACCGGCGGTGCCCTCGCCGCCCTGCCGTGGCGGCTGCGGCAGCGCATCGCCGAGACCCTGTTGCGGCTCGCCGTCGGGACCCCGCAGAGGTACGGCTTACCCGCCCCGGCCGGTGGCCTGTTCCAGAACCATCCGACGATCAGCGACACGATCCTGCACCGGCTCACCCACGGCGAGGTGACCCCACGTCCCGGCATCGAACGGCTGGACGGGGAACGGGTGATGTTCACCGACGGCAGCGCCGACCCGGTCGACGTGATCGTCTGGGCCACCGGGTACCGGGTGAGTATCCCGTTCCTGTCCCCTCAATGGCTGGGCCCCGACCCCCAGCAGCTGCCGCTGTACCAGCGGGTCTTCCATCTCGACGACCCCAGCCTGGCATTCGTCGGCCTGATGCAGTCCACCGGTGCCGCTCTGCCGGTCGTGGAGGTCCAGGCCAAACTGGTCGCCGCGTATCTCTCCGGCGGCTATGCCCTGCCCGGCATCGACGAACAGCGGCACGCCGTGCAGCGAGCCTTGCGCGCCGCCATCGAGCGGTGGGGCACGAACGCGCGGCCGCACATGCGTATCGATTTCGACCGGTACGTCGCCGACCTGCCCAGGGAGATCGCGGCTGGCCGGAATCGCCTCGCCCGGGGCGGACGCACCTTCACCGCCGAGGAGAGTGTGGTTTGAGCGCCCGAGACCCCCGCGGATTGCGTGTCCTCGTCACCGGTGCCTCCGGCACGTTCGGCCGGGCCATCTGTGCCCGGCTGGACGAGCTGGGGGCCCAGGTCGTCGGGTTGGACCTGGCCCCCCGCGCCGATGACCCGGTCCGGGTCCTGGCCTGCGACATCACCGACGACGACGCGGTGCCGGCGGTGGTACGCAGAGCAATTGACCAGCTCGGTGGGCTCGACCTGCTGATCAACAACGCCGGGATCGGTGGGCCCGCCCCGGCCGAACTGGCGCCGGGCGCGGAAGTACGCCGCCAGCTCGACATCAACCTGCTGGGCACCTGGCGGGTCACCGCCGCATGTGTGGACGCGCTGGTCGCCTCTGGTGGCCGGATAGTCATGCTCAGCTCGCGGATGGCCGTCATGCAGTTGCCGCTGGCCGCTGCGTACGGTGCCTCCAAACGCGCCCTGGTCGCGTACGCGGACGCGCTGCGTCTGGAGCTCGGCACCCATGTCGGCGTCACCTGCGTGTACCCGTCGGCGGTACGAAGCCCGATCCACGACTCGACGGCCGCGGCCGGGCTCTCGCTGGAGGGCATGAGCCGATACGAGCCGCTGGACGGGGTGGTCCGGACCGTGCTGCGCGCCGCGCTCAGTCGTCGTCCTCGCCGTGATCGACCCACCACCCGGCGGGGCGCGGTCGAGTTCTTCCTGGCCCGTCACCTGCCCGCGCTGACCGATCGGATCGTGGCGCGCACCCTCGCCGGCCGGGTCCGCTCCGGCGCGTTCCAGGGCGCCGAGCTGGCCGCGGGTGTGGTCGCACGGCACGAGGCGACCCGATGACGGCGCTGCGTGGGGCGGCGGGCGAGGTGCGGACCAGGGCAGGTGACCTGATCGAGTACGCCACCGGTTCGGTCGGGATGGGCGTCTGGGTGACCGTTCCCGGCCTGCTGTTGCTCTATTTCCTCACCAATACGCTCGGTGTCTCGCCGTTCCTGGCCGGTCTCACCCTGCTGCTGCCGAAGATCATCGACATCATCGTGCATCCGATGCTGGGCAGCCGATCCGACCGGGAAGCGCGCAGCAGCGGACACCGGCTCGGCATGCTGCGGGTCGGTCTGCTGCTTCCGGTGGCCATGGTGGCGATGTTCTCGGTGCCCGCCGGTTTCTCCGGCGCATCGGCGGCGCTCTGGGTGGGCGGCTGGTTCATCGCCGGCAACCTGCTCTTCGCGTGTTTCCAGGTGCCCTACCTGACCACCCCGTCCGATCTTCGAGTCGGGTACCACGAGCGCACCCGGGTGTTCATGTTCCGGATGCTCTTCCTCACCCTCGGGTTGCTTGGTGCCGGTGTGGCCGCACCGGCGCTGGTGGAGTCGGGACAGCGCGGCGACTACGGCCGGATGGCCCTGCTGCTCTGCGGCGTCATGGTGATCTCCGGGCTGGTCGCACTGACCGGGGTACGGCGTCTCACCGCCCACGCCGGTTTCCGGACGCCCGACCAGCAGGCGGCCCACTCGACCATCGGTGACATCGCGGTCGCCTGGTGGGACCCCGACTTCCGCGCGCTGGTGCTGTCCTACCTGTTCACCGGCACCACTACTCACCTGTTCCTCGCAGCGCTACCGTTCTACACCAAGTACGTCTTCGAGAACTCTGGGCTGACCGCCGTGTTCATGGGGGCGTTCCTCGGTCCAGCGGTCGTCGCCGGCCCGATGTGGATGCAGGTGTCCCGGCGCATCGGCAAGCAGCGTGGCCTGCTGATCTGCCAGGCGGTCTTCGTGGCCGGTTCGCTGGCGCCGCTGCTCGGCTACGGCACCGGGCCGGCTGTCGCGGTGGTCGGCGTCCTGGGCATCGCGTTCGCCGGGCTGCAGCTGTTCGCGTTCTCGATGGTCCCGGATGCGGTCGCGGCCGCCGAGCAGCGTGGTACCGTCCGGGCCGGCGCCTACACCGGTGTCTGGACTGCCACCGAAGCCACCGGCACCGCAATCGGCCCGTACGTGTACTCGGCCGTGCTCGCCCTGGGCGGCTTCATCTCCACCACCGAGGGGCAGACCGTGACGCAGCCGGAGTCCGCCCACACCGCCCTGTTGATCGGCTTCACCGTGGTCCCGGCGGTGCTGATGGCCGCGGCGCTGACATTCCAAGTGCGCTGGAAGCTGGATCGGACACGCCACACCGGTTGAGCATTACGTGCTCAGGCCGGCACCGGTCGCCGAGCGAAAGCTCGCATGGCCAGCGTCCCGAGCATCGGGCGGGGAGCCAGCAGCCAGAATGCCCAACGCCAGCCGACGGCGTCGGCCAGGAATGCCGCGACGGCGGCGGGTGGGGCGGTGAAGCGTAGCGGGTGAACTCAGACAGCAGGCACCGCTGACCTTCGGTGCGGCGAACGCGGCCCTGGCGGCCGGGCCCATCACCCACGCGCAACGGCAGATCGCCGAGACCACAGATACCGGGGGTATTCATCACCCGTCGGCCCGGGCCACCATACGAATGGCGGCGCGCTCAGAGGCGTTCACGAGCACCGGATCGGCAGCCGAGGATCAGTACCGCGAGGCGATCGCGCAGCTCAAGCACAGCCGGATGGGCGGTTACCTCGCTCGTACCCATCTCGTCTACGGCGAGTGGCTGCGCCGCGAGGGCCTCCGTCGGGAGGCCCGCGAACAACTTCGCACCGCCCACGAGCTGCTGTCCGAATGGGTGCGGAGGCGTTCGCCGAGCGTGCCGCCCGCGAACTACGCGCCACCGGTGAACACCCACGAAAACGCGCCGCTCAGCCGACCGACGCGCTCACCGTCCATGAGCTGCACATCGCCCGGTTGGTCGCCACCGGAGCGAGCTCCCGGAGGTCGGCGCACAGCTGTTCCTGAGCCGCGCACGATCGAAGCCCACCTGCGCAGCATCTTCCGCAAGCTCGGCATCACCTCCCGCAGGCAGCTCAAAGAACTTGCATGCACTTCCCGCACATCATCACCAGCGACAGCGACAGCGGCAGCGCCAACGCCCAGGCAGGGCTCGACGACGCCAAGAACGCGGTCCGAGTCGACCCGGGTCCGGGGCTGCACCCAGACCGGATCACCGAGCCCGCGATCTGGACCTACGAACGCGCCGACGGGCGCCACCTCGTCGTTCCGTTCACCGCACCGGAAGTACCGGACGGCCAGATACAGATCGACACCGTCTTCGGCGAGCGTCTGCCCTGCCCGCCGGAGGTGCTGGTACTTCCCGGCGTTGGTGAGCCGCTACTGGCCGGGTCCGCCTCACTGTCGCTGGCGTGGAAGCGGTGACGCATCCGCTCGGAGGTCGCATTCGCCGCCCTTGCCGACGCATCACCGCTACCGACCTCATCCGGCAACACCACTCGACACCGACACAACCGTGGCGGCGACCGACGCCTCAATCGAGCCCTCTACACCGAAGAGGCCGAGTCTGAGGCGAGGTGAGCGGCCCCGGGGGACGGCGTCGGCGGAGGTGGCCACGGAAAGTGCGAGGCCGAGCCGTCCAACAGTACGACGATCCTTCTTCATGCACGTATGTCGATCTTTCGTATATCGTCGTTCGAATCTATGTCAGCCTCTCAACCCCCTCTGGAGAGGACATGATCATTACTCGACGCTGGATCGGTACCGCCACGGCGGCCCTGCTCGTTGTCACCATGACCAGCACCGTGCCGAGCGGCGCCCACGCCGCGCCGGCCAACGATGTCACCACCGCCGTACAGCAGAAGCTGCTCGCGGATGCCGCAGTCGCGGCGGACCAGGCGTTCCGGACCGCCGATGTGGCGGACACCCGGGTGAACGTCACCCGCAAGGACGGCCGGGCCTGGGCCTTCGGCACCGCCGTGCTCGTCGCCCCGCAGGGAGAGGATCTCCACCCGTCCGGTTGGCTCTTCGTCGCCCGTCAGCAGCGCGGCGGCTGGCAGGTCGCCTTCGAGGGCGAAGCCACCTTCGCCGAACTGATTGCGGCCGCGCCCGTCTCCGTCGTCGCTGAGCAGGAGAGGGACACCTTCACCGCGCCCAAGACGATGGCCGCCAACGGGGACTTCCGCACCGGCATGCGCCTGCCGTTCACCGTTGGCCAGTCCTGGATCCTCCGGGGCGGCCCACACGGCTGGTCCGGCTCCCCGCGACCGTTCAGTTCCATCGACCTCTACGGCGGTGACGAGCGGGTGCTGGCCGTGCGTGCCGGCACCGCGTACACGATGTGCAAGGGCTGGATCCGGGTGGTCCACGACCGGGGGTACGCCACGGACTACTACCACCTCTGGAACAACATCAACGTCGACGGTGCCTCCGTCTCGGCGGGCACCTTCCTCGGCAACACCGGCACCGACATCACCTGCGGCGGCTCCGCCAGCAGCCGGCACGTGCACCTGGGGCTGCGGCAGAACAGCGCGTACGTCGCGGTCGCCACCCACAACCTCGGCAAGTGGGTGCCGCGAGAGGGCAGCACCGCCTACGAGGGTTACGCGCTGCACGGATCAAAGCGCGTGAACGTCAAGGGCACGCTCTACAACTACGGCGCGCTCGGCTTCACCGAGGGCATCGTCGACAGCAACGGCGGCACGTCGGTCAGCCGGCGGTCCGGGCCAGGCACCGGGTACGGGGTCGTCGGTTCGATCGCGGACGGTGCCACGGCGGCAGTGGCCTGCTCGTCCAACGGCACCTCCCATACCGGCCGCTGGGGCACCACCGCCCTGTGGAACCGGCTCACCGACGGCACTTGGATCCCCGACGCGTACCACTACACCGGAGCGGCTAACCCGGTCAACGGCTGGTGCTGACGCGCCGCCCCGCCCCACCGGTGCCGGTGACCGGTAGCGCCACATCGACGGCGGGGCGGACACCCTGCGACGCGGCGAGGTTGGACCCGCCGCGTCGCAGGGACATGCCCAACGACCTGGTAGGGCACGCTTCGCTCACGGGAGCTAAAGTTGGCGCGGACGGTGGCGGCGTCCGGGTGGTTCAGGGCCGTGAAAATGTCAGCGCCCAATGCCAGTCGGCCCGGGCGGAGGTGGGGTAGGTTCGAAGCCGAACCGGCCCGAACCCGCCGCCCGACGGGGTGGAGGCGTCGAGAGCAGCTAGCGTCCTGCGCTGACCGGATGTGGGGGACAGCGATGCCCTGTCTGGACCGCACCGGTCGCCCGTCCACTACGGCTGGCTCGTACAAGTCTCCGTCAAGCGGAGCAGAAGACACCGCTCTCGTGCCAGCCGATGACGCCGGAGGTGCCGATGTAGGTCACTTCTCCCTGAAGGCAGTCCCGCACCGCCTTCTGCCATACGCCGGTGCCGGTCTTGCAGCCGTCCGCGATGATGGCGCTCGTCGAGATGCCCTTGCTCTGGTTTGCCGCGGCTTCTCCCAGGTGCTCCAACGAGATTTCGACCTTGCCGTCTGTGCTGCTGAACGTCGGCGTGACAGTATGATCGCCGTGCGCCATGACGTGCAGGACGTGCAGGACGTGCAGGACGTGCAGGACGTGCAGGACGTCGTATGATGCGGTGAAGGCGGAGAGCACCGTGTCGGGGTCTCGCGACCGGACGAAGTCGATGTCGACGATGGGTTACTCGCACCCGGTGTTGCTCGGCGAGGACGCTCATGGCCAGCGTCGACCGGGAAGCCCGGCACCTCGACCTGCCTGGCGGATGACCGTCCGCCCTGTCTGCCAGGCTGAGATGAGGCAGCCGTTCCGGGAGCGTTAGGCTTGCCGGGAGACAGGAAGAGGATCATCGTGACACTACCCAGCACGCCTGGTGAGCAGGGCGGACGGCCGAAACGGCGAACGTTCACGGCGGAGTACAAACTACGCATCGTGGCGGAGTACGAGGCGGCGAAGGCGTCTGGTGAGGGCGCGGCGATCCTGCGTCGGGAGGGCCTGTATCACTCGCACATCCTGGAGTGGCGGGCCGCCCGTGACGCGGGTGCGTTGACCGCTCTGGGCACCCGCAAGAGCCCGGTGTCGGAGAGTCGGCGCCGCAGCGCCGAGGCGGCGGAGATCGAGCGGTTGCGGCGGCGCAACGAACGTCTGGAAGCGGATCTGGCGCGGACGAAGACCGCCCTGGAGATCATGGGAAAAGCGCACGCGCTCTTGGAGACGTTGTCCGAGAGCGCGGACGCGCCGCGGCCGGTCAGGAGGCGCTGACCGCGGCCTTCGACAAGCTGATGCCGCTGCTCGGGGTGGCCGGGGCGTGCCGGCTGACGGGCCGGTCCCGCGCCACGCACTACCGGCTCCAGCAGCCGCCCGTGGTATCGCGTCCGCTGAGGCCGAAGACACCCCCGCCATCGACGCTGTCAGCGGCCGAACGTCAGGCCGTGCTGGATGTGCTGCACCGGGATGAGTACGCGGAGATGTCCGTGGCGCAGGTGTGGGCCCGTGAACTCGACCAGGGCCGCTACTGGTGCTCGCAGTCCACCATGTACCGGATCCTGCGCCACGCCGGGGAGAGCCGGGAACGCCGCCGGCAGGCCACCCACCCCACCCGCACCATCCCCCAGCTGGTGGCGACCGGGCCGTCGCAGGTGTGGTCGTGGGACATCACCCGCCTCAAGACCGCGCAGCGGGGCGTGTTCTACCACCTCTACGTGATCATCGACGTGTACTCCCGCTACGTCGTCGGCTGGCACGTCGCCGACGGCGAAGACTCCATGCTCGCCCGGGAGCTGATCGACGACGCCATCGCCCGCAACGGCGTGCGCCCCGAGATCCTGCACGCCGACCGCGGCTCGTCGATGACCTCGAAACCCGTCGCCGAACTCCTCGCCGACCTCGACGTCACCCGCTCCTACTCCCGACCCCGCGTATCCAACGACAACCCGTACTCCGAAGCGCAGTTCAAGACCCTGAAGTACTGCCCCGCGTTCCCCGACCGCTTCGACTCCCTGCACCACGCCCGCGAGTTCGCCGCCGAGTTCTTCACCTACTACAACCACGAACACCGCCACTCCGGCATCGGCCTGCACACCCCCGCCTCAGTGCACTACGACACCGCCGGAGACGTCCACACCCAGCGGCAGGCCACCCTCGACGCCGCCTGGCAGGCCCACCCCGACCGGTTCACCCGCCGCCCTCGACCACCCGCCCTACCGACCACCGTGTGGATCAACAAACCCGCAGCTCAACCCACCGAACTACAGAACACCTGACCACGAAAACGTCTCACTTGACTTGACAGGTTCCGCCGGATCATCGACTACCGGCGGCCGCCGCGGCGTCACCGACGAGCAAGTCAGCGGCCCGTTCGGCCGATGGCGCCACGAGCAACGCTTCACCCCGATCCAGCCGGGTCCTCGGGAACGGTCATGCGCTACGCCATCGACTTCACCGCGCCGACAGGACCGGTTGGTAATCTCGTGGCCAGGCTCAACCTGCGGCCGTACCTGCGACGTCTCATCGCACGCCGCAACACCTTCTTCGCCGCCGCTCTGGCAGAGCGTCCGCAGCCGGCCCGCGAGGAGGCGGGGCACGGCGAGGACCCCTGACGGCAGGTGGTGTCGGGGACCGATCTATGGTCACCGCCGCTTCTTGCGGCTCGGGCGCGGGCCCCGCGCCTGCCTCTGGGCTTGTTGCCGCGCCGAGGTGGTGGCGAGGGCGAGTCGATGTAGACGGGGGCGCGCGGCTCGTTGACGACGGTGCGGTTGAGGAGGTTCAGGATGAACGCGCGCCACGCGGTCGCGCGGGGAGGGTTCTCGTCCGCCGGATGCCGGGCCACACCTCGGGTCAGGGCCCGGATGCTGACGGCGAGGCCGACCAGGGCCACGAGGAAGCTGCCCACGCTGGCGTATTGGTCGGCGACTCCGAGCTCCCGGGTGCCGAGGAACACGCCAGCCGACACGAGCGCCGTCGTTGTCAGCAGCAGGATGGTCCGACCGCGCATACTCGCTCCTAGATCCTCGGGGCTCGTCCGTCTGCCGTACACCTCAGAACAGTCCTGGTAGGTCCGGACCGCGCCACCGCCAGTCCGGATTCACGGCTGGTGGCGGGATGTCCCGTCCGCCCATACTTTCGCGGTGCTCACCCGGAAGCTCGGTCGGCTCGATCCGCGTGAGCCGGTTGAGAGGGGTGAGGCCGTCGTGACCGACGTCCGGCGTCAAGCGTTGCTCGGCGTATTCACGCAACGTGTCGCGCGGATGAGGTAGGTCAGGTGGGGTAGGTCGGTCATCTTGACCTCAATGATCCACAAGTGGGAGACGATCGTTGTTGTCGCCTGCCGGGTTGAGGGGCGTGGCGAACGAGTTGATGAGCTGGCCAGCGCGGTCATCTGTGGGCGGACGTTGACAAGTTCGTGTTGGTGTTCGTTGAGCTGTTTGGGTGGGGCAGGAGGTGCAGGTAGACGACTTTGTGGAGTAGGTCGAGGATTTGCTCCTCGCATCGAGTTGGCTGACGTACTCCGCTACGGTCAGTTGGTCGTGACAGATGAGCTGTGCGGCCGCGAGACGCAGCGCCAGGGGCAGGTACGCGCAGCGGGCGGCCAGTTGCTCCACGGCGGCATCGCTGGCGTCGCGGGTGAGCATCCGTCGTAGGAGCTGCGTTGCCTCGTCCCGGTTCAGCGGCGCCAGGTGCAGCAGCCGTGCTCCTTCATGCGCGATCAGGGAGAACAGCCGACGGCGGCTGGTCAGCAGGACGGAGCAGCTGCCGATGCCGGGTAGTAGGGGTCGAACCTGATCGGTGTTGGCGGCGTTGTCGAGGACGATCAGCAGCCGTCGGCCAGCCAGTCGCGACCGGAACAACGCTGCGGCTTCGTCGATGTCGGTGGGCAACGCTGTCGGTTCGAGGCGGAGCGAGCGCAGGAAGTAGTGCACTGCGGTGAGGCTCTGCACGGGCGGGCGGCGAGTGTCAGAGCCGCGCAGATTCACGTAGAGCTGCCCGTCGGGGAACTGCTCACGGATGTGGTGGGCCCAGCGTAGTGCCAATGCCGTCTTGCCGACCCCGGCGGTGCCACTGATCAGAACGAGCCGGCAGTCGGCGGTCGGGTCGAGCAGCGCATCGAGTTGCTCCATCTCGCGGTGCCGACCTGCGAAATCGTGTACGTCGAACGGCAGTTGGGCGGGCGACTCGGTGCGGTGCGGTGCGGATTGTGACGGTGGCGCAAGGCCGAGTGACGGATCGGCGTTGAGGATCGCCTTCTCCATCTCTTCGAAGGGGACACCGGGGTCTAAGCCCTGTTCGTCGGCCAATCGGCGGCGATAGGTCCGGGCGGTGCTCAGTGCGTCGGCACGCCGACCGCAGCGGTGCTGCGCCAGCATCAGCTGGCACACGAGCTGTTCGTGCTCGGGGTACTGGCCGACCAGATCCTCTAACTCGCCGATGAGGTTGTCGTGGTGACCCAGTGCCAGCTCGGCCTCGACCAGCAGGGCCCGGGCCGCCAGGCGTGACTCGTGCAGCCGCCGACTGGCCGCCCGAGCGTAGGGTGCGGTGACGCCGGTGAGGGCGTCGCCGCGCCATAGCGCCAGGGCACGGCACAGCAGCTCTGTGGACATCGCCCAGTCGCCGCGTCGTTGCGCCGCACGGGCGTCGCTGACATGTCGGTCGAAGATGGCAGCATCCAGGTCGTCGTCGGCAAGGACGATCAGGTATCCGCCGGGACGGGTGCGGATCACGTCGGTCATGCCCAGATCTCGCAGCGCGCGCCGGAGCGTGGAAATCGCGACGTGCAGCTGGGAAAGCGCCGAAGTGGGCTCCGCGCCGCCCCATAGGGCCTCGACCAGCTGCGGTGGCGTGACTACCTGGTTCGCACGTAGCAGCAGGTAGCCGAGCAGTGCCCGGTGCCGGGGCTGGCCGACCCACACCGGACCGTCGGGTCCGAAGACCTCCACCGAGCCGAATACCCCGAACCGCATACCCACCCCCGTAGGTTCGATTTAAGTCTATCGGAGGGTTGGCAACCGGCCGGCTGGCGATCGGCAAGCGGACAGATAAACACCGTCCCGCAAACTGGTCGAGCAGATCGTGGGTCGCTCGCCTGCAAACAGATGGCTGCTGCGGCACCGCGTACTGGTCTTGTCAAACGGGGGACGCATGGGACAGGCAGACATGGCTGCTGTGAGTGATCGCGTCAGACGAGCAACGTTGGCTGACTCGGCATCGGTGGTAACGCGACCGCTGGCTGATGGGCTGGGCTGCCGAGTGCAGTCACCGTCTGCCAGTCCCGACGGCCTCCATCTGGTCGGGTGGACGCTGCGGCCACAGTCGGAGGTGGCGCGGTACGCGCGACGCCCCATCCGGATGACGCAGCAGCCTGCCGGATCTCGCCGCTGACCTACCGCGCGACCGCCGGCCAACCGGTTGACTGCCGCGGCTGGTACCCGGCAGCTCGCCGCCCTCCTCGTCCCCGATGCGGGACCTCACCCTCGCCTGCCTCGCCATCGGGCGTCCGGCCAGTTGGAGTTGTCATGTCTGAAACGTACGGTCACCCGACACAGATCCCTTCCACTGGTCGGTCGATCGTGATTGGCCTGCCAGATGGACCACGGCGCGACCGGTCGAAGCTCCGCCGCAACCGCTGGCTGACCGCCGGGATCGCCCTGTTTCTGCCAGCAGCGGGGCTGCCGCTGATCGCCGACGTACCAGCCCGCGCCACCACCGTGTCGTGTGTGGCGGAGACGACCTCGGCCGTGCAGGCCGCTGCCGTTGCAAAGGCCTGCGACCACCCGGTGGTGATCACCGAATCCCGTTCCGAGTACAGCCGGGTGCTCGCCCAACCCGACGGACGACTGACCATGGAATCCGGTGTGGTTCCGCAGTGGACGCGGCGGGTGGATGGCCGCTGGTCGGAGATTGACCTCGGTCTGGCTCGAGGCAAGGACGGGCGGCTTCGCCCTGCGGCCTCGGTTGCGGATGTCGCTTTCTCTGGAGGCGGTGACGCACCGCTGGTGACTCTGGTCCGCAGCGGCAAGACCTTCACCATGAGTTGGCAGGGGCAGCTACCCGCACCGGTCGTCGACGGCAACATGGCGACCTATCGGGAGGTCGTGCCCGGCGTCGACCTGGCGGTACAGGCGACCCGGACCGGTTTCACCCACGTGCTGGTGGTGAAGACTGCGGCAGCAGCAGCGGATCCCGCCGTCCAACGGATCCGATTCGATTTGGGTGGTGACGCTACTGCGGTGCGCCTTCCGGACGGCTCGCTGCAGGCGCGGCTCGCTGGGACCATGTTCGCCAATGCGGCGCCGGCGGTGATGTGGAACTCCGCCGACGATACTGGCGGCCTGACGGCGGGTCGGGCCGGCGAAAGTCCGTCCGAGTCCGGCTCGACGGTCGACGGTCCTGGAGTGGCTGCGCAGACCGCGCGGGTGGAGACCGCCCTCACCGACGGCGGTGAACTGGTACTGACTCCGGACGCACAGATGTTGGCCGACGACTCCGCAAACTTTCCGATCTTCATCGATCCGGCGTGGTCGGTGCGGCAGAACCGGTGGGCGTACGCGACGGACAACGGCTGCTCGAATTCCGACGTCAGCGTTGCCCGAGTGGGCCTGAGCCCGGAGGGCCCCTGCCAGGGCCAAATCTACCGGTCGTTCTTTCAGTTCCCGACGAGCAGTGGCGGCATCTCGCTCGCCGGCAAACACATCGAGAGCGCATACGTGCAGATGAAGCTCGACCACTCCTGGTCCTGCGACGACACCTGGGCCTACATGTACCACGTGCCGGTCATCGACCGTACGATGCGGGCCACCTGGTCGAAGATGGCGCTGGGCACGTTGTTGGACGGGGCTGCGGGGCATGCGAACGAGGCCGGTGGCTGCGGAACCATCCAACCCGACATGATCATGAACTTCATCTCCAGCAAGGTGACCCAGAAGGTGCAGGAGGTGGCGGACAAGAAGGCGCCCACCCTGACCGTAGGGTTTTCCGCCAGGTCAGGCGACGGTGGCGAGTCAACCCAGAACCGCTGGAAGAAATTTTTCCCCAACGATGCCAAGCTCGTGGTGGACTACGACTCCAAGCCTGGCAAGCCGACCGGTCTGCAGGTGGCCGGGGTCGCCTGTCTCGCTGCGGACGTGCTCCCGATCGGCACCCTCAACCCGACCTTCTCCGCGATCTACCCCGACGCCGACAGCAGCCAGTCCCTGATGGGCACCTACGAATGGATCGAGGTGCCGGCCGGGGGGATGGGTGCGGTCACCGACACGTACCCGACCCGGCTGCCCCGCCCGCCGACCGCGTCGGCGCCCGCCAACGGCAGGGCCACCACCGCCGCCGTTGCCGCCGCCAAGAACAAGTCGTACGCCTTCCGGGCCACTGCTGTCGATCCGGCACCCTATTCCATCTGGAGCGGCTGGTCGAGTTGGTGTCAGTTCCGTGTCGACACGACCGTGCCGTCGGTGGAGGCCACCGTGATCAGCGGCCCATCCGGACCGGGGGAGCCGGTCACCTTCCGGATCGCCTCGCCCGACACGGATGTCGTCTCCTTCAGGTACGGCTGGACCGGCCCCACCACGGTCGTGGACGTTCCCGGTACACCGAAGAGCACCACCCTCACCCTGCGTCCCCCGAAGTACGGCCGGAACACCCTGTACGTCTCGGCGGTGGACGCCACCCGCAACGAGGGCTACGCCAGCGCCGAGTTCATCGTCGGCCGACCTTCGGCCGCGATCGCCCGATGGGGTCTGGAGACATACCCCGGTGTCAGTCAGCAGCAGGCACTCGCCGATCAACAGGGCGCCCTGGCCGGCGACACACCGCTGACAGCGACAAACGTGACGTGGACACCCGACGTGCGGATGGTCGGCGGTGCCAGCGCCCGTTTCAACGGCATCAACTCCCACGCCATCACCGACGTCCCGGTGCTCGACACCAGTCACTCGTTCAGCGTGGCTGCCTGGGTGAAACCGGCCGCGTTACCGACTACGGACATGAAGGTGCTCACCCAGGACGCCCGCAACGCGGCCCGCTTCGAGTTCGGAGTGCGCCGGCAGGACGCCTCGATGACGCCGTACTGGTCCTTCGTCATGAAAGACACCTCCGACCAGGCCAGTGCCTCCCGGGTGGCCATGGCACCGACCCCGATCACCGCCGCCGACGTGCACCGATGGACCCACCTGGCCGGAGTCTACGATCGCACCGACGGCAAGCTGCGCCTGTACGTCAACGGCGTAAAGGCCGGCGAGGTGCCGTACGCTGCGGCCCCCTGGGCCGCCGAAGGCAGGTTCGCCGTCGGCCGCGGCTTCGCCAACGGGCAGCCGGCCAACTGGTGGCACGGCGAACTCGCCGACGTGCGGGTGTTCAACCGGGTCCTGGTCGAACACGACTTCACCGGCCTACTCGCCACCGACGAAGACTCCGGCGGATTCGACGAGCCCGGCATCCTCGCGCCGATCGAGGTGGGGCGGTGGGACATGAACGCCGCCACCCCCTGCTACGAGGTGGGGATCCCGCACACCTGCCAGGCACCTGACGGCGCGGCGTGGGGGCGACGACTGTCACTGGCCCAGGGCGCGAGCATCGGCAGTGGGCTGCGCGACGGTGGTTTGCTGCTCGACGGCACTCACTTCGTCGAGGACCCCACCGACCGATACTACGGATCGCCGACCGTCGAGCATGGCCACTCGCAGCACAACACCGTGACTCCCGAGTTGCCGACCTGGCAGGACGGGCCGGTGTTGCGCACGAACGACTCGTTCACAGTCTCCGTCTGGGTCCATCCCGACAGCCTGAGGAGCAGCACCCAGACCGCAGTCGGGCAGCGCGGCCTCAAACAATCCGCTTTCTACCTGTCACTGCGCGAGACCCGAACCTCGACAGGCAGCAGCACCCATCGTTGGCAGTTCACCATCAGTGGTGCCGACGACGACCGCCAGGCCCTGCGGGTACACGCCGAGGGTACACACCTGTTGTCTGCTGATGACACGGACACGTGGACCCACCTGGTCGGGGTGTATGACGCCCAAACCGCCGAGATCCGCCTATACCTGAACGGCAGCTTGGAAAAGGCCACCCCGTGTCCCAACGGTGTCTTCCCAGCTACCGGCCCGCTGACCGTCGGCGCGGCCCAGTTCTCCGGTCCAGGCGAACAGCCCAGAATGATGGACTTTTGGCACGGTGGAATCGATGACCTTCAGCTCTATCAGGGGGCGCTGACCGACGCCGCGGTGGCGGAACTGCACCGCACTCAATCCCGGGCATGACCAACGACGAGCCCGGCGCTCCGTCAGTAACCGCCTGTTCACCCGCCCTCGATCCTGCCCGCCATCCACGCAGGAGGTTTTCCCGATGAGCAACCAGGTTCGCCGAAGCGGCGGTGCTCGACCGCCGGGGCGCCCCCGTCGCCTGCTCGCCGCAACCGTCACCGCCGTGGTGGCCGGATCGTTGCTGGTCGCTTCCCCTCTGGCAGGGTCAGCACAGGCCGGCCCCGAACGGCTGCGGTCGCAGGTCGACACGATAGACGGCCACGGTCGAGAGATACGCGGAGCCACCAGCGCCGCGCCCGAAAACAGTGCGGCGCCAGCGCCGGCACCGGTGTGGCCGACCGCCGCTCGGAGCAAGGTCACCCTGGCCGGTCATCGTGCAGCCAACTCCCCCACCGCACTCAGGGTCGGCAGGCTTCCGCTGAAGGTGAGCCAAACCGCCGAGGCTGCCAGCGGCCGCGAGCTGACCGAAGTAGACATCGAGGTCATCGACCGTGCCACCGCCCCGGCATCCCGGCGCGACGGTGTACTGCTGCGCGTCACGGACGCAACCTCACCATCGACCGGGGCGACAGACAATCAGGCCGCGACGGTGGACCTCACCGTCGACTACGACGCATTCCGGCACGCCTACGGCGGCAGCTGGGCGTCACGGCTGCGGCTCTGGCACCTGCCACAGTGCGCCCTCAGCACCCCGGCCGCACCCAGCTGTCACGCCACCGCACTTCCCTCACGCAACGACACCATAGCGGGACAGGTGTCCGCCGAGGTAGTGGCATCGGCCACCGGTGCAGGTGACCTGGTGTTGCTCGCCGCTGACGCCAAGGGCTCCGCCGGAGACTTCACTGCCACCTCGCTGTCCCCGTCGGCCACCTGGACCGCCGGCGGCGCCACCGGCGGTTTCTCCTGGGCGTACCCCATGCGTACGCCGCCCGCGCTCGGCGGCCCGACACCGAACGTCTCCCTGAGCTACTCCTCGGCCAGCGTCGACGGACGGTCGGCAGCGACGAACAACCAGCCGTCATTCATCGGCGAAGGCTTCGACTACTGGCCCGGCTACATCGAGCGCCGCTACGTGAGCTGCGCCGACGACATGAAGGGTGAGGCCAACAACAGCAGAAAAACCGGCGACCTGTGCTGGCGCTCCGACAACGCCACCATGACTCTCAACGGCACCGGTTCGGAACTGGTGTTCCAGAGCGGCAAAGGCTGGCACTCAAGAAGCGAGCAGGGCGCCAGGATCGAAAAGCTGACCGGCGGCACAAACGGGGACAACAACGGCGAGTACTGGCGCGTCACCACCACCGACGGCGTCCAGTACTACTTCGGGCGCAACAACCTGCCCGGCCAGAGCTCCACCACGAACTCGGCGTGGACCGCACCAGTCTTCGGCAACCACCCCGGCGAGCCCTGCCACGCGAGCACCTTTGCCGGCTCCGACTGCACCCAGGTCTGGCGCTGGAACCTCGACTACGTCGTCGACCCCCACGGCAACACCATGTCGTACTGGTACGACCGAGAAACCAACCGGTACGCGCAGAACCTGACCGCCTCGGCCGACATCTCCTACGTGCGCGGCGGCATGATCCGCCGAATCGACTACGGCACCTGGGACCGTGGTACCGCCGACCGGTCGACCACCCCCGTTGCCCAAGTGTTGTTCACCCCGGCCGACCGCTGCCTGACGTCGAACTGCGGCACCCACAACGAGACCAACTGGCCCGACGTGCCCTGGGACCAGGAGTGCACCGGCTCCGAATGCGACGGCCACTGGTCGCCGACCTTCTGGAACACCAAACGACTCGCGAAGGTAACCACCCGCATCTGGGATTCGACCAAGACCACACCGGACTGGCAGGAGGTCGACTCCTGGACGCTCACTCACCGATTCCCGGCCACGGGCGACGGCACCAACCCGGGACTCTGGCTTTCGTCGATCAGGCACACCGGACACGTCGGCACCACGGTGTCCCTGCCACCCATCACCTTCGAGCCCACCGCACTGCCCAACCGCGTGCTCACCGACACGAACACGACGAACAACTGGCAGCGCATCACGAACATCGTCACCGAGACGGGCGCCAAGATCCAGGTCACATACAGCCTGCCGGAGTGCAGCAAGAACGACCTGCCAGCAAGCCCGGCGAGCAACACCCGGCTCTGCTACCCCGTACTCAGCGACGATCCGGCGAAGCCGGATGGCCCTCTGCTCACCGAGTGGTGGCATAAGTACGTGGTGCGGCAGGTCTCCGAATCGGACGTACAGCTCGAAGGCGGGCACCAGGCACCTCCGAAATACACCGCCTACGCCTACGGGGGGAACCCTGCCTGGCACTATGCCGACGACGACGGTCTGAGCAACCCCAAGTACAAGACGTGGAATCAGTTCCGCGGTTATGCGGAAGTCACTACTCGGGTCGGCGACACCAGTGGTCGGCGAACACTGGCGGTCACCCGCTACCTGCGGGGCATGCACGGCGACCGGTCAGGCCCGTCCGGCGGCACCCGGTCAGTGATCGTCGACGCTTCCCTCGGTAGCGAGACCGTCTACGACGAAGACGCGTTTGCCGGCATGGTGCGCGAGGAAACCGTCTACAACGGCGCCCTCAGCAAGCCGGTCAGCAGGACCGTCAACGTGCCGTGGCAGTCCCCGCCAACCGCCAGCCGCACGATCAACGGCGACCTCGTCACCGCCCGGTTCACCAACACCCGCGTCCGCTACGCGGCGACGGCACTCGGCGTGGACGGCGCGAGCGGGTGGCGGGTGACCCGCTCCACCTCGTTGTTCGACAACGTCCACGGCACTCTCGACTGGACCCAGGACGACGGCGACGTGGCGGTCTCCGGCGACGAGCAATGTGTCAGCCAGACCTACAACCGAAACCCGGACCGCAATCAAACCGGGCTGCTGAAGCGAGTCACCACCACCGCGCTGCCCTGCGGCACAACCCCCACCCGTGGCGACGACATTATGTCCGACGGACGGTTCATCTACGACGGTGCCGCCGATGCCGAAACCACGCCCACTCGAGGCTCGATCACCCGCACCGAGCAACTACACGACTGGACCTCCGAAGCGGGCACCACCTTCCGCACCGAGGACCACACCACCTACGACGACTTCGGTCGGCCCGCGACGAGCACCGACATCCGGTCGGTAACCACCAAAACGTCGTACACCCCTGCCCGGGGTGGACCGGTCACCCGGGTCAGCAAGAGCATCCAGGGTGAGTTCGATTGGACCACGCACGAGGACATCACCCCCTACTGGGGCATGGCCTGGAAGACCACGGACATGAACTCCCGGGTCGCCGAGGCAACCTACGACGGCCTCGGCCGAACCACGCAAGTCTGGCGGGTGGGCTGGTCCAGAGAGCAGAACTCACAGCGTCCCTCGACCCGCTACACGTACACCTATTCGCCTGACCGGACCGAATACTCCTCCGTCAAGACCGAAACCCTCAACGTGGCCGGAAACTACCAGGCCACCTACCAGATCTACGACGGATTCCTGCGGCCCCGCCAGACCCAGTCGACCGGCATCGGTGGCGGGCGTCTCGTCACCGACATCATCTACGACCGGTGGGGGCGAGCCTCCACCGCGTACGGCCCGCACGTCGAACCGGGCACGGCCTCCGGCGTGCTCTGGTGGGAACCGGAGTGGTCCGTGCCAGCAGTGGCCCGGACCGAGTACGACGACGCCGATCGGCCGATCGCGGAGGTGTCACTCTCCGGTGACGGCGTGACGAACCTGGTGGAGAAGTGGCGAACCAACACCTCCTACCGTGGTGACCGAGTCCTGCGTACCCCGGCACCCGGTGCAGTGCCGACCACCACCCTCATCGATGTGGACGACCGCACCGTCGAGCTCCGCCAGCACACCACGCCGGCCGGTGTGAACGGCGCCTACGACGCCGTGAAGCACGAATACGACCGGAAGAACCAGCTGGTCAGAAGCACCGACGCGGCCGGCAACCAATGGTCGTACAAGTACGACATCAAGGGCCGTCTGATCGAGTCACGAGACCCGGACAGCGGCACCTCTCGCTCGACCTACAACGAGTTCGGAGACCTGCAACAGACCACGGACGCCCAAGGAAAGGTCCTCGTCTACACCTACGACAAGCTGGGCCGAAAGACCGCCCAGTACGACGACGCTGTCAACGGGGCAAAACTGCGGGCCGAGTGGAAGTACGACCGCCTCTTCACCGGTGTACAGGTACGCGGTCAACTCACCCAGTCCACCCGGTACGACCCGCCCGGCTCCGCCAACGCCTACACCTGGCAAGCGATCAACCTCAACACCCGGTACCAGGTGACCGGTGAGCAGTACCTCATCCCAACCAAAGAAACAGGCCTGGCAGGGAGTTGGGTCTACTCCTACGGCTACGCCACCACCGACGGCACCCCGACCTCCACCACCTATCCGGGCACCGGCGGCCTCGCCGGGGAAACCGTCACCACCGGCTACCACGACACCACCGGCCTGCCGCAGAAACTGACCACCAATCTGCCCAACGTCGGATCGTACGTGACCGGACAGCAGTACACCGTGTACGGCGAACCGACCGTCCTGACCCGAAAAACAGCCGGCGGGACGTACGTCGAGGACAGCCAGGTCTACGAAACCGACACTCGCCGACTTCACCGGACGATCGTTCAACCGGAAACCGCCACCGGTCCGATCGCCGAACGCACCTACACATACGATCCGGCCGGCAACATCCAGCAACTCACAGACACGCCCAGTGCCGGGCAAGCCGAAACCCAATGCTTCCGGTACGACGCCCTTCGTCGCCTGACCTCAGCCTGGACGCCGAAGAATGGTGTCAACTGCGACACCGATCCCGCCGCTTCGAACCTCGGCGGTCCCGCGCCCTACTGGACCGACTGGACCTTCGACGCCATCGGCAACCGGCTCACCCAAGCCAGCCACGGCACGGCCGGCACCACCACCCACACCTACACCGTGCCGGCAAGCGGACCGAACGCCGTCCGGCCGCACGCCGTCACATCGGTCCGGACCGAAGCGCCGGGAAAGGCGCCAGTCGTCCGCTCATATACCTACGACGCTGCCGGTGCGACGGCCTCCCGGCCAGGCGTCGCCTCCGACCAGTCACTCACCTGGGACCCCGAAGGCCGACTGACCAGCGTGGTCGAGAGCGGCACCACCCTCGCCAGCCACGTCTACAGCGTGGACGGCAGCCGGATCATCCGGCGGGACGCCACCGGAACCATCCTCTACCTGCCCGGGATGGAAATACGACGCGACACCGGCGCTACCCAGAACACCGCCACCCGCTACTACGGCTTCGCCGGCAAATCGATCGCCAGCCGCTCCACCAATGGCGGACTGACGTGGCTGTTCAATGACCACCAGGGCACCCAACAGATCAGCGTCAACGCCTCCACCCAGGCCGTGACGACCCGCCGCCAGACACCATACGGAGAACCGCGCGGCCAGCAGCCCGCTTGGCCGAACAACAAGGGGTTCGTTGGCGGCGACATCGATCCCACCGGACTCACCCACGTCGGCGCCCGCGAATACGACCCCACGCTCGGACGCTTCATCAGCGTCGACCCACTGATGGACCAGACCGACCCGCAGCAGTGGCACGGCTACGCATACGCCAACAACTCGCCGGTCACCTTCAGCGACCCGACAGGCCTCATCCTGGACGTCGTCTGGGATAACAAGGCGACACCCAGCGAGGTCGATTGGACTCCTAACGGCTCGAGTTCCAGCGGCGGTGGACCCCGTAGGGGCACGGGTGCCAAGAAGAGTGGTCAACCGGATGACGGGAACAGAACCCGGATCCGGAGGGACTTTTACAACTACACCGTCCAGTACTTCGACCAGTGCGGCATACGGGGCGCGACAGGCTTTCCCATGCCCAGCAAATGCCACATCACCGCGTTCACTCCGGAACAGCTCGACGAAGCCTGGGCGTCCTACCTTTGCCACCGCCTGGGGGACTGTTCCCAATCGGAGGAGCGAGCGAGGAAAAGCCGGCTCAAGTTCTACGAGTGGATGAGCTGGGTTCCCGGTATCGGAGCCCCCTACTCGATCGCTTTGGCGAAAGAGGCGTACGACAACGACGACTACATCGGTGCCGGCTTGGAGATCGTCGGCGTCATTCCAATCCCGATCGCCAAGGGTGCCAAAGCTGCCAAGAACGCAGACGAGGTAGTGGACCTGCTCTCCGGCTCTTCCAGAGCAGCCGATGACGTGGTCGAAGCGTGCCTGAGGCGTCCGAACAGTTTCAGCCCTGACACGCCGGTCCTCATGGTGGACGGTACGACAAAACGAATCAAGGACATCAAGGTCGGCGACTACGTCCGGGCAACTGACCCGACGACCGGCCACACCGTCGCCAGGCAAGTAACCCAACTGCACCTGAACGACGATGAGAGGCTCACCACACTCGTCGTCGTGCTGCCCGGCGGTGAAAAGGTCGACATCGACACCACCTGGGAGCACCCGTTCTGGTCCGACTCGCGTCAGACCTGGATCGACGCGGCGCTGCTGGTGCCCGGAGAGCGACTGCAGACCAGCGGGCCGGCCGTGGTGCGAGTCGGCGCCGTGCGTAACTTCGCCGGCAGCGAGCCGATGCACAACCTCACCGTTGACAACATCCACACGTACTATGTACTCGCTGGGTCGACACCGGTCCTCGTTCACAACAGCAACTGTTCCACTCTGACGTCGGCAATTCACGATGATTCGCTTCTGGTTAGGGCTGCGCAGAAAGCCGGAAAGAATCAGACAGTTCAGCGGGATCTTGATGCGATGCAGGCGAGGCTGGCGGAGGGTAACTTGAATCCGGGTATCGGAAACGGCTTCCTGACCGGAACGGATGTTGCCTATGCTCGTTCCATAAACGGAGCGAGGCTCTTTTTCCGGAACACAGACAGTGGCATTCAGATCGTCGGCAAATCCGACAAGGGAAATCAACCCGCAGTGATCGCTAGATTGCAGAGTATCTATGGACGGTGACTCGTTGATCCAGAGAGACATTGGTAACGCCAGTGCTCTCTTCATGGTCGCGCTCGGGCAAAGGCCGGAAGAGGCGTCGAATCTTGACCTGGTTCTGACGCTTGAGGATGGATCGCGATGGAGTGCGACCGTCCTCACCTTGGCGGAAGTAGATGCAATCTGGAAGCGATGGGAAAAGACAGGAGAATGTTTTAGTGGCAGATATTTCAACTGTCCCGACCTCCTGCTTGTAAGGGAAGCTGGAATTGACAGTATCTGCGAGGTGCTGGAAGACGTTCTGGCGACTGGGGGGCCGGAGGGGGTCCTTGTGCGCCTAGAAGGCGATGGCGCGATTGATTGACCGCTCAAGCGGTTCGCTTACGTGAAATTCGAGGCCCCATCGGTCGTCGCCGATGGGGCCTCTGTGGTGACTGACGGCAGTAGTTGACGGCAACGTCAGCGGACGGGAACCGCGCAGAGGGGCGGCTCGTCGCTGTCGTCGGGCTTGCTGGTGGTCTCGGCGGGGTTGCGGAGGGCGTGGCTGAGGAGGTCGATGGCGTCGCGCTGGAGGCGGAGTCGGACGTGGGCGTAGACGGTGGCGGTGACGCCGATGTGGGCGTGGCCCAAGAGTTCCTTGATCACGACGAGTTCGACGCCCTGCTCCAGGAGGAGGGTCGCCGCCGAGTGCAGGAGATCATGGAAGCGAATGCAGCGCAGCCTGGCGCGGCTGAGCAGGGTGTTGAAGTGCCGGGTGAGGGTGGACCCTTCGATCGGGGCGCTGTCGAGGCGGGTGAAGACGTAGCCGCTGTCCTTCCAGCCCGTCCCCGCCGCCTCGCGTTCCTTGCGCTGTCGGTCGCGGTGCTGTTCGAGGGAGCGCAGACTGGCGTCGGCAGGGCGATGCGTCGTTCAGAGCTCTTGGTCTTGGTCGGGAGGGCGGTCAGGCCATCGGAGTTGGTGCGCTGGAGGGTGCGTCGGATGCTGGCGGTTCCGCCGGCCAGGTCGAGGTCTTCCCAGCGCAGGCCGAGGAGTTCGCCCTTGCGGAGGCAAGTATGCAGAGCGAGTTCGAACAGCGGCTGCAACCGGTGACCGTTGCGCGTCCTCTGTCTTGGTCCTACCAAGGCCGACCAGGGCAAACCCCTCTTGCTGATCTTCAGCAGCAGACCACAGCAACGCCCTAAAAGCGACAGGTCAACGTGGGGAAACGCCAGGGCCCCGGCAAAGTCGTGACGGGTGTCCGGCTTGAGTGGACTGGAGTAGAAGCGCCGTTGTTGATGGTAGCAAGACGGGCATGACTGGTTCAGAAGATCATCAAGGTTCCTACGCCGTGTTGATCGCCGAAGTGAGTCATGCCCGCCCTGCCATCATCGCTGATCTCGTCGGTGTCGTGTGCACCGGCTCTGACCGTGTCCGAAGCCGCTGGTGGGCTGCTCGCAGCGCTGGCCGATCTGCCTGATCCACGGGCCCGTCGCGGTGTGCGGCACCGGCTGTCGGTGGTGGTGTGCGCGGTGGTGGCCGGCCATCGGTCGTACACCGCGATCGCTGAGTGGATCGCCGATGTGCCGGCGGCGACGGCGCTCGCGCTGGGCATGGCCCCGGATCGACGTCCGTCCGAGGCGATGATCCGCCGGCTGTTGCAGGCCATGGACCCGCAGCTACTGACCGTGGCGGTCAGCGTCTGGCTTGCCAGCCGGTCTACGGCCGGCACGTCGACGTCCCGGCGAGCGATCGCCGTCGACGGCAAGACCCTGCGCGGCTCGCGCACCAGCGACACCGCAGCCCGGCATGTGATGGCCGCCTGTGATCAGGCTGTCGGCGTGGTCCTGGCCAGCACCGACGTTGACGGCAAGACCAATGAGATCACCCGATTCGCACCGCTGCTCGATCAGATCGGCGACCTTCGCGACACCGTGATCACCGCCGACGCGTTGCACTGCCAGCGTGAGCATGTCGACTACCTCGCCGAACGCGGCGCGCACTGGATCCTGACCGTGAAAGGCAACCAGCCCAACCTGCACAGTCAACTCGCCGGCCTGCCCTGGCGGGCCGTCCCCGACGCCACCCGCGACACCGACCGCGGCCACGGCCGCCGCGAGATCCGTGCCTTGAAGGTCCTGACGATCTCCACCGGCATCGACTTCCCACACGCCACTCAGGCGCTGCAGATCCGCCGCCGCAGACGGCGCCTAGACCAGCCGAAACGTTTCACCACCGAGACCGTCTACGCCATCACCGACCTGCGGGTGCACCAAGCGCAACCGGCGCAACTGGCCGCATGGGTCCGCGGCCACTGGTCAATCGAAAACAAGATCCACTGGGTGCGGGACGTCACCTACGACGAAGACCGCTGCCAGATCCGCACCGGCACCGGCCCCGAGATCATGGCCGCCCTACGCAACGCCGCCATCGGCGCCCTACGCACCGCCGGCATCACCAACATCGCCGCCGCCAACCGGCATCACGCCCGCGACAGCACCCGCCCACTGGCACTACTCGGCATCACGTAACGACTTTGCCGGGGCCCTGGGGGAAACGCTGAAAGCTGCAGGTAGTCAGCCTGCGTAATCGGGCATAGACCAGTCTTAGCCTCGGCCCTTCGTTAAGGGCTGTCCAGAGTGTGGGTGGAGAAAGGAGAAGTGCCTTCTGATCAGGGAAGATAGGGCTTGTCGAAGGTCCTGATCATCCCGTTACGGAAGGCACTTGCTGGGTGAAGGCTACCGCAACGCGTCCGAGGATCGTGGTGACCGGCGACGGGCGGGGCGTGGTCGGTCACGCGGGTGCCCGCTAGCTCGCCGACCTGGCCGACGCGACCGGGTTGACCAGCGCATTCAGTCAGGCTCTCGCCGGGTTGCGGCAGCGGCGGAGCGGGCACGATCCGGGCCGGATCGCGGTCGATCTGGCAGTGATGCTCGCCGACGGCGGCGAGGCGATCGCCGATCTCGCGGTGCTACGAGATCAGGCCGCCCTGTTCGGGCCGGTCGCCTCTGATCCGACCGCGTGGCGGCTGCTGTCGCACCTGGACGAGACCCTGCTGGCCCAGTTGCGGGCGGCACGGGCTCAGGCCCGCGAGGTGTCCTGGGCCCAGCACGCCGAGGTTCACGACCAAGCTTTCCCGCAGGTCAGCGTGGCCGGCCAGCAGGTGGCGGGCCTGGTGCTGGACCTGGACGCCTCGATCGTGATCTGCCACTCCGAGAAAGAAGCGGCGACCCGCACGTGGAAGAAGACGTTCGGGTATCACCCGTTGTTCTGCTTCCTGGACAACACCGGCGAGGCACTGTCCGGCCTGCTGCGCGAGGGCCGGGCCGGGTCGAACACCACCGCCGACCACATCACCGTGCTCGATCAGGCCCTGGCCCAGATCCCGGATGAACACCGCCACGGCACCCCGATCCTGATCCGCTCCGACTCCGCCGGCTCCAGCCACGGCTTCCTCGCCCACCTCCGCGGCCTGCGTGAGCAGCACCTCGACGTCCGGTTCTCCGTCGGCGCCGCGATCACCGAACCAGTACGCCAGGCCATTACCGCCGCCACCGGCTGGGTCCCCGCCCTCGACACCGACGGGGAACTGCGCGAGCACGCCGAGATCTGCGAGATCACCGGACGGTTCGACGCCGCCGGCTGGCCCGACGGAACCCGGTTCATCGTCCGCCGCGAACGACCGCACCCCGGCGCCCAACTGTCGCTGTTCGACACCATCGAAGGCTAGCGGCACCAGTTGATCGCCACCGACACCCCGCCCGGCCAGGGCAGCATCCAGTTCCTGGAGGTGAGGTTCCCCCGGTAGCTCGGAGGCTTTCGATCATGCTCTGATGGAGCTGAAGGGAGTCATTCGTGGCAGCACCGAAGAAGTACCCCGATGAGCTGCGTGAACGTGCGGTGCGGTTGTATCGGGAGTCGGACCCGAAGCCTGTGATCCGTCAGCTGGCCCGCCAGCTCGGGGTGCATCACGAGGCGTTGCGGAACTGGATCCGCCAGGACGAAGCGGACCGCGGTCAGCGTGACGACCGGCCGACTACCTCGGAGTTGGAGGAGTGGCGCCGCCTGCGGCGGGAGAACGCCGAGTTGAAGCGGGCGAATGAGATCTTGAAGGCCGCGTCGGCTTTTTTCGCCTCGGAACTCGACCCGACCCGGCGACGGTCGTGACGCTCGTCGACGAGCTGCGCGATCGCTTCGGGGTCGAGCCCGTCCTCCGGGTCATCAACGTCGCCCCGTCGACCTACTACGGCTGGCTCGCCCAGGCCGCCGACCCGTGCGCTCGGCGGCGGGAGGATACGGAACTGGCGGTGGAGATCGCGGAGATCCACGATGTGTCGGGTGGCACCTACGGCAGTCCAAGGGTGCACGCCATGCTGCGCCGGCAGGGCCGCCAAGTGGGCCGCAAGCGGGTGGAGCGGTTGATGCGCACCGCCGGCCTGCAGGGCGCGTTCCTGCGCAAGAAGTGGCGCATCCCGTCGACCCGGTCGAACCCGAAAGCGACACCGGCTCCCGATCTGGTGAACCGGCAGTTCACGGCTGCGGCGCCGAACCGGTTGTGGGTCGCCGACGCCACCCGCATCCCCTGCGGTGAGGGCGTGTTCTGGCTGGCAGCAGTGCGGGAGGTGTTCTCCAACCGCATCGTGGGCTGGCGCTGTTCTGACCGCTGCGACACCGATCTGATCCTCGGCGCTCTGGAATACGGCATCTGGTCGCGCGACGTTCGTGACGGCCAACTGATCCACCACAGCGACCGCGGGTCGAACGGCGGTTTCAACCGGTCGTCGCAACACCTTGATCACGGAGGTGTGCATGGGCAGGAACACTAAGCTGGAGCAGGTGCCGGAAGGGGCGCGGAGGCAGTGGGCGGCGGACCGGGCGCTGCGGGCGCCGATGCGGTCGCCGGGTCGGCCTGAGCCTTCGCGCGCTGTGCAGCGGCAGTTCTGGCGACTGATCGCGACGGGGGTCACGACGGTCGAGGCCGCGCTTGCTGTTGGCGTGTCGTGGCCAGTTGGATCGCGGTGGTTTCGTCACGCTGGCGGCATGCCACCGATCAGCTTGGACGAGCCTTCGGGCCGCTATCTGTCCTTCGCCGAACGCGAGGAGATCGCGCTGCTGCGGGCGCAGGGCCAGGGCGTGCGGGAGATCGGCCGCAGGATCGGACGCGATGCGGGGACGATCTCGCGTGAGTTGCGGCGTAACGCGGCGACCCGGGCCGGCAAGCAGGAGTATCGGGCCACGGTGGCGCAGTGGAAGGCGCAACAGGCGGCCAAGCGTCCGAAGACCGCCAAGCTGGTGTCCAATCCTCGGCTGCGCGAATACGTGCAGGACCGACTGTCCGGAGCGGTGCGCCGGGCCGGCGGAGAGCTCGTGGCCGGGCCGACGGCTCGGGCCTGGAAGGGACGAAACAACCCCCGCCGGGAAGACCGTCGCTGGGTCACCGCCTGGAGCCCGGAACAGATCAGCAACCGGTTGAAGCTCGACTTCCCGGATGATGAGTCCATGCGCATCTCGCATGAGGCGATCTACCAGTCGCTGTTCATCCAGGGCCGAGGCGCGCTGAAGCGTGAACTGGTCGCGTGTCTGCGCACCGGCCGGGCACTGCGGGTGCCGCGCGCCCGGGCCAGGCAACGCCGCGACGGCATGGTCACCCCCGAAGTGATGATCAGCCCACGGCCGGCCGAGGTCGAGGACCGGGCCGTGCCGGGGCACTGGGAAGGTGACCTGATCATCGGGCTGGACAGGTCCGCGATCGGCACCCTCGTGGAACGAACCACCCGCTTCACCATGCTGCTGCACCTGCCCCGCATGGACGGATGGGGCGCCGAAGCGCGGTCGAAGAACGGCCCGGCCCTGGCCGGGCACGGCGCCGAAGCCGTCCGCGAAGCGATCGCCGCGACGATCACCGCTCTGCCCGAGCAGTTGCGTCGCACGCTCACGTGGGATCGCGGCAAAGAACTCGCCCAGCACGCGAAGCTAACGATCGACACCGGCGTGCAGGTCTACTTCGCCGACCCGCACAGTCCGTGGCAGCGCGGCACTAACGAGAACACCAACGGGCTGCTCCGGCAGTACTTTCCCAAGGGTACGGACCTGGCCCGCTGGAACACCGGCGAACTCGCGGCGGTGGCGGCAACATTGAACAGCCGGCCACGCAAAGCACTCGGGTGGAGAACGCCGGGCGAAGCCCTCAACGACCTGGTACCGTCCACGCAGGACAGTGGTGTTGCAAGGACTGGTTGAAACCGGTAACTACACGTCGTTCCGCTTCTCCGAACGCTTGCAGGACAACGGGATCCTGCCCTCCATGGGCTCCGTCGGCGACTCGTTCGACAACGCCCTGATGGAGAACTTCTGGTCGACGTTGAAGATCGAACTCGTCTACCGCACGTCCTGGCGGACCCGCGACGAAGCCGAGAACGCGATCTTCACCTACATCGACGGGTGGTACAACACCCGCCGAATCCAAAAGGACCTCGGCTGGCGATCACCAGACGAGTACGAAACCGCCTGGCACACCCACCAGGCACGACAGGACGAGGCAACTATCGTTCAGCCTGAGCCCACCGGCGCCAGGTAACCAACCCTCCGGCAAACCGGGGAACCTCACTTCAGCAGTCCCAATGCGTACTGGGCATTTGCGGCGTCGCCGTTACAGGCCGCCGTCGAGGAGCCGTGGTGAAGCGCCGTGCTGCCCGCCGCCGCGTCCTGGGTGCGTGCGGTCCGGCCGGCCCTCGCCGTGACGGAGACGTCGCCCGGAACGTCCGGACTGAGCAGGCGGCGTACGTAGTGCGAGCATATGAAGCCGGTACCGCCGGTTACCAGGGTGCGTTTAGTCATGGCAGAACCTTCAGTCGCTTGATGCCAAGGACCGGAAGGTTCCGGCCGCGCCACCGAAGAGGATCAGTGGGGTGCGGTCCGCGCGCCGTGCACAGTGTTCCACCCGGCCCACTACGATCACGTGATCGCCGGCCACGTGCTCGGCCTGCTGCCGCACCTCGAACCAGGCGATGGCCCCGCCGATGATCGGCGAGCCGCCGGGTGCCGGACGCCAGTCGCATCCGGCGAACCGGTCAACACCGCGGACGGCGAAGCGATCGCACACCGCGCGCTGGTCCGCGCCCAACACGTTGACGCACCAGCGATTCGCCGTGCGTAGCAGCGGCCATGTCGTGCTGGTGACCGCCACGCAGAACGACACCAGCGGCGGATCAAGCGACACGGAGGTGAACGAGCTGATGGACATTCCCGCCGGACGTGCGGGCGTGCCGCTCATGCCGGTCACGACCACGACTCCTGTGGCGAAACTGCTCAGGACAGATCGGTACGCCCGCGTCGCCGGCACGGTGGATGCGGCCATCGGTCCTCCCCACTCGCCGTCTACGAGTTCACCCTGGACGGCGTGGCTAGAGGCTCACTCGGCGCTCTCTGGAGTACCGCGGTCCGGCGGCGGCCGGTCTCCGCTGCCGCAGGCCCTTCCGGAACAGTGCAGCACCGGTCAGCCGCTGGCCAGCGAAGACCAAGCACTGATGAGAGGCGAAGTTGCCCGTTCCCCAAAGGTCGAGTGGTGGAGGGCGGCGATCGGCAGGCCGGTGCGCATGAACGCGTCCCTCGCGACCGGCCGGCACGCCCGTACGTTTGCCGAGTGGGCGGTCGCCCACGTGGACGCCCCCGGTGAACGCCACCGTGCCCGGCCTGGGAATCCGGGCCGGGCACGGTTCATCCGAACGGGGGATCGGGTCAGAGGCGCAGAGAGCGCCGTAAATAGTGGGCGGTGTGACCGTTCCCGGCGGCGATCTGCTCGGGCGTGCCGGTGCCGATCAGCCGGCCGCCGTCGTCGCCGCCCTCCGGCCCCAGGTCAATGATCCAGTCGGCCACCTTGGCCACATCGAGGTTGTGGGTGACGGTGACGACGGTGTGGCCCTTGCTCACCAGGTCGTGCATGACCTTCAGCAGCCGGTCGATGTCGCTGGAGTGCAGCCCTGTGGTCGGCTCGTCGAGCAGATAGAGCGTGTGACGTCCGGCGCGGCGCTGCAGCTCGCTGGAGAGCTTGATCCGCTGGGCCTCGCCACCCGAGAGGGTGTTCGCGGGCTGGCCGATCCGGATGTAACCGAGCCCGACCTCGCGCAGCGTTCGGAGTGGACCGGTGATCGCCGGCTCTCCGATGAAGAACTCTGCGGCCTCGTCAATCGGCATCTCCAGCACTTCGGCGATGGTCTTGCCGCGGTAGCGCGCCCGCAGGGTCTCCTCCTTGTAGCGCTTGCCGAGGCACACCTCGCAGGGGAGGTAGACGTCCGGCAGGAAGTGCATCTCGATCTGCACGGTGCCGTCGCCGGAGCAGGCCTCGCAGCGCCCGCCGGGCGAGTTGAAGGAGAACTGGCCGGGCTTGAAGCCACGCCGCCGTGACTCCTCGGTCGCCGCGAACGCCTTGCGGATGGCGTCGAAGATCCCGGTGTACGTCGCCGGTGTCGACCGGCCTGACCGGCCGATCGGTGACTGGTCTACCCGGATTACCCGGTCGATCAGGGAAAGCCCGTCGATGCCGTCGTGCGGTGCCGGTTCCGGCGCGGTACCGCCCAGAGACCGTTCCGCCGCGCGCCAGAGGGTGTGGTCGACGAGCGTCGACTTCCCAGCCCCCGACACACCGCAGACCGCGACGAAACAGCCGAGCGGGAACGCGACGTCGACGCCCGTGAGGTTGTTGCCGCGGGCGTTGCGGACCACGATCTCCTGCCCGGCGCGGGGTGGCCGGCGCCGCTTGGGCACCGTGATTCCGCGCTCTCCGCTCACGTACCCGCCGGTGAGTGACTTGTGGTCGGTGAGCAGCTCGCTGACCGGCCCGGCGAAGATCAACTGCCCGCCCAGCTCACCCGCACCCGGTCCCATCTCGACGACGTGGTCGGCCGCCTCGATCATGTGGTGGTCGTGCTCGACCACGATCAGGGTATTGCCGTGGTCGCGCAGCCGACGCAGGGTGGCGATCAGTTCCTCGGTGTCCTTGGGGTGCAGCCCGGCCGTCGGCTCGTCCAGCACGTAGAGCAGGCCGAACAGCCGGCTGCCGAACTGGCTCGCCAACCGGATGCGTTGTGCCTCGCCGCCGGAGAGCGTCCGGGCCGGGCGGTCCAGCGTGAGGTAGCCCAGGCCGACGTCCGCGAGCGACCGCAGCCGGTCCACGATCTCGTCTACCGCCTGCGCGATCACCTTGCGGTCCCGGTCGCCGACCACCAGGTTCTCGAAGAACCGGCGGACCGAGCTGACCGGCATCGAGGTGAGCTCGGCGATACCCACGCCGTCGACCTTGACCGCTAGTTGCTCGGGGCGCAGCCGGCCGCCGCCGCAGCCGGGGCACACGACGTCACGCATGAACGCCTGCAGGACCAGGCCGCCGCCCTCGAGCCGGGTGCGTTCGTACCGTTGGTGGATCCAGGGAATGACGCCGAGCAGGACCGAGTCGCCGACCGGAATACTCTCGGCGTGCAGCAGCCGTTGACGCAACTCCTCCGGCAGGGTGCGCCAGGGTGACAGCATGCTGCGGCCCTCGGCCTCCATGAACGCGGCCAGCATCCGGCGTTCCGCGTCGGCGCGGACCGCCTTGCTGAGCTTGCTCTCCGCGGTCTTGTTGGCCGGCGTCTTCCACGGGGCGATCGCACCGTCCGCCAGTGCCCGGCCCTCATCCGGCACGATCAGGTCCTCCTGGACCTCCAGCCGGGTGCCCAGGCCGGTGCAGTCCGGGCACTGGCCGAAGGGCAGATTGAAGGAGAAGGAGCGGCTCGCCAGATCCGGCGTCGCGGTGCTGTGACCGTCGGGGCAAACCAACTGCTCACCGTCGGCGCGCAGCGGCTGGTCGCACACCGTGCAGTGGGCGCGGCCCGCCTGGCCGTAGACCACCCGGACCAGGTCGTAGACCTCGGTGACGGTGCCGACGGTGGAGCGCGGGCTCCGCGACGCGGAGGTCCGCTGGTCGACGGCGACCGCGTTGCACAGGCCCTCGATGCGGTCCACATCAGGCTTGTCCATTTCCGTGATGAACTGCCGCGCGTAGGTGGACATCGACTGCACCTGGCGGCGCTGGGCCTCGGCATACACGGTGTCGAAGGCTAGAGACGATTTACCGGAGCCCGAGACCCCGGTGAAGACGATCAACTGACGGTGCGGCAAATCGAGGTCCACGTTGCGTAGATTGTGGACCCGCGCGCCGCGCACGGTGAGCTGACTCGGAAGCTCTGCCGACTTACTCTCGGGCACAGTTGTGCCCGGGTACGAAACCACTCTGAGGATCCCCTATCGGCTTGTCGCGGGGTGACAGGAGCCGACTGTAACCGAGTCCGCAGCAATGCGGCAACCCTTTCCGGATCTCCCGGATTGTATTTCTCTCCATGAGGGGCTTGATAGCATGAATTCAGATCTGTCAAGTCTTCTGCTTTCCGGCGCGCCATTTAAGAGGCGGGGTTGAATGGGTCCCGGTCAGTGCGCTTCGGCGAGTTCGCGCGCGATCGCCATGACGTACTGGCCGTAGCTGGAGTTGCTCATCCGGGCGCCCAGCGAGTGGCAGGCGGCGGCGTCGATGAAGCCCATCCGCAGCGCCACCTCCTCCACGCAGGCGATCCGCACCCCCTGACGCTGCTCCAGGGTCTGCACGTACTGGCTGGCCAGCATGAGTGAGTCCGGCGTGCCGGTGTCCAGCCAGGCGAACCCGCGGCCCAGATCCACGAGCGTCGCGGTGCCGCGCTCGATGTAGGTCTGGTTGATGTCGGTGATCTCCAGTTCGCCCCGGGCCGACGGCCGGAGGTTTTTCGCGATGTCGACCACCGTGTTGTCGTAGAGATAAAGGCCGGTGATCGCCCGGTTGGATCGGGGACGGGCCGGCTTCTCCTCGATCGATATCAGCCGGCCGTCGGCGTCGATCTCGCCGACACCGTACCGTTCGGGGTCGGTGACCGGGTAACCGAACAATACGCATCCGCGCACCTCGCGGGTACGTGCCGCGAGCACCTCGGAGAACGCCGGCCCGTGAAAGATGTTGTCGCCGAGCACCAGGGCCGCGTCGTCGTCGCCGATGTGGTCGGCCCCGATGATGAAGGCCTCCGCCAGGCCGTTGGGCTCGGCCTGGCCGGCGTAGCCCACCTGGAGCCCCAGGTGGGCGCCGTCGCCGAGGAGCCGGCGGAACTGCGGCAGGTCGGCCGGGGTGGAGATGACCAGGATGTCCCGGATCCCGGCGAGCATGAGAACCGACAGCGGGTAGTAGATCATCGGCTTGTCGCCGACCGGCAGAAGCTGCTTGGAGATGGCCAACGTGATCGGGTGTAGTCGGGTGCCGGAGCCGCCGGCCAGGATGATGCCCTTCACGTCACCACCCCGAGTCGACCGTGTCGGCGATGTACTCGCGCTGGTCGTCCGAAACCCACCAGCCGACCGGGATGCAGACCAAGCGCTTGTCAACCACGTCCAGGGCGGGCAGCTGGTCGACGTAGTCGCGTACACAGGTGTGCACGTCGTTGCGCATGTGCACCTGGCTCACCATCACGCCCGCCGCGTCCATCCGCTTGATGAACGCGTCCCGGTCGTCCACCTGCAGTGGATAGATCCAGAACGAGGACTGCCGGTCCGGGGCGCGCTGGGTGAGCGTCAACCCGGGTACGCCCGCGAGCCGGCTGTCGTAGTACGCGGCGTTATCTCGGTGCCGCCGCAGCACCTCGTCGGAGTGCGAGAGATTGGCGAGGCCGATCGCCGCGTTGATGTCGCTCATGTGGAACTTGTAGCCCCACTCCTGGACGTCGGGCGGGTTTCGAAGCCGGTCCGGACCCTCTCGGTCGATGCCGAACCACCGCAGCAGCTTGGCCCGGCGGTGCAGTTCCTCGTTCGGCAGTACGATCAGGCCGCCGTCGCCGCAGGTCAGATGCTTGATGGCCTGGAAGCTGAAGACCGAGATGTTGCCGTGATTGCCGAGCGGGACGTCTCGGTAGGTGGCGCCCCAGGCGTGCGCGCAGTCCTCGATCACCATCGGCCGGTGGCCGTGGATCGCTTCGGCCCGGTCGAGGATCCCGCGCAGCCGGTCCAGGTCCACCGGGTAACCGGCGAAGTGCACGATCATGATTGCCCGGGTGTTCGCGGTGATCTTTCGGGCCAGGTCGTCCAAATCGACGTTCAGCGTGGCCGGGTCGACGTCGACCCACCGGATGTCCAGGCCGTTGGCCAGAATCGTCCAGTTGGTGGCCTCCATGGTCAGTGGCGTGGAGAGAACCTCACCGCCGGGGGTCGATCCCGTGACCAGACGCAGCGCCAGATGCAGACCCGCAGTCGCGCTGTTCAGCGTCGCTACGTGCGGGTTGCCGATCCGATCGGCCAGCTCGCGCTCGAACTGCTCGACCTTCGCGCCTTGGCCGATCTGTCCGCTCGCCACGACAGCGGCGATGGCGTCCGGGGCCTGCGCCGACATCGGTACCCGGAACAGCGGAATCATCGCAGCGCTTCCCGGCCGCCGCCGGCCCGCAGCCGGCGCGCCTCGCCGAGCGCCAAACATTCGGCATACGTGGGCAGCATCCCCAGGTCGAGGGCCTGCCGCAGGGTCGGCGCGGCCCGGTCCTTGTCAGACAAGATCGGTTCGCCATGCTGCGGCCACGGCAGGGACAGGGCCGGGTCGAACGGATTGATCTGGAACGAGGCTGCCGGGCTGTAGATGCTGGAGCACAGGTAGACCACGGTGGCCTCGTCACCGAGCGGAGCAAATCCGTGGACCAACCCCTCGGCCAGGTAGAGCGCTTCGCGCCGTTCGTCGTCCAGCCGCACCGGGACGTGGTCGCCGAACGTCGGGGAACCGATGCGGGTGTCGACGACAATGTCGACGATCGCTCCGCGCACGCACGTGGCGTACCGGGCCTGGCCCGGCGGTATCGCGACGCCGTGCAGGCCGCGGACCGTGCCGAGGCGCGACGATGAGCAGTTGACCTGAGCCACCTCCAACGGATGGCCGATCGTCTCCTCGAAATCCGGTTGGTTGAATATCTCGAGAAAGACGCCTCGGCTATCCGGAAAGATCTGTGGTCGGATGAGATAAGCACCCTCCAAACCCAACGGCTCAATCCGCATTGGATCTCCTCCCATATCCGATATTGGTCCACGCTATCGACGCGAGCTAGTAGGTCGGTCGAAGCGGGCTAGGGGTTGATCGGCGTTGCTTGTCGGAAACACATCAACTCAGTACGGTCGGAGCGCAGGAACTCCGGAATTACCTATGCCCCTGGGAGTCGATATGCCGCGCGTTGCCGTGATTGGCGCGACAGGTTGTGTGGGCCGGCAGATTTGCGCGACATTCTCCGCTGCCGGGCACGACATTCTCGCCGTCGCACGGAAGGCTGGTGTTCCGCACGCCGCCGGCCTCGAGTTCGTCGAGCTGGATGTCGCCGCCACCGACGCCGCGACCATCGGGGTGCTGTTCGCCGAGCGGCACGTCGATGTCGTGGTCAACGCGGCTGGCCGGTGGGGTCCGACGCGGGCGGAAATGGTGCACTCGCACCTGGGCGTGGTCCAGCGTCTGGTCGAAGCGGTTGCGCTGATGGAGCGGGCGCCCCGCCTTGTGCACATCGGTTCGGTGCACGAGTATGGCCCGCTGCCTGTCGGGACGTCCCTCGACGAGTCCGCCGTACCGCGGCCGCGCACCGCCTACGCGCAGATCAAGCTGGCCTGCTCGACGGCCGTGATGGCCCTCGGCGGCGTCGTGCTGCGCGCCACCAACATGTACGGCCCGCACCCGCCGGAGGAGACCTTCTTCGCCGTTCTCCTCCTGCGGCTGCGGGCTGCTATGGACACCGACGAGATCGTAGAGCTGTCCGTCGCCGACGCGCGACGAGACTTCGTCGATGTTCGGGACGTCGCGAGCGCAGCCCTGGCCGCCGCCTCGGCGTCGCTGTCCGGATGTGCGATCAACATCGGCAGCGGCCGAGCCGCCGACATGCGGGACCTGGTCACGTCGTTCGTGGCCGAGGCCCGGTTCCCGACAGAGCGGTTGCGAATTGCCCAGCGGGAGGTTCCGAGTCACGGCGGTGAATGGATCCAGGTGGACATCCGTGCGGCCCGGCAACTGATGGACTGGCGTCCCCGTTTCACGGTCCAGGAATCGTTGAGCGCCATGTGGCATGCGGCCTGAGCGGACGCCGTCAGGTGATTCGTACGTCCGGAACGTAGGTGATCCAGCGACCGCCGGCTTTGTGGAATGCCTCTTCCTTGACCTGGATCTCCTCCGCGTGGTTCCACGCGAACAGCACCGCGAAGTCGGGCCGGGTCTCGGCCAGTTCGGACGCCGGCCGAACGGGAATGTGCGACCCAGGCATGAGCCGGCCGTGCTTGGCCGGCGTCGTGTCGTAGACGACGTCCACCAGGTCTGGACCGATGCCGCAGTAGTTGGTGACCGTGGCGCTCTTCGCGGTGGCGCCATATCCGGCCACCCGCTTGCCCTCCGCGCGCAGCTTGCGCAGCAACTCCACCAGTTCGCCGCAGATCCGCTTCACGTCCGCGCCGAAACGCTCGAAGGTCGCCGGATCGGTGAGACCGCGGTCGCGTTCCTCGTCGGCCAGCGCGTCCACCGCCGGGCTGACCGGCCGCGCGCCGGTCCGGGCGATGGTGTACCGCACCTCACCACCGTGTACTGGCAGCCGTCGTACGTCCACCAGTTCGAAGCCGAAGCGGCGGGCGGCGGTGCGTACCGAGTTGACCGAGAAGAGGAAGAAGTGCTCGTCGTAGATCTGGTCGAACGTGTTGAGTTCGATGATGTCGCCCAGATACGGGTCCTCGAACACGAACACGCCCTCAGGCGCCAGCAAAGCCTCCACACCTCGGAAGATCGAGTCCAGGTAGGGGATGTGGCAGATGGTATTCGCCGCGAAGATGACGTCGGCAGGCCCGTCCGACTCGCGGATCCGGACCGCCGAAGACTCCTCGAAGTAGTCCGTCAGCACCCGTATCCCGTCGGCTCGGGCCAGTTCGGCGACCCCGAGGGACGGCTCAAAGCCCAGGTGTCTGATGCCCGCCTCGCGAAACGTCCGCAGCATCACACCGTCGTTGCAGCCGATCTCGACGATGAACGGATCCGTACCGGTCAGTTCGGTGTCGAGGAAGTCACGCGCGGTCTGCTCAAAATGTTCACGCATGCGCGCCGAGCCCGACGAATGGTACGGGTAGTCCGCGTGGAACATGCGGTCGCGCGGCACCTCGTCCAGAAGCTGGACCATGGAACAGTCCTCGCAGACGCCGACGGCGAGCCGGAAGAAGAACTCGTTGGATACCTCGTCAGCGCGCAAAAAGGTATCGGACAGGGGTTGGCGTCCGAAGTCGAAGAACTCGCTAACGGCTCCGCCGCAGATACGACACATGTGCTCTCCTCGTGGTCGGGCTGAATCTCACGCTGCTCGCCGTCCAGTGACGATCTCCGCCGGGGCGTCAGTCATCGACCATCGCCACCGCCCTCGCCCATCCTGCGCCGCCCCCGGTGATCTTGACTGGGAAGCACGCCACCCGGAACCCGTGCGGGCCCGGCAGCGCGTCGAGGTTGGCCAACCGTTCGATCTGGCAGTACTCCCGGTCCCGGCCGGCGAAATGCGCGGGCCAGAGCACCGAGCGGTCGTTCGTCCGGCGGTACCGCGCGAGGATGTCGCCGAACGGTGCGTCCAGGCTGAACGCGTCCGTGCCAATCACCCGCACGCCCAGATCCAGCAGCAGGTGCACGGCCGGGCCGTCCAGGCCGACGAAGTCGGTGAAGTACTCCCGCGTACCCGCCCGACGCGGCGCGCCGGTATGAAGCAGGACGATGTCCAGCGGCTCAGGCCGGTGACCGATCCGGGCGAATTCCTTGTTGAGCTCGTCGGCGCCCACCGCGCCGGTGCCGTGGCCGGTCAGGTCCAGCACCACGGCTGGGCGGAAGAACCAGTCCAGCGGCATCTCGTCGATGTGCCGGGGGGTCCCGGTGCCATAGGAAGCTCGCGAACCGTAGTGCGACGGCGCATCCACGTGCGTACCGGTATGGGTGGTCAACGTCATCCGGTCCAGCGACAGGAACTCGCCGTCCGGCAACTCGTCCGGGTCGAACTCGACGCCGAAATGCTCGCGCATCTCCGCGCTCATGTGCGCAGCACCCTCGCGTGGGGTGAGCACCTCGTGCCCGACCGGGTCAGGTTCGAACGACGAGGCGTCCACCGGTGAGGACAAATCGATGAATCGCATAGCCACCTCCGGCTACCGGCAACGTCCAGATGGTCGGCCGCTCGGCTCGAAAAGCGGCGGAGCTTCGCTCCAGCGCGACGGCGTGGCAGCGGCTTTCGAGCCGAACTCGAACGACCCGGGACACCATCGGTGCGGAACCAGCCCGATTGGAGGCGGCGCAAGCCATGTCGACAGAGACCGCACGTCACCGCGTGACGGGAGACCTCGTCCAGCCGGTGACCCAGCAGGGTGCCGACCTGCTCGACCTGCTGTCCGCGCACGTACCGCATCTCCAGGCAGGCGCGGCGGCGAACGATCGCAGCGGCACGTTCCCGGCCGAGGTGTTCGAGAACCTGCGCAAGGACGGCGTTCTCGGCGCGACCGTGCCGGTGGAGCTCGGCGGCCTTGGCGTCGATTCCCTGCACGACGTCGCGCTCGCGTTGCGCGAGGTGGCGGAGGCCGACGCCTCCTCGGCCCTCGCGCTGCATATGCAGCTCAGCCGCGGCCTGACCCTCAGCTACGAGTGGCGGCACGGCTCGCCGGCGGCGCGATCGCTCGCCGAACGGCTGCTGCGCCCGATGGGTTCCGGCGAGGCCGTCGTATGCACGACGGTGAAGGACGCCGTCGCGCATCGCAGCGTCAGCACGCTGACTCCCCAGCCGGACGGCACGTGGTTGCTCCAGGGGCGCAAGATGCTGGCCAGCATGGCCCCCATCGCGACGGTGTTCGTCATCTCCGCGCAGGCGGCCGTCGGCGGGGGCGTGCCGGCGCAAGCCGCCGCGGTCGTCGCCCGCGACGCCGCCGGCCTGACCGTGCTGGACAGCTGGAACGGCCTCGGTATGCGGGCGTCCGGCAGCGTGGACGTGGTGATGGACGGATGCGTGGTCAAGGAGGAGGACATCTTCTTTCGTGGACCCGTAGGCCAGCACGACGACGCGGCGCTCGCCGGCCAGACGGTCAGCTCGATCACGATGCTCGGCATTTACATCGGGATCGCCCGCGCGGCACGCGAACTCGCTGTCGAGACGGTTCGCCGGCGCGGCGCCGGGCAGGCGGGCGCGCGCACCCTCGTGGCCGAGGTGGATGCGCGGCTACAGGCGATGCGGGCCACCGTCAGCGTTGCCCTGTCAGTGGCCGACGCACCGGCGACCGGGGACGCGGGTGACCGTGGCCGCCGACTGATGACGTCCTTTCAGCGGGCAAAGCTGTTCGTGAACCGTGTCGCCCCGGAGGTCGTGGGCGACTGTCTCACGTTGATCGGCGGGGCGTCGTACGACGCGGGGCATCCGATGTCCCGGCTCTACCGGGACGTCCGGGCGGGCTCGTTCATGCACCCGTACACCTACGCGGACGCGGTCGACTTCCTGAGCTCTCAGGCGCTCGACTACTGACAAGGAGACAAACCGGCATGCAGACACGTCACTTGTCCGTGCATGGGGCATTCGAATTCACGCCGAAGATATTCCCCGATGATCGCGGTTTGTTCGTGTCACCGTTCCAGCAGGCGGCTTTCGGGGAAGCGACCGGGCGTGCCGGCATCCCGGTGGCGCAGTCCAACCACAGCCGCTCGCGCCGAGGCGTGGTCCGGGGCGTCCACTACACCGTGACGCCGCCGGGAACCGCCAAGTACGTGTACTGTCCGCGTGGCCGCTCGCTGGACATCGTGGTCGACATCCGGGTCGGGTCACCCACGTACGGCAAGTGGGACGCGGTGGTGCTTGACCAGATCGACTTCCGGTCACTGTACCTGCCGGTCGGCGTCGGGCACGCGTTCGTCGCGCTCGAGGACGAGACCGTCATGTCGTACCTGCTGACCAGTCCATACGTCGCCGAGTACGAGTTGTCCGTCTCGGCGCTCGACCCGGCCCTGGGGTTGCCCCTACCGCCGGAACTGGTCCCGGTGCAGTCCGACCGCGACTCTGCCGCGATGACGCTGGACGAGGCCAGACAGCAGGGCCTGCTGCCTGACTACGAAACCTGCCTGCGGGTCGAGAAGGCGTTGTGGCCGGTGTGAACCGTGTCGCGGTGATGGGAGCCAGCGGCAGCGTCGGCCGGCAGGTATGCGCCGCTTTCTCCCGCTCGGGCCAGAGCGTCCTGGCGGTAGCCCGGCGGCCGGCCGATCACCTGTCTGCGTACCGGTTCCGATCGGTGGATCTCGGTGCCGAGGCGCCGGAGCACATTGCCGAGATCCTCGTTGCCGAGTCGGCAGACGTGGTGGTCAACGCCACCGGCGGCTGGGGGACCACCGAGCAGGAAATGGAGTACGCGCACGTCGTTTTGACCGGCCGCCTGGTCGAGGCCGTGGCACTCGTGCCGCGGCGGCCACGGCTCGTGCACGTCGGGACCATCCACGAGTACGGCCCGGTGCCCGAGGGGACGCTGATCGACGAGAAGATCGAGCCGGCTCCACAGACGCCGTACGCCCGTACGAAACTGGCTGGCTCGGAGGCGGTCCTGCACGCGGCCCGGGATGGCCGGATCGACGGTGTCGTACTGCGCGCGGTGAATTTGTGCGGTCCGCACCCGGCGCCGCCGAGTTTCCTCGGCTATCTACATCGGCGGCTGCGGGAAGCGACCGACGGAGCCACGCTGGAGCTGTCGATCGCGGACGCCAGACGCGACTACCTCGACGTCCGGGATGCGGCGGAGGCTGTGGTTCTGGCCGCGACGGCGCCGGTGACCGGCCAGGTGATCAACATCGGTCGCAACGAGGCGGTTGACCTGCGTGAGCTTGTGGCGCTCTTCATCGCGGCGGCGGGCTTTCCGCAGGACCGGCTGCGAGTGCTGGACCGGCAGGTGCTCAGCAAGGGCGGCGACTGGACGCGGGCCGACATTCGCCTCGCCCAGCAGGTTCTGGGCTGGCGTCCACGGATCAGCCTGGCGGAGTCTATGGGGGCCATGTGGGAATCGGAGAGCACGTGACGGAGCACCGCTTGCTGCTGAAGCGCGACGATCTCATGCCGGCGCGGATCGCCGAGTCGGTGCTGGCACCGACCGGCGGCCCGGGCGCGATGGTCGACTTCCACCGCTGGCTGGCTGAGCTGGGGGAGCGCTCGTTCACCCGCGCCGAACGCATCCCGCTGGACGCGTTGACCGGCTGGCACACCGATCCCGCGACCGGAGACCTGCGGCACGACAGCGGGAAGTTCTTCACCGTCGAGGGCCTCGACATCCACATGCCCGAAGGGCCGGTCACCCGTTGGAGTCAGCCGATCATCAACCAGCCGGAGATCGGTATCCTCGGCATCCTGGTCAAGCAGATCGACGGCGTGCTGCACTGCCTGATGCAGGCCAAGGCGGAACCGGGAAACTGCAACGGTCTGCAGCTTTCGCCGACCGTCCAGGCCACCCGCAGTAACTACACCCGGGTGCATCTCGGCAAGCCAGTGCCGTACCTGGAGTACTTCCAGGGCGCGGCGGGCCACCACGTCCTCGCCGACGTACGGCAGTCGGAGCAGGGCTCATGGTTCCAACACAAACGCAACCGCAACATGGTGGTGGAGGTGACCGGGGACGTCGAGCTGCTCGACGGCTTCCGGTGGATGACGCTTGGCGAGATTCACCGGCTGTTCCGGATCGACAACGTGGTCACCATGGACGCTCGCACGGTCCTGTCCTGCCTACCGTTCGCGGCTCCCAGCCTGATCGAGCTGTTTCCGCCGGGCGTCGACGGGTTCCGATCGGCGCTGATCCGTTCGTGTAGCCAGGACGAGGGCAGCATGTACAGCTCTAACGACATCCTGAGCTGGATCACCGACAGCCGGACCCGCCGGGATGTCTACACCCGTCGAATACCGCTGAACGCCGTAGAGTCCTGGCACCGCACGAAGGAGAAGATCTCGCACGAGCGCGGCCTGTACTTCGACGTCATCGGGCTCGACGTGCGCGCCAGTGGCCGCGAGGTGGCGCGCTGGACGCAACCGGCGATCGTGCCGCACGGGGTGGGTGTGGTCGCCTTCCTGGTGCGGGTGATCGGCGGAGTGTTGCACGTTCTCGTGCACGCCCGGGCCGAACCCGGCTTCGTAGACGCCATCGAGCTAGCGCCCACGGTGCAGTGCATTCCCGACAACTTCGACCCGCTGCCCGAGGTGGCGCGTCCTCGGTTCCTTGACTACGTGTTGCGGGCCGATCCCGGCCAGATCCGGTTCGACACCGAGTTGTCGGAGGAGGGCGGGCGTTTTTACCACGCCCGTAACCGCTACCTCATCATCGAGACGGACCTCGACGCGGACGCGCCGGACTTCCGTTGGCTGACCTTGCACCAGTTGGTGGATCTGCTGCGGCACAGCCACTACCTCAACGTCCAGGCTCGCAGCCTGGTCGCCTGCCTGCACAGCCTGTCTGTGGGCTGACAACGTCACATACCCGGCGCCGCATCGGCGCCGGGTACGTGGACCGACGGGTCAGACCTCCGCGACGACTTTGCGGAGAACCTCGATCACCCGGTTCTGGGTGTCGAGGGACATCGACGGATACATCGGCAGCGAGAAGATCTCCTTGGCCGCGGCCTCGGTCACAGGCAATGAACCCGTGGCGTAACCAAGATGCGCAAAGCCCGACATGGTGTGCACCGGCCAGGGATAGCTGATGTTCAGCTGAATGTCGTACGCGCGTAGCGCGTCGAGGATGGCATCGCGTTTTGGATGCCGCACCACGTACACGTAGTAGACGTGGTCATTGCCGGGTGCCACCTTCGGCAGCACGATCCCGGTGCCGGCGAGCCCGTCGACATACCGTGCGGCGATCGCCCGCCGGCCCTCGATGTAGGCGTCCAGCCGGCGTAGCTTGCGGCGCAGGATTTCCGCGTGGACCTCGTCCAGCCGGGCATTGTGACCGGGTGTCTGCACGACGTAGTAGCGCTCCTCCATGCCGTAATAGCGCAGGCGCTTCAGGCTGCGCTGGGTCTCGTCGCTGGAGGTGATCACGGCGCCGCCGTCACCGTACGCCCCCAGCACCTTCGTGGGGTAGAACGAGAAGGCGGCCGCGTCACCCATGGTCCCGGCGAGCCGGCCGGCGCGGCGGGCGCCGTGCGACTGGGCGCAGTCCTCGAGGATGGCCAGGCCGTGTCGGGCGGCGAGTCGCGCGAGCGGATTCATGTCCACACACTGGCCGTAGAGATGGACCGGCAGTAGGCAGGCGGTGAACTTGGTGACTGCGGCGGCCACCTGGTCGGTGTCCATCAGGTAGGTCTCAGGATCGACGTCCACGAACACCGGCTTGGCGCCTACGGCGTCGATGGCCACCACCGTGGGTGCCGCAGTGTTGGACACCGTTATCACCTCGTCTCCGCGCCCGACACCGAGGGCCTGCAGACCGAGCTTGATGGCGTTGGTCCCGTTGTCCACACTGGTGCAGTGTGCGACGCCGTGGTAGGCGGCGAACTCCTCTTCGAAGCCGCGTACGCTCCGGCCCAGGACGAGCTGGCCGGAGCGAAAGACCGAGTCGACCGCGTCAAGGATGTCGTCGCGTTCCTTCTCGTATTCCTCGAGGTAGTCCCAGACGTAGGTGGTCATAACTTCGCTGCGCCTCCCGCGTTTCGAAGCCGTCGGCGTCAGACGCCGGCCAGCTGCACATTGATGTAGTTCACAACCGCCTGTGGAGTTTTCTTTCGGTCGGTTGCCTCGTCCGGGACGCTGATCCGCAGACCGTCCTGTAGGCGGGTGACGAGCTCGTAGGCCACGAGCGAGTCATAGCCCAGGTCGCCGAACTGTTCGTGCGTGATTCATGTCGTTCACCGCCGTCGCGTTGTCCGAGCCGAGGCACTCATCGATGATCTCCCGTAGGTCCGCGATGGTGAATCGGCGCATGGCGGCATCCTGGTACCGCGCCCTAGAGCGGCGGTCGAGGCGTGCTGTGGCGTAGCTCTAGGGCAGTTCTTGACCAGTCTTCGAGCCGATCAAACGAACCTGATCGGGTGACCAAGGCGCTCGGGACGATCACTCGCGGGCGATGCCGAATGCTGACAGTGGACGCTCACCGGTCGGAGCCGATAGTGTCTAACGTAGAACTTCCACCAGATCGGCTCGATCGAGAAGTGGATCGAGAACCGGTCGGGCATCCGTAGCCGGCGGTTCGCAGGTGCGGACGAGACCCTGTTGGACATGGCGGTCAAAGCCGGTGCAAAGGCATTGCTGGAGGCCGGAATCCAGGCCGAGCAGGTTCGCTCATCGGAGGTGTCTATCCACCACTAGCTGCGCCCACATCAGCTGCGCGAGGATCCGATCGCTGCGGCGGTCGAAATGCGACGCCTTGCGTACCGCGACATTGAGGCGACATGCACGCTGGTCACTACGATCGGCCTGGCTGCGCCCATTGTCGCCGTCGTTGCTGGCGATGCGGACGGACTATGTGGGATTCCCAATTCGACACTGCGGCTGCTGCGCCGCAGTGTGCACATTGACCGCGACTTAGCTGGTCAGGGCGTAATGGCGGCCGACTGGCGTCGGTGAGCCATGGTTGGTCAGAGTTGGAGGTGCCTATTATCTACTCACACACGTCATTGTAAATCTTGTTCTCGGGTCGAACGGTCGTGTAGGGTCGATGTGCCGGGCGAGTTTCGTCTGACTGCGGGGGTGTTCGCGTGCTTAAGAATATTGTCGAGTTCGGCATCCTGGGTCCGTTGTCCTTGACGGTGAATGGCATAAACCATGCACCGAGCGCGCCGAAGCTCCGTAGCATTCTGGCAGTGCTGCTGGTTCATGCTGGTCAGGCGGTGCCGGTGTCATCACTCATTCGCGAGTTGTGGGACGAAGATCCGCCGGCAAGTGGATTGACGACATTGCAGACGTATATCTTGAACTTGCGGAAACTGTTGGCGAGGGTAACCGGTATATCGGCCGCTGAGATATCGAAGAACGTGCTGGTCACCAAGGCCGGTGGTTACGTTCTGCAAGTCGACTCCGGAATCCTCGACGTGCATCAGTACCACTCCCTCGTGACGGCGGCCCGAGAGGCACTCTCCGCCGGGGACGACGAGACCGGCGTCCGGAAGATGACCGACGGCCTGCGGCTCTGGCGGGGCCCCGCGCTGGTGGACGTGCCGATAGGACCGGTGCTCGAGTCCAAGCGCCGACAGTTCGAGGAGTCTCGGCTGGTCGTCCTGGAGTACCTGGTCGACGCCGAACTGCGGTTGGGGATGTACCGCGAAGTGCTCACTGAGTTGGCCGCGCTCACTGTGGAAAATCCGCTCCACGAGGGCATACACGCGCAGTACATGCTCGCGCTTTACCACAGCGGCCGGCGCGCTCAGGCGCTGCAGGTCTTCCACCGGTTGCGCGGGGATCTGGTCAACGAACTCGGTCTCGAGCCTGGGCCGTCAGTGCAGCGTCTGCATCGTGCGGTGCTGAATGCCGAAGTCGTCGTCGAGGACCAGCTGTCCGTCAGCCGGTCGCTCGGCGACATTGTTGGCACCTCCGCCTGGGGCAACGCCCGTCAGTATTGATCGGGTGCCGAGCATTCCGCTAAGTCGGGTCCCCGCCGCCAGGTTGTACGGCGATTCCGGCTGGGTCGGGCTGACCGTGGTCGGCGCTGCCGTCGGTCCCGGACGATGTCCCGGTGCTGGTGAGCGCGCTGCTGCCAACCTGCGCCGCGCTCCTCAGCCACAGTCGATCGGGCACTCTGGCCACGGCACTGGTGCGCGGGGTGCCGCTGAACGCCTCAGGCGCTACGGGTACCGATGAACAGGCCACGGCCGGCCGGGACGATTGGCTCCGGGCCGGCCGGGTTGGGGGGCAGGAACTCGGCAGTGCAGCCCGCGTCGGTGAAGGCGCCGAGATACTCCTGCAGGGTGAACAGCGAGAGGTAATCGACCTCGGTGAACTGGGTGATCTCGGCTGGCGAGGCGATCAGGTACCGCACCTCTAGCCGGGTGACGTTGTTCGCCGCGGTGGAACGGGACACTCGGGCGATCGTGCGGTCGCCGTCACGGATCACCTCGCCGGAGACGTAGCCGTCGATGAACTTCTCTGGGAACCACCACGGCTCGATCACCAGAACACCGCCCGGCACCAGGTGACTGGCCATACACCGGACCGCCGCGCGCATGTCGGCCAGGCCGCCGACGTACGAGATGGCGGTGAACATGCAGGTCACCGCGTCGAATGTGCGACCCAGGTCGAACTCGCGCATGTCGCCGGCGTGCACGGTCACGCCGGGCAGCCGCCGGCCGGCGACCGCGCGCATCGCGGCAGAGAGCTCAAGCCCCTCGGTGTGGTCGAACAAATCGTCGAAACCGGCCAGGTGTGCGCCCGTACCGCAGGCAACGTCCAGCAGTGAGCCGGCCCCGGGGAGCCGGTCGCGGATCAGCCCGGTGAGATACGCCGCCTCCTGACGCCAGTCCTTGCCACGACTGCGATACACCGCCTCGTAGACGTCGGCGAGCTCCGCACCGTACATGAGACCTCCTACTGCTTGGGGATTCGATGTTCGTCGCCGTTCCTCGAGCACGGCTGGACGATGCGTCGAAGCCGGCACGCGAGAGCGGGAGCCCCGCTGCGGGCGTTCGTGGATCCGCCGTGGGACGGTGACCTGACGGTCCGGGAGCGCCGGGCCACCCACGACGACCGTCGGTAGACGTTTTCTTGAGCGGACCCGCCTAGCTTGAACGCATGACCACATCACAAGCGGTTATCATCACCGGCGGCGGGACCGGCATCGGCAGGGCGACCGCGCGGAGGTTCGCCGCCAGCGGCGCTGGCGTTCTCATCGTTGGCCGCTCCGCGGACACGCTTGCCGAGACCGCCAGCGGCCACCACAACATCAGGACCCTGACCGCTGACGTCACGGCCCCGGATGCTCCGAGAATCATCGTCGATCGGGCTCTGCTCGAGTTCGGCGCGGTTGACGTTCTCGTCAACAACGCCGCGGTGGGTGCGTTCGCCGCGCTCGCCGATCTCGATGCCGACTCAGTGACGGCCCAGTTGGACACCAACCTGTTGGCGCCGATCCTCCTCACCCAATGCGCACTGCAGGCACTGGGAGAGTCCGGTGGCACGGTCGTGAACGTCGGCACGGCGGCGGCGTTGGGGCTGCGGTCCTTTCCGCAGAATTCTGTATACGGTGCTACCAAGGCCGCCCTCGACTTCCTGACGCGGTCGTGGGCGGTGGAGCTGGCTCCGCAGGGAATCCGGGTCGTCGGCGTCGCGCCCGGCGTCATAGCCACCGGCGTCGGGGTACGGGCCGGCATGCCCCAGGAGGCATACGACGGCTTCCTGGAGCACATGAGCACGCGGATTCCAGCCGGACGGGTCGGTACGCCGGACGACATCGCCTGGTGGATCCACCGCCTCACGCAGCCCGAGGCCGCCTATGTCAACGGTACGGTCCTGGCGGTCGACGGAGCGCTCTCGATCACCTGAACGCAACCCGGATGGGCCGCCCCGCGATCACCTCGCCGGGGCGGCTCCGTTCGTTCAGCGGCTTTCTGCGTACGCCTTGGCGTGCCGCAAGGTCGCGAGGCTGTTGCCGCCCAACGCCTGCCGGATCGCCGTCCGGGCCTGCGCGACCGTCGCCGGCCCGCCGAAGGCCGCCGGGATCGCCTTCGGCTCGATCACGACCGTGTGCGTCGACGTGACCACGGTCTTTCCGCCGTCGTCGCGGATCGTCCACTGTCCGTTGTGTACAGCCAACAACGGCGGCATCCTGAGTTGCTTGTAGACGATGCGATCAGAGGGAAAGCACACACGCACCGAGGATGTGGTATGCACTTGACCCTGCGGGTTGCGGGTGTCCATGCCGAGCACTTGGAGGTTCGGGGTGTCCTCCTGAAGCGAGACTTTGGCCACGTGCGGCAGCCGGGACGGCCAGTGTTGCGCGGCGTACAGGAACTCGTACACGTCCTTGGCCGCGCCGTCGACGACCACCGAGTCATCGAACGTGAGCAGCAGGTCCCGGTCGTCCTCGCGTTGCTCGGCCGCCGATCTTAACGCCGCCAGCTCCGCGGCGCTGTTGTGGTCGATCGCCCGCAGAATCAACGAGACGCTCTCCGGATCGTCGCCTACCGCGTCGAAGTCATGCAGTAGCCGTACCTCGGTCCTCGTGGCGGACACGGGATCGAGGATCCACGCACCGCCCATCGCCGCCACCGGTGCCTGGGAGACCTCTTGGCGGAAGGTCACCCGCAGCCCTGTCGGATCGAGTTGCCGGCGCGACGTCCAGGCTTTCGGCGCGCCGTTGGCCGTGGCCCAGATGCGGATTCGTTCCTCCGTACCGTTCTGTTGCACGTGGTCGACGTGCACGGTCGGCGGAAAGATTCGCGGCCACTGTCCAACGTCAGCGATCAGGTCGTAGACCACCCGAGCCGGGGCCGCCACGGTGATCCCGTGCTCTGTTCGATGGGACATGATCCTCCCTCAGTAGTTGCCGAGCCCGCCGCAGACGTTGATCGCCTGCGCCGTGATCGAGGCTGCGGTGTCCGACACGAGGTAGCCCACCAGGCCGGCCACCTCCTGTGGGGTGCTGTAACGGCCGAGTGGGATCTTCGCCTCGAACTTCTCGCGGACGGCGTCCTCGCTCGTCTCCCAGAAGGCCGCGTAACCCTGCCGGATCCGCTGCGCCATCGGCGTCTCCACATACCCGGGGCAGACGGCGTTGACCGTGATCCCCGTTGTGGCCAGTTCCAGGCCGAGCGCTTTGGTGAAGCCGACGACGCCGTGCTTGGTGGCGGAGTACGGCGCTCCGTACATCACGCCCTGCTTGCCGGCCGTCGATGCCACATTGATCACCCGACCGGTCCCGCGTTCGAGCATTCCGCCAGTGGTGAGCACCTCCCGGGTTACCCGGAAGACGCTGGTGAGATTCGTGTTGACGACGTCCAGCCACAGCTCGTCGGTGATCTGAGCGGTCACTCCGCCGCCGCTGCGGCCGGCGTTGTTCACCAGGACGTCCACCGGACCGAAGCGGCTCACAGCGGACGCCACCAAGGTGTTGATCTGCTCCGGATCGGTGACATCACATTGTCTGCCGTCGACGTCCAGCGACTCGTCGCGCATCCGCTTCGCGGTCAACGCGACCTGCCCGGCGTCACGTGCGCAGATGAATACCCGCATGCCCCGCCTGGCCAGCAAGTCGGCGATGGCAAGGCCGATGCCGCTGGTGGCGCCGGTGACCACAGCGACCCGCCGGTCCTCTTCCGTCATGCAAACCCCTCCGTCCATGTGACCAGAGTCGACGGTGTCAGTGACTGCTAGAAGCTTGCTCGACCCCCTGGCGCGTCAAGCGCTTGTTGAGCCACCTGCGAGACGTTGCCGCCACGCTCAGGGGCAGTTGAACCAGGAGCGGTCAGAACGCCGTGGCAAGGAGATGATCGACATGACGGCTGACGAAGCCGAAACCGCCAATGACGGCCCGGTCGTGTTTGTCAACAGGTTCACCCTGCGCTGCCCGCCTGAGGTCTTCGAAAAGGTCTTCGCCGAGACGAGCGCATTCGTGGCGAAGCAGCCCGGCTTTGTGCAGTTCACCCTGCTCGGTCATGTCGAGGACCGAAACAGCTACGTCAACGTCGCACACTGGCGCGACGCCGCTTCGTTCCGCCGGGCGGTCTCCCACCCGGACTTCAAACCGCACGCCGAGGCGTTGCGGGCCGTGAGCACGAGCGAGCCGAATCTATACACCTGCCGGCAGACCTCGCGGTGAACCGTGACCCGGGCCGTCGTGATGAGCCGACGGAGATTGGGGGCTTGGACTGGTGGAACTTGGTGTATTGGGGCCGCTGTCAATCACGACTACGAAGGGGATCAACGGAGCGCCAAGTGCGCCAAAACTACGGAGCATTCTCGCTATTTTGATGGTGTGTTCCGGTCAGGTCGTTCCTGTGTCGGCCATGATGCGGGAGTTGTGGAACGAAGATCTGCCGATCAGCGGATTGCCGACATTGCAGACCTACGTGCTGAACGTGCGCAAGCTGCTGAGTGAGGTCACTGGCCTGACACCAGCCGAGGTGTCGAGGGAAGTGCTGGTGACCAAGTCGGGTGGTTACGTCCTACACACCGGTGTCGACGCGCTTGACGTGCGCCGGTACCACGCGCTGGTCGGCAGTGGCCGGGAGGCGCTCTCGGACGGCCATGACGGGATCGGGGTCCGCCGGATGACCGACGCGCTCCGGCTGTGGCGTGGACCAGCACTTGTGGACGTGCAGGTCGGGCCGGTGTTGGAGTCGAAGCGCAGGCAGTACGAGGAATCCAGGCTCGTGGTGCTGGACTATCTCGTCGACGCGAAGCTGCGGCTGGGGATGTACCGCGAGGTGCTCACCGAGCTGGCCGCGCTCACCGTGGAAAACCCGCTGCACGAAGGTATGCAGGGACAGTATATGCGTGCGTTGTACCTCAGCGGTCGTCGCGCGCAGGCGCTCGAGGTGTTCCACGGGTTGCGGACCAGTCTGGTCCGTGAGCTGGGGCTGGAGCCGGGGCCACCGGTCCAGCGGTTGCATCAGGCGATTCTGAACGCCGAGGACAACGTCCAAGAGCATTTACGTATCGATCGGCCGCTCGGCGATATCGTGCGTACGTCCGTGTGGGGAAATGCTAGACCCTACTGACGTGCCGTATATGACGCGAACTCCGTCGAAAACAGGTGGCCGGGATTTCCTCCTAGCGGTCTTCGAAGGAAATACGGGGCGAGATCGATAGCATCGATGCCGTGATTACGCAACGCTACTGGAGTCAACGTGCGCCAGCAGAGCTCGGTAGGCGACTCCAGCTCATTCAGGGCACGCAGTGGCTTTCCGCGATCAACGATGATCCCTACGCCCGGGTCCTTCGCGGATTCGACGACGACCCGTATCCGTTGTACGAACGGCTCGGTCGCGCCGGCCCCATGGTGTCGAGCAGGGCCGGCGTCTGGGTCACCGCCAGCCGAGGGCTGGCGACCGAGGTCATGGCCCACCCAGGATTCGGTCCGATGACTGCGAGCAGTCCGTACGCGCCGTACAACGTCGTGCCGCTCGACGAGGACATCGTCCACGCCGCACCTCACCCGACCGCTGCCCTGGTCGAGCCGGTTAACAGGGTCGTCGAGAGCCTGACCGGTGAGGTCGACCTTGTCAGCGGGTTCGTCGCCCGGATCTGCGCCGAGGCGCTGGCAGAGACCTTCGACGTGCCGCTGCCCTGGCTCGCCGAGCGGATCGCGAGTACCGGTGTCGCCGTCGACGCCGCCCTGTGCCCGCAGCCTCTCGCGGTCACACGCCGGATGCTCTCCGCTCTCGACGACCTGCGCGACCGGCTCGGCGACCCAGGGGCGGTTCTGCTCACCGTCGTGGGCGCCCAACTGGCCACCACCCTGCTCGGGAACGCGCTCGACGTGTTGCTCGAGGAGCCGTCCCGGGCGCCGCGGGTGGTCGATGAAACCCTGAGTCTCCAGCCGCCGGTGCACCTGCACCCCCTGATCGCACGATCCGATCTCGACTTCGGCGGCACCAGGGTGAGGGCCGGTGATCAGGTCGTTGTTCTCGTCGGCGCTGTCAACCGGGACGGGGCAGGGATGCCGCTGCTGCTTGGCCCGCCTTACGCCGCGGTGTTCCCGTTCGCTCGTGTGGTCACCGAGACCGCGCTGTCCGTGCTGACCGAGAGGTTCTCCTCGCTCCGTCGCACGAGGCCCGCGCTGCGCAAGCGCAGGGCGCCGGTCACCAGAGCACTGCTACGACTCCCGGCGAGCACCGACGTCCGAGATGAGGCGCGATGAAGGTTCTGTTCACCACACTTGCTCACCGCACGCACTTCTACCCGCTCGTCCCACTGGCGTGGGCACTGCGTGGCGCTGGGCACGAGGTCAGGGTGGCCAGCGAGCCGGCGTTGACCCGCGACATCACCCAGACCGGCCTGACCTCGGTCCCGGTGGACGCGCCGGAGTGGTCCATCGACGACCCTACGGATCTCCAGTTGCTCAAACAGTTCCACGAGGACGGGTTCGTCTACCTGCGTGACTTCGACTTCGCCGGACACGACCATGCCAAGTGGACCTGGGAGCACCTGCTCGGTCTGCAGAACATCCTCGTGCCGTCGCACGACTCGGTGATGAACAACGATCGGATGATCGACCGACTGGTCACCTTCGCCCGCGACTGGCGGCCCGATCTCGTGGTGTGGGAGACGTACACGATCGCGGGGGCGATCGTCGCCCGAGCGGTCGGCGCCGCCCACGCCCGGTTCGTCGCGGGACCCGACGTCGGGATGCGGGTCCGCAAGGAGTTCCTGCGACTGAAGGAGAAACAGCCGCCGGAGCACCAGGAAGACCCAACTGCCGAGTGGCTGGAGTGGACACTCGAGAGGCTGAGCGTAGACGGCGGCTTCACCGAGGACATGGTGACCGGCCAGTGGACGATCGACTCGACAGCCGCGAGTACCCGACTGGACCCTGATGGGGAAGCAGTCAGTGTGCGGCACGTGCCGCACAACGGGCCTGCCGTGGTGCCCGACTGGCTGCGGGTACCGGTCAGCCGGCCGAGAGTGTGCCTGACTTTCGGCCTGTCGGAGTGGGTCGCCGAGTTTCTCAGCGGCACCGTGCTCACCGATCTTTTGCGTACCTTGGCGGACCTCGACATCGAGATCGTCGCGACGCTGACCGAAGCCCAACGCGCGTCGGTCACCGACGTCCCGGCGAACGTGAGGCTGATGGAGTTCGTCCCGCTCAACGATCTCATGCCGACGTGCGCCGCTGTGGTCCACCACGGCGGCATCGGCACCAAGGCCAACGCGGAGCTGCACGGCGTGCCGCAGGTGATCCTCGCGTTCGGAATGGACACCGCAGTGATGGGCGAGGGAATCGAGGAGTTTGGCGCGGGCCTGTGGATGCCGATCGAAGAGCTCACCAGTGCCGCGTTGCGGGAAAGACTCGTTCGAGTACTGACCGAGCCGTCATTCGCCATGGCGGCCGCCCGGTTGCGCGATGAGGTGCTCGCCCAGCCGCCGCCGAACGCGGTCGTACCGCTCATCGAGCAGTTGACCGCCGAGCATCGCGGGAGGGTCTGATGCGAGTCCTGTTGACCACTTTTGCCGCGAAGGCTCATCTCTACACCCAGGTGCCGATGGCGTGGGCGTTGCGCACAGCAGGGCACGACGTCGTGGTCGCCAGCCAGCCGGATCTCGTTGCCGACATCACCAGTACCGGCCTGACCGCGGTGCCCGTCGGTGAGGTGTTCGACCTCGAGACCGGGATGCAGACGCTGGACGGGATTCTCGGCGACGTCGCGAGCGGACGGTTGACCGGAGCGCAGGTCGGCCTGGACATGAGCGAGGCGAGGCCGGAGAAGCTGACCTGGGAGTACGTGCTCCACGTATTCAGCGCGATGACGCCGGTGACCTTCCAGAACCACTGCCCGGCCGACATGGTCGACGACCTGGCCGCGTTCGCCATGGACTGGCGGCCGGATTTGGTCCTGTGGGACCCACTGACGTTCGCCGGGCCGGCTGTGGCCAGAGCGTGCGGTGCTGCGCACGCCCGCATGCTGTTCGGACCCGATCTCGTCGGCCGGATGCGGGCCACCTTTCTCGACCTGGCCGGCCGGCTGCCGGCGGAGCTGCGTGACGACCCGCTCGCCGAGTGGCTGGGGTGGACACTCGATCGGCTGGGGTGCGCGACGGGATTCACCGAGGACATGGTGCTCGGCCAGTGGACGATCGACCAGCTGCCGCCCTCCATGCGCCTCGCCGTTGACGCGCAGTACGTCCCGGTCCGTTACGTGCCCTACAACGGCCCGGCTGTGGTCCCGGACTGGCTGCGTGAACCACCGGGACGCAAACGGGTCTGCCTCACGCTCGGCGCGTCATTCCGGGAGGTGGCGCTCGGCGACCAGGCGTCGATCGGTGACATGCTCGACGCGGTGGCCGATCTCGACGTCGAGATCGTCGCCACGCTCGACGAAGGTCAGCTGAAGTCACTGCCGGTCGTGCCCGACAACGTCCGGGTAGTGGATTTCGTGCCGCTGAACTCGTTGCTTCCCACGTGCTCCGCCGTGGTGCACCACAGCGGGTCCGGGACGTTCGCGACCGCGCTCGCGCACGGTGTCCCACAGCTGATCGTGCCGAACCTGATGTGGGACAGCATGGACAAGGCACAGGCGCTGGAGGCGAGCGGAGCCGGGCTCTACATCCGTGACGTTGACCGGTTGTCCGGCGGGGAGCTGCGTAGCCAACTGGCCCGGCTGCTCGACGAGCCATCGTTCACGGCCGGAGCCACGCGAGTCCGCCGCGAGATGCTCGGCATGCCGAGCCCAAACGACGCGGTCCCCGTACTGGAGAGGCTGACCGCCGAGCACCGGGGGAGAAGCTGATGCGTGTCCTGTTCACCACGTTCGCCGCGAAGACCCACATGTTCGCGCAGGTGCCGATGGCGTGGGCACTGCACACCGCGGGGCACGAGGTCTATCTCGCCAGCCAACCGGACCTGGCCGACCTGATCTCGCGCACCGGGTTGACCGCTGTGCCCGTCGGGGATCCGCTGAACCTGGAAGCGCAGTTCGAGGTGGTCAACGAAAACGTCGGTGACGACGCGAACAGAACCGTGGAGGAGTCGGACGTCGGCCTGGACATGAGCGAGGAGGATCCGGCGAAGCTCACCTGGGATCGCACCCTGACGATCTTCACGGCGATGACCTCGATGGTCTTCCAGAACGCAAGCTCAGAGCCCATGATGGACGACCTGGTGGCGTTTGCTCGTTCGTGGCAGCCGGACCTGGTGGTGTGGGACACCATGACCTTTGCCGGTGCGGTGGCCGCGCGCGCCTGCGGCGCGGCGCATGCCCGCCTGCTGTACGGCCTCGACCTCGTCGGCAACACCCGTGCCGCGTTCAACCGGCACCTCGCCGGACTGCCGGTTGAGTTACGTGACGACCCGATGGCCGAGTGGCTGGGCTTCTCCCTAGAGCGGTACGGCTGCGACACCGGGTTCGGCGAGGACATGGTGGTCGGCGACTTCAGTATCGACCAGTTCCCCCAGTCGATGCGGTTTCCTCTCGACGTGCCCACCGTGCCCGTGCGGTACACGCCCTACAACGGTCCTGCCCTGGTGCCCGACTGGCTCCACGACCGGCCAAAGCCGAAACGGGTCTGTCTCACGCTTGGGTTGTCACACCGAGACGAGCGAGGCGGCGACCGGGCTTCGATCGGCGACATCCTGGCGTCGCTCGCGGACCTGGACGTCGAGGTGGTGGCCACCCTGAACGCCCGCCAGACCGAGTCACTGCCGTCGCTGCCTGGCAACGTGCGGGTGGTGGAATTCGTGCCGCTCAACGTGTTGCTGCCCACCTGTGACGCGGTCATCCACCATGGTGGCTCCGGCACGCTGACCACGGCCATGCTGCACGGTGTCCCCCAGTTGATCGTGCCGCACATGGTCTGGGACTCGATCAACACAGCCCGTCGCCTCGCGGACTACGGGGCGGGGGACTACGTCCGGGACATCGAGCGGCTCTCCGGCGACGAACTGCGCACTCGGCTGGTTCGGCTGCTGACCGAACCGTCCGTCCGGCACAACGCTGCCAGGCTGCGACGGGAGATGGTCGGCACGCCTGGTCCGAACGATCTCGTCCCGGTGCTGGAGAAACTGGCCGCCGAGTACCGGAGGGTCCGATGAAGATCCTGTTCACCACTTTTGCCGCGAAGGTGCACATGTACTCTCAGGTGCCGTTGGCGTGGGCACTGCACACCGGCGGACACGAGGTCCGGATCGCCACCCAGCCCGACCTGGTCGACGAGGTCACCAAGACCGGTCTGCCCGCGGTCGCGGTCGGCGAGGCGCTCAACCTCGAGGAGGGCATCAGGGAAACCGAGGAGAACCTCGCGGGAGACGAGGAAGCACCGGACTCGGATGACGGCGGCATGGATATCACCGAGACCCGTACGGATCGTCTGACGCCGGAGTACATGCTGGGCATGTTCACCGCAATGACGTCCTTCGTGTTCCAAAACCAGTGTCCCGAGTCGATGACCGATGACCTGGTGGCGTTTGCTCGTTCGTGGCGGCCGGACCTGGTGGTGTGGGACACCATGACGTTTGCGGGCCCGGTGGCCGCGCGTGCCTGCGGTGCGGCACATGCCCGTTTGCTGTTCGGCATGGACCACGTGGCCAGAATGCGTGGTGTCCTCGTGGACCAGCTGTCCCAGCTGCCACCCGAGTTGCGCGACGACCCGCTTGAGGACTGGCTGAGCAGGCTGCTGGAACGGTACGACTGCCCTGGGGGGTTCACCGAGGAGATGATGCTCGGGCAGTGGACCGTCGACCCGACGCCCGCCTGGATGCGTTTTCCCCTGGACCTGCCGTACGTGCCGATGCGGTACATCCCCTACAACGGGCCGGCGAAGATGCCCGAGTGGTTGCGTGAACCGCCGAAGCGCAAGCGGGTGTGCCTGACACTCGGTCTTTCGCATCGGGAGGTGCAGGGGGGCGACGAGGTGTCGATCGGGGACGTGCTGGAGTCGGTGGCGGACCTGGACATCGAGGTGATCGCGACCCTGGATGCCAGCCAGATCAAGGCGCTGCCCTCCGTCCCGGACAACGTACGCGTGGTGGACTTCGTGCCGCTCAACGCGTTGCTGCCGACCTGCTCAGCGATCATCAGCCACGGCGGATCCGGCACGATGGCCACCGCACTGGTACACGGTGTGCCACAGCTGATCCTGCCGTCGAAGATCTGGGACTCGGCCGACAAGGCCCGGCGGCTGGCGAGCCGTGGTGCCGGTATATGCATGCCGGAGTCGACCGTGACGTCGTTGCGCGCCAACCTGGAGCTGCTGCTGACGGACCTGTCCTACTCGGCGAACGCCAACCGGCTGCGGCAGGAAATGATCGCCATGCCGAGTCCCAACGAGGTCGTGCCCATACTCGAGAAGCTCACGGCCGCGCACCGGAGCTGACACAGGTGCGGCCGAGATCGAACCTGCGCATGTCGCCGTCGTGCACGGGCACACCGGGCAGCTGCTGTGCCGCGCGCGTCCGCGGCCCAGTCCCTGCCTCGGCTGCGGTTGCGGTCTCGTAGACCTCCGCCGGCGCGGGGCCGTACGTCGGGTCTCCGGGTTCGGGGCTTCCGATGCTTTCCGAGGATTCCTGGAGCCTCGCTCGAGGACGCATCAAAGTCGCCACTGAAGGATGAGTGATGAGAAACCGCCGATCGACAAGGAGAACGCCGTGACAGTGGGGACCGAAGCGGACCTGGATCTGTTGTACCCGGAGGTCCAAAATTTCTATGCCCGCCACATGCAGCTTCTCGACGCGGGCAACGCGGAGGGGTGGGCGGACACGTTCACCGAGGACGGATCCTTCTTCTCACCGTCGATGCCGGAGCCGGCTCGTGGCCGGGACGTCATCGTCGCCGGAGTGCGCAGGGCCGCGGCGGCACTGGCCGAAGCCGGCGAGGTGCACCGGCACTGCATGCTCATGACCTACCTCAGACGTCGCGACGACGGCACGATCTACGCGCGGAGCTACACGCAGGTGATCGCCACTCCGCGCGACGGCCAGCCACGGCTGCACATGATGTGCGTGTGTGTGGACATCCTGGTGCGGCAGGACGGTGAGCTCAGGGTCCGGGAGCGCCGGGTCACCCGCGACGACCGACCATGACGCCCGGCCCGATGGGAGCTCTTCCCATGAGCACAGCACAGGCGGTGATCATCACCGGTGGCGGGACCGGGACCGGCCGGGCGGCCGCGCACGCGTTCGCGAGCACGGGGCCGGGGTGCTGGTGGTCGGCCGGTCCGAGGAGACCCTTGCCCAGACCGCGGCCGGCCACGACACCATCGTGACCCTGGCCGTCGACATCACCAGACCGAACGCACCGAATTCTGTAGTCGACACTGCGCTCGGTGCGTTCGGCCGGGTGGACGTCCTGGTCAACAACGCCGCGGTGGGCGAGTTCGGTGGGCTGGCCGATGTCGGACCCGCGATGGTCGGCGCGCAGATCGACACCAACCTGCTGGCACCGGTCTTCCTCACCCAACGCGCGCTGGACGCCCTGGCGGAGAGCAGCGGGACGGTGGTGAACGTCGGCACGGCGGGTTCGCTGGGATTGCGGCCGTGGGCCGACAACGCCATCTACGGTGCCAGCAAGGCGGCACTCGACTTCCTGACACGATCCTGGGCCGTTGAGCTCGCGCCACGGGGCATCCGCGTCGTGTCGGTACACCCGAGGACGTAGCGTGGTGGATCGTGCAGCTCGCACGGCCGGAGGCTAGGTACGTCAACGGCACCGTGCTCGCGGTGGACGGCGCACTGTCCATCACCTGAGTGCCGTGCGGGCCTCCAGGTTCACCCCGGGTGGCCCGCGCACACCGCAGCGGGTTTCGCGTACGCCTTGGCGCACTGCACGGTGGCGGTGCTGTTGCGCAGAGCCTCACTGCGGACCCGCGAGCTGTTACCGCCCTGCGACGGTCGCGGTGACATAGCGGACCGGGACATCGAGGAACAGCGGACCGTCGCCGTCACGCAGGTCGTCCAGTGCGGTGATCAGGCGGGTGCGCAACTGTTGTGAGTCGGCCGCGGTAAGGTGCTGCCACAGCAGGCGCATACCCTGAGTGTGCGACCAGTCAACCCAGGCCTCCCCGGACTGGACGACCACGTGCACCGGCTCGTCGACCACCACCACATCCTGGAAACCGGCCGTCCGCATGGTTTTCTCAAGGTCATCCACCCTACCGAGCCAGCTGTTGAACCGGTGCTGCAACGCTTCCGGCTGCCATTCGGCCGGCAGGTTGCGCAGCAGGGACCTCGGGATCAGTTCGGTGAACATCGGTGGCAGGAACGGGAAGGTGTCGTCGGTGAACACGGGGCTGGTGAAGGCGATTCGCCCGTGCTCGGTGAGCAGTCGCGCGTACCGGGCCATCGCCGATGGGGCGTCCGGAATGAAGATCACGCTGTAGCTGCCGGTGATGAGGTCGAACGACCGGGCCGGCAGGTCGGGGTTCTCCCCGTCCAGCACACGGATCTCGACGTTCTTGGCACCCTGCCGCTCGGCCTCCGCGCGGGCCGCGTCGACCATCGCCGGTGCGATGTCGATTCCCAGTACATGACCGGTCGGACCGACGAGTTCCGCGGATGGGAAAAGGCTGGCTCCCCGGCCGCACCCGATGTCGAGCACGCGGTGTCCTTCTCGGGGGGCGGCATGTTCGACCAGCCGCCTGCCCATCGGTGTGAAGAACTCGACGCCGAGCTGGTCATATGAAGCCGCGGCACGGTCGAAGGCCGCGGTCACAGTTGCCTTGTAAGCCGCCGGGTCCACGTTCTTTCCCCTCTTCCCACGAATGGTGGTACCGAGTTTTCACCAGTGACCTCGCATTTCGCTATACGGCGAATCTGGCGCTCTGAGCTGACTAGGAAAATAATCGGAGCGGGCTGTTGGCCACTTGTTCCCGTGCCGGGGATCGGCCAATACTTGCGGGGTCCGCCGCAGTCGGCCGAGTCAACAGGGGAGTTCTCATGAGCAAGAACATCGACCTCGTCAAGCGTATGGTGAATGCCTACAACACGGGGAACACCGACGACGTCGAGGAATTCATCCATCCGGAGTACCTCAATCCGGGTGCCATGGAACATTTCAAGGACCAGATCGGGCCGCAGACCTTCGTCATGGCCGTGAAATGGCTGAAGGCGACGTTCTCCGAGGAGGTTTACCTCGAGGAGATCGGCTACGAGGAGAATGGCGACTGGGTGCGTGCCAAGTTGGTTCTCTACGGCCGCCAGGTGGGCGACATGCTGAGTATGCCCGCGACCGGCCGGCGATTCTCCGGCGAGCAGATCCACCTTATCCGGATCGTTGACGGCAAAATTCGCGACCACCGGGACTGGCCCGACTTCATCGGCACCTACCGGCAGCTCGCCGAGCCGTGGCCGCAGGGCGAAGGCTGGCGTCCCTGATATTTCCCGTCACTACGTTGAAGGAGCTTCGTCGATGGAAAGTGAGGATCCTGCCGAGCAGGAAATGCGCGAACTGAACGTCCTGCTGCGGCTCGGCAGCCTGCACACCCCGATGGCGGTGCGAGTGGCCGCCACGCTGAGACTTGTCGACCACATCATCGGGGGGACGACCAACCCGGCGGAGCTGGCGAAGGTGACCGGCACGAACGCGAACGCACTGCTGCGTGTGATCCGGCACCTCGTGGCGGTCGGCGTACTGGCCGAGACCGAGCCGAACCGGTTGACGCCAACCGCGACCGGCATGCTGCTGGCCGACGATCATCCGGCCCAGCAGCGTGCCTGGTTCGACCTGAACAACGCCGTCTCCCGCGCGGATCTCGCGTTCTTCCAGTTGCTGGAGGCCGTCCGGACGGGCCGGCCGTCCTACGAGTCGGTGTACGGCAAGCCCTTCTACGATGACCTGACCGCGAACCCTCGGCTCGCCGAGTCGTTCGACGCGTTGATGGCCTGCGACCAGGACGTGGTCTACGAGGCCCCGGCCGCAGCGTACGACTGGAGCCGCGCCAGGCATGTGATGGACGTCGGCGGTGGCATCGGCGGGTTCCTCACCGCCATCGCTAAGGCCGCGCCACACGTTCGAGGGACGCTGCTGGAGCTTCCGCTCCCCGCAGAACGGGGACGCGCGCAGTTCAAGACGGCCGGGCTCGACGACCGGCTGGACGCGGTGGCCGGTGACTTCTTCCAGCCGCTGCCGGTCAAGGCGGATGTGATCACGCTGTCGTTCGTGCTGCTCAACTGGTCGGACGACGACGCACGGCGGATTCTGGCTCGCTGCGCCGAAGCCTTGACACCCGGTGGACGGGTCGTTGTGCTCGAGCGGGACGACCTGGCGCAGGACGCGTCCAACGAGCAGTTCACCTTGCTGGACCTGCGAATGCTCGTCTTCCTCGGCGGCCGGTTGCGCACCAGGGAGGAGTGGGCGACGTTCGCCGCTTCCGCCGGCTTTACCGTCGAGTCGGCCCTGAAGGTGGCCTCGCCTTCGGTTCCGTTCGACCTGTCCCTGCTGGTTCTCGTGCCCACCGGAGCAACGACATGACATTCCCTGCGTCGACCTCGGGATCGAAGTCAAGCCACGGGTTCCTCAACCGCACCCCAGAGGCGGAACAGTCATGACCGAACGCGTCATTTCCGCAGGCGATGTGAAGCTGTGGAGCCAGGGCTTCGGTGACCCGGCCGACCCCGCACTGTTGATGATCGCGGGCGGCAACCTGTCCGCGTACGGCTGGCCGGACGAGTTCGTTCAGCGGTTGGCCGCAGCTGGTCTGTTCGTGATCCGGTACGACCACCGGGACACCGGTCGGTCCACCTGCCGGGACTATCAGAAGTATCCCTACACCTACGACGACATGGCCGCCGACGCGATCGCGGTGCTCGACGGCTGGGATATCGCGGCCGCGCATGTCGTCGGTATGTCGATGGGCATGTCGCTGGCGCAGGTGATGGTGCTCAACCACCCCGACCGTGTCCGCAGCCTGACGTTGATGCTGGGCGGAGCACTGGACACCGACTTCGACGCCGCAATCGAGGCCGCGTTCCGTGGCGAGCCGCTCGTGAACGGCCTGCCTGTGCCGACGCCACGTTTCCTGGAGATGCTGGCCGCAGTGCAGCAACCAGCAAAGGACCGGGAGTCGATGCTGGCCAAGCAGGTCGGCAAGTGGCGCCTGCTCAATGGCGACGGGATTCCCTTCGACGAGCAGGAGTACCGGCGCTGGGAGGAGCGCGCTATGGACCACGCCGGGACGTGGGAGGAACCGGTCACGCACTACCAGGTCGGGCTGCCGCCGCTGAGTCGCGGCGCGGAACTGCGTGACGTCAAGGTGCCGACCCTGGTGATCCAGGCGCCGTACGACCCGGCCGCACCACCGCCGCACGGCAGGCATCTCGCGGACCTGATCCCGGGTGCCCGGCTCGCGGAGATTCCCGGCATGGGCCACGCGCTGCCCTCCTCTGTGCATGGGCCACTTGCTGAACTGATCATCGCGCACACACTCACCGCCTGAGGGGGAGGGAAACCAATGTCCACGAGGACAGACGCCGCCGCGACGACCGACACCGTGTACACGCTGACCGCAGGCGCGCCCGGGAACGGGGCGAAAACCGTCTCCAACAGTGATTTTGGCCGCCACCTGCTGACCGTTCGGGGTTTCCAGTTCGTCTTCGGCGCGCAGGGCGACCCATACGCGATGCTTCTGCGAGCGGGCACCGACGACCCCGCGGTGCTGGGCGCCCAGGTGCGCGACCGTGGCCCGCTGTACAGAAGCGAAGCCGGCGCGTGGGTGACTGGGCATCACGCGCTCGCAGGGGAGATCCTCCGCGACCCGCGACTCTCGTTGCGCCACAACGGCGACGAGTCCTCGCAGCAGCACATGTTCCAGGACATCTGGGACAACCCGAAGATATGCCATATCGTCCCGCTCGACGGCGCCTTTCTCAACCTGCCGCGTGCGGACTATGAGCGGCTCGGCACCCTGTTCCAGCCGGTGCTGGGCGACCTGGCCGTAGAGGGGACTGTCCACCGGGTCATCTCCGGTCTGCCCGACGAGTTCGACCTGGTGGCGGACTTCGCCCGGCCAGTCGCGGTGGCGGTGGCCGCCGATCTCCTCGGCCTCGCGGAGGCCACCCGCGACCGGTTTGCCGGTGTGGTTGCCGGTCTTGGGGTTGCGCTGGACGCGGGGTTGTGCCCGCCGCAGTACAAAACGGCTCGTGCGTTGCTGACCGGAGTGGCCGAGGTCCGCGAACTGCTTGGTACACCAGGGCTCTTCGGCGACCGCCGGCCGGCCGCCGGCCCGGATGACGTTCTCGCGGCCGCCGTGCTGATCGCGGTCGCCGGGGTCGAGGTGGCGGTGACCTTGACGTGCAACGCGGTGGCGGCACTGCTGGCGCATCCGGACCAGTGGCAGGCGTTGCGTGGGGAAGCGGGGCTCGCCGGCGGCGCGATCGAGGAGACTCTCCGGTTCGACCCGCCGATCCAGTTGGAGAACCGGATCGCCACGACGGACGTCGAGATTGCCGGGCACCAGATCCCCGCGGACACCCAACTGGTCGTGGCCGTCGGTGCGGCGAACCGGGATCCCTCGGCCTTCCCGGACCCGGATCGTTTCGACATCACGCGGAAGTCCGACGCAGACCAACTCGCCCTGTCCGGTGGTCTCTATGACACGTTCGTGGCACCGATGGCCGTGGCGCAGGCCCGGGTCGCGGTGGAGGCGCTGGCGTCCCGCCTGCCGGCCCTGCGGCAACGCGAACGAATGCTGCGCCGGATGCGTTCCCCGGTCACGCGTGGGGTCCTGCGGTTCCCGGTCGCGAACCGGTAGAGGGGGAAGGCAATGCGAGTCCTGGTCACATGCTTCGCGATGGACGCACATTTCAATGGTGTGGTGCCACTTGCCTGGGCACTGCGGACTGCCGGGCACGACGTGCGGGTGGCGAGTCAGCCGGCCTTGACCAACAGCATCACCTCGGCTGGCCTGACCGCGGTACCGGTCGGTACGAACCCCATGATGCGCGAGGTCCTGCAGAACGTGGGCCCCGCCATGTACGCACTCCATTCCAACCCCGACTTCCTCGAACACCGACCGGAGCTGCTGAACCTCGACTTCCACATCGCGTCCAACTCGATGCTGAACGCGACCTACTACATGCAGATCAACAACGAGTCCATGATGGACGACCTGGTGGAATACGCCAGGCACTGGAAGCCGGACCTGGTCATCTGGGAGCTGTTCACCTTCGCTGGCGCGGTCGCGGCCAGGGTGACCGGTGCCGCACACGCCCGTATCCTGTCCTTTCCGGACATTTTTTACGGCGTGCGCAAGGTGTTCCTGGAACATCTGACGAAGTCACCAGAGCGCCACGACGACTCGCTCGCGGAATGGCTGACGCTCGTGCTGGAGCAGCACGGCTGCGAGTTCGACGAGGAGGTCGTGACCGGCCAGTGGACCATCGACCAGATGCCCGCCGGCGTGCGGCTGCCCCTCGGCCTGCCCACGGTCGAGATGCGTTATCTGCCCTACAACGGTCCGACACCAGCAGTGGTCCCCGAATGGCTGTGGCAGGCACCTGACCGACCCAGGGTGTGCTTCACCCTGGGAGAGACGATTCGCCAGACGGAGTTCCCCAACGCGGTGAAGGTGGCTGACCTGTTCGACGCAATCGAGGACCTCGACATCGAGGTGGTGGCCCTGCTCGGCGAGAAGGAACTCGACGGCGTCCGGAAGATCCCGGACAACACCAGGGTCGTGGACCGGGTCCCCCTGGCCGCGCTCATGCCGAGCTGCTCGGCGATCGTCCACCACGGCGGCGCGGGAACGTGGGCGACAGCGGCGGCCTACGGCGTCCCCCAGGTCGCGATGGGTTGGATGTGGGACGCCATCTACCGCGCCCAGCGGCTCGAGGAACTGGGCGCGGGACTGCACATCCCGTCGTTCCAGCTGACGGTGGCAGGCTTGCGGGAGAAACTCGTGCGCGTCCTGACCGAGCCGTCGTTCGCCACGGGAGCGGCCAACCTGCGAGATGCGATGGCGAGTACCCCAAGCCCGGTTGAGACCGTCGAGAAGCTGGAACACCTGACGGCCCAGCACCGCGGCGTGACGCGGTGCTAGGCCAAGTCATCGGGGGAACCCGTCTGTCCGGACTCGAGACCGCCAGGCGGGCGATGCACGACGAGTGCGGGGCGCCGGACCACGTGCAGTTGGCGAGCCGGTGGGCGGAGGCTGCCGGGGCACACGAGCACGGGACCTGGCCGACGGCCGACCGAGAGAACCCATGCATGGAGTGGTGATCGTGAGATGACTTCAATGGCGAACACAGGGGCGAGGTTCGAAAAGCACGATCTGCTCGATCTCGACGACGAGTTGGGCGACGAGGCACGGAACACGCGTGACACCGTGCGCGCCTATGCCACGACCGAACTGGGACCGCGGATCGCCGACTGGTACGAACGCGGGACGCTGCCCCGCGACGTGGCGAAGGGGCTCGGCGCGCTCGGCCTGTTCGGCATGCAACTGAACGGGTACGGGTGCCCCGGGCTCTCGGCAGGCGCCTACGGCGTCGCCTGCCGCGAGCTCGAGGCGGTGGACTCGGGGCTGCGCAGCTTCGTGTCGGTCCAGGGCTGCCTCGCCATGTTCGCGATCCACCGCTACGGTAGCGAAGAGCAGCGGCAGGCATGGCTGCCGGCGATGGCCACGGGCGAGGTGCTCGGGTGTTTCGGCCTCACCGAGCCGGAAGCCGGCTCCGACCCGGGGTCGATGCGCACGTCCGCCCGCCGCGACGGCGTCGACTGGGTGCTGTCCGGCACCAAGACGTGGATCAACAACGGTGCCATCGCCGACGTCGCGGTGATCTGGGCGCGTGCGGAGGAGGGCATCCTCGGGTTCCTGGTGCCCACCGACGCGCCGGGGTTCACCGCACGCGAGATCACCGGCAAGCTGTCGTTGCGTGCCTCGAACACGGCTACCATCGTGCTCGACGACGTCCGGGTGCCGTCCTCCGCGCTGCTTCCCGGAGCACGCGGACTGAAAAGTGTGCTGTCGTGCCTGAACGAGGCCCGCTTCGGCATCGTGTGGGGCGTGGTCGGCGCCGCCCGCTCCTGCTACGCCAGCGCGCTCGACTACGTGGGTGGTCGCGAGCAGTTCGGCCGGCCGCTGGCCTCCTACCAGCTCTCCCAGCGCAAGCTCGCGGACATGGCGGTCGCGGTCACCCACGCCGGGATGACGGCGCTGCGGCTGACCAGCCTCAAGCAGGCGGGACGACTGACGCCTGTGCAGATCAGCCTCGGCAAGCTCGCCAACGCGCGGTCGGCGATCGAGGTCGCCCGCATCGCACGCGGCATGCTTGGCGCCAACGGGATCACCCTCGACTACCCGGTGATGCGGCACATGGCCAACCTGGAGGCTGTTACCACCGTCGAGGGCACCGAGGAGGTTCACACGCTCAGCATCGGCCACGCGGTCACCGGCTTGCCCGCGTTCCGCTGAAAAGGCGCGCTTGGGACATCCAGTGACCCAAGCGCGCCTCTCAGGGCATGCTGGCTTTCAAGCACGTCAACCCGTATCTGGGACCTGTTGAAGAAGGTTTTGACCAACGTCATCTACAAGGACAGCGCCCGGTAGGGGGCTGAACGGACTCTCGCCGTACCGATGCCCACATCGATGCGGCGAAGCCGTGTTTTAGCGGTCCTTGCGCTTGCGGTAGGCCAGCATGGTCAGTGGAGCGAAGATCGCGATCAGCGCCGCGGAGAGCCCGAATGCCCAGGCGAGCTGCTCAGCGGTGACGGTGCCGTGCATCAGGCCGCGGGCGGCGGTGGCCGCGTGGCTCATCGGGTTGGCATTCGCGACCGCCTGCATCCAGCCCGGCATCGACTCGGTCGGCACGAAGATGTTGCTGGCGAAGACCAAGGGGTACACCACGATCATGCTGGTCGAGGCGACCGTTTCCGGCGCCTTGGCAACCACGCCGATGGTAGTGAAGATCCAGCTTACGCCGAAGGCGAAGACGATCAGCATCCCCACCGCCGCAATCGAGCCGAGCACGCTCTCCGGCCGGAAGCCCAGCAGGACGCCGCACGTGATCGTCAGGGTCAGCGCGACGAGGTAGCGCCCCATGTCCGCCAGCAGGCTGCCGACGATGGTGGCCGGCTGCCAGAACGGCAGGGTGCGGAACCGGTCGAAGATTCCCTTGGTGATGTCGGTGTTCAGGGCGGTCCCCGTGTACACCGACATCATCACCACGGTCTGGACCAGGATGCCCGGCAGGAAGAACTGCAGGTAGTCCCTGGTCGAGCCGCCGATCGCGCCGCCGAACAGGTTGGTGAACACCAGCAGGAAGATGAACGGGAACAGGATCATGTCGACCAGCTGCGCCGGATGGTGCCGGAAGGTGGCGGCAGCCCGCCACAGGAAGGTGAGAGAGGCGGACAGCGGGCCGGGACGCGACGGCCTGCGCTGGACCGCCAGTGCCCCACGCAGAACATTCTCGGCGATGGGCCGGGGCTCGGTGATGGTTTCGTCCGTGGCGGCGCTCATGCTAGGTACCCTTTCTTTCTGCCGTCCTCGGACGGGCTGAACGTGCTGGCTGCGCTGTGCTTGGCGGGAGCACTCATCCGACGTGCTCCTTCTCCTTGCCGTCCTCGTACGAGGTTGGGTCAGCGGCCGGGCTGTGGTCGGCGTCGACCTTGTGGCCGGTGAGGGCCAGGAAAACCTCGTCGAGGCTCGGCTGGCCGAGTGAGTACTCGGTGATCCGGATGCCGGCCCTCGACAGACCGATCAGCGCATGTGCGACCTGCTCCGGGTCGTTCGCCCGGACCGAAAGAACCACCGGGTCGCGGTCGAACTCGACCGGCGCGTCGAACGCCTTGCCGAGCAGTTCGCCGGCGCGGGTCCGTTCTTCGGCGTCGAACAACCGCACGTGCACCGCGCCGTTGCCGACCGAGGCCTTCAGCTCGCTCGGGCTGCCCTCAGCGATGATCTTGCCGTGGTCGATGACCGCGATCCGGTCGGCTAGCGAGTCGGCCTCATCCAGCTGCTGCGTGGTCAGCAGGACCGTGGTGCCGACCGTCACCAGCGCCCGGACGGCCTCCCAGACCTGGTTGCGTGCGTGGGGATCGAGCCCTGCGCTCGGTTCGTCGAGGAACAGCAGCTTGGGTGAGACGATGATGCTCGCCGCGATGTCCAGCCGGCGCCGCATGCCGCCTGAATATGTCTTCACCAGCCGGTCGGCGGCGTACTCGATCCCGAATGCCTCGAGTAGCTCGGCTGCCCGCTTGCGGGACCCCGACCATGAGTGGCCGAGTAGGCGGGCCACCATCACGAGGTTCTCGGCGCCGGTAAGTGCGTCGTCGACCGAGGCGAACTGGCCGGTCAGGCTGATCAGCTTACGAACTTCCTCGGCCTCCTTCATCACGTCGCGCCCGAACACCCGTGCCCTACCGCCGTCCGGCTTGAGCAGGGTGGCGAGGGTGCGGATCGTGGTGGTCTTGCCGGCGCCGTTGGGGCCGAGGAAGCCGTAGACCATGCCGGGCGGCACGGCCAGGTTCACCCCGTCCACCGCGCGGACCTTGCCGAAGAGCTTGGTCAGCTCTTCGGTCTCTATTGCCAAAGCTGACTGCGATTCCACGTTCACTCCTCATAAAGGTGGTCGTCAACTCGAATATCCGGGCAGCTGCCAGCGTGGCGGCTACCAGCGGGTCTCCCTGGCCCGGGATCCGAATATTCGGCAAGGGCTCAAAGTGCCTACACCGTACACCGGAACCTTAGCGGCTCGCACATAGAAATTTATGTGGGGATGGGCTTGACAACGCCGGAAAAATACTATCAGGACCTCGGTATACGTGCAGGTCAGAGGCATCCTGTGCGTATGCCGGTAAACCCGGTCGAATGGTCTGCGTACGAGGTCGGAACTGGGATCGCTGCATCGAATGTCAGCGACAGCGACATTCGCCTTGCCCGGTCGAATTCGATTGTAGGACCGTTTGCCGGCGTCCCGAAGAGGTCCTTGCCGAGCTTGTTGGCCTCGCGCCTTCTTGAAGGGTGACTGGAGGCGGCGCGCCGAGAACGTGAATGTGCCCTCTGGTCTGGGAAGGTAGGACTTGTCGAGGGTCCTGTTCCATCCCGTCACGGAGGGCACTTTTCAGGGTGAAGGCCACCGGGTCACGTCCGAAGATCGATACCACTGCTGATGGTTGGGGCGTCGCCGGGCTGCTGTGGACCCCGACCAACGCGTCGGGACATCATCGTGCTCGCCACCCGAAACCATCACCCGGACGATCAAAGACACGCCGTCCCGTGATCGACTGCTGACGAAAAAACAAGATCAGCGGAAGTCGTCCGCGTGGTCGACCGCCCACTCGGCGAACGTGCGGCCCGGCCTGCCGGTGACGTCGAGGACGGTCGTGGTGGCCACCGGTGGCTCCAGCTCCCACTCGACGAAGTAGCCGAGGATGTGGTCAGCGATAATCTCCGGCCAGCCTTCCCGGATCATGTTCGCTCGGGCCTCGGCCGGGCTGAGCTCCTCGATGACAATCCGCTTGCCAATCGCCTCGCCGATGGCCTGGATCTGTTCGCGCTGCGTGATCTGCACCGGGCCCGTCAGCTCGTAGATCCGGCCGGCGTGGCCGTCCTCGATCAGCGAGGTGACCACCACGCTGGCGATGTCCGCCTCGTGGATGGGGACGGTGGGCACGTCGAGGTAGGCACTGCGCGCAACGCCTTCCGCACGAATGGTCGGCGCCCACACGTCGATCTTTGTCGTGGCGAACTCACCGGGCCGCACATGGGTCCACTCCAGACCGGATGCCTCGATCGCCTGCTCCACCGAAAAGTACGGCCGGCCGGAGGACGACAGCGACACGACCCGCCGCACCCCTGCCTGCTTGGCGAGGTCGATCACCTCATCGGGAGCGTCCAGCACGCGGTCACCGTTGATCGAGATCAGGTACATCTTCTCGACGCCGTCGAACAGGGCGGGCAACGTCTCCAGCCGGCCGAGATCACCCGCAACCACCTCGACGCCGGCAGGCAGTCCCGCGGTGGCGGGGTTACGGCTGGAAGCCCGCACGTGTTCGTTCGCCGCCATCAGCTGGTCGATTACCTTGCGGCCGACGCTCCCGGTCGCACCGGTCACCAAGATCGTCATTTTTCCTCCTGATTGCTTGCCACTGGTCGAACACCGTCGGCACCCCACCCTTCTCCGCCCGGATCGAATCCCGCTCGCAACAGCCGCACCTACCGGTTCTCAAATGGTTTCCGAGTCAACCCGGCAAACATCGGCCGTACGACCTCGGAGGGGAGAACGGTGGAGAAGCTGCTGAGGTTCGCGGACGGGGTCGAGGAGGACACGAGGGCTGCGGTCAGCGCCGCGGACGCCCTGTCCGTGCTGACCGAGGTGGTGTCGCGAGCTGCGCTGTTCGACGGTCCGGACTCCCGGGTCACCGTCCAGTTCGACCTCGGAATGGCGGACGAGCGGCTCGGCTACCTGGTCACCCTCGGCCCCGGCATTCCCACAGTGGAACCAGGGTGGTTACCGGACCCTCCCGCCACGGTACGTCAGGAACTCAGCGAGCTCGTCAGGGCCGTGTTCGGACCGGACGGCGGTGAACACGCCACCCGTGAGGTCGAGCTGATGGACGGCCCAGCGCCGCAGACCATCGACCCGGGTGCCGTGCTGGCGGAGCGGCGGGCAGCGGCCGTGGCCCTGCACCAAGTGCTCAAGGCGTGCTCGCCGGAACGGCTAGACCTGGACACGTTGGCCCTGCGCTTTGGGTCGGACAAGTGGGCCGATCACTGGTACACCCCGCACTACGGCCGGCATTTCGAGCAGTACCGAAACCGCAGGGTACGGCTGCTTGAAATCGGTGTCGGCGGGTACGACGCCCCGGACCAGGGCGGCGAGTCGCTGCGGATGTGGAAGTACTACTTCCGCCGTGGCCTGATCCACGGCCTCGACCTCTTCGACAAGTCGAGCCTTGACGAGCCGCGATTACGGACGATCAAGGGATCCCAGGCGGACGCGGGGTTCCTCACCGAGCTCGCCGGCCGGATCGGCCCACTCGACATCGTCATCGACGACGGCAGCCACCTCAGCGCCGACGTGATCCTCTCCTTTCAGACCCTGTTCCCGCTGTTGCGTCCCGGGGGCCTGTACGTGATCGAAGACCTGCAGACCTCGTACTGGCCGGGCTGGAACGGCGGCACCACCGACCTCGACGATCCCGGCACGTCGCTGGGATTCCTCAAGACGCTGGTGGACTCGCTGCATCACCAGGAGTACACCGGCGGCACCTCATCCGCAAAGGACAGGATGATCGGCGGCCTGCACTTCTACCACAACATCGCCTTCGTCGAGAAGAGCGTGAACGCCGAGCAGGCCTCTGCAGCCTGGATTCCCCGTGACATCCATCCGATGACATGGATGTACCCGCCGGCCACTTCCGAGGAGGGCATGAAGTGACGATCCTGGTGACCGGGGCGACCGGAACGGTTGGCCGGCACGTCGTCGACCAGTTGCTGGCCAGAGGCGCGAATGTCCGGGCGCTGTCCCGGAATCCCGCAGCCAGTCTTCCGGCCGACGTCGAGGTGGTCAACGGTGATCTGCTGAGGCCGGACTCGCTGCGGCCCGCACTGACCGGCGTGGACCGGATGTATCTGTTCCCGGTGCCCGACACTGCCAAGGAGTGCGTCGACATCGCGGTGCGTGCCGGGGTACGGAGGATCGTCGTGCTGTCTTCCGACGCGGTCAACACGCGGTACGAGATCGCCGGAGACAGCATCGACGACCACCTGGCGGTGGAGAACGCCGTGGCGGAGAGCGACGTCGAATGGACGTTCCTGCGACCCGTCGCGTTCGCGAGTAACACGTTGTTCTGGGCGCATTCCATCACGACCGAGGGGGTGGTCAGGGCCGCGTATCCGAATGCGGCGCAGGCCCTTGTCCACGAAGCGGACATCGCCGCCGTCGCCGTCACCGCCCTGCTGGAGGACGGGCACGCCGGCGGCCGGTACACCATCACCGGGCCGGAGGCGATCACCCAGGTCGAGCAGGTACGCACCATCGCGGACCAGATCGGTCGCGACATCCGGTTCGAGGAGATGACGCCGGAGGAAAAGCACGCAGAGATGATCCAGTACCTGCCGGAGGACTCGGTGCGGATGATCCTCGGCTACTTCGCCATCGCCGTCACCAACCCCGATCCCGTCACCACGGCGGTCCAACAGGTCACCGGCGTACCCGCGCGCACCTTCGCCGAGTGGGTGGCCGACCACGCATCGTACTTCCGGTAGGAGGATTTCCTATGTACGGAGCCGAGCTCGCCGAGGTGTTCGAACTCATCCACCGTGGCCGAGGCAAGAATTACCTCGCGGAGGCGGAGGAGGTGGCGAGGCAGGTAAGGGCTCGCAAACCGGCCGCCTCGTCGCTACTGGACATCGCCTGTGGCACCGGGTCACATCTGCGGGCGTTCGCCACCCTCTTCGACCATGTCGAGGGATTGGAGATCTCCGAGCCGTTCTTGCGAATCGCCAAGGCCGCCGTGCCGCAGGCGGTGCTGCACCTCGGCGACATGCGTGAGTTCGCGCTCGGCAGGACTTTCGATGCGATCAGCTGCATGTTCGGATCGATCGGCTACCTGGCCGACACCGGGGAGCTGAGCACCACGCTGACCCAGTTCGCCAAGCACCTGGCCCCTGGCGGCGTCGTCGCCGTCGATCCATGGTGGTTCTTGGAGAACTACGTCGACGGCTACGTCTCCGGCACGGTGATCGAGGTGGACGGCACGACGATCTCCCGGGTGTCGCACTCGAAGTTGGAAGGCAGCGCGTCCCGGATGAACGTGCACTACGTCGTGGCGGACGCGGCGGCAGGTGCCCGGCACTTCGTCGAGAACCACCGGATCACCCTGTTCACCCGCCAGCAGTACGAGACCGCCTTCGCCGCCGCTGGTTTCACTGTCGACTACATCGAGGGACTTCACGCGGGCCGCGGACTGTTCGTCGGCGTACTGACTAGCCAGGAGGAGACATGACGGACACGGCGGAGGTTCTCGTCGTCGGTGCGGGACTCGGTGGGCTGTCGGCGGCGATGTTCCTCGCGAAGCGAGGGGTTCGCACCCTGATCGTAGAGAAGCACCCGGGCACCTCGATCTATCCGAAGGCGGCCGGACAGAACCCGCGCACCATGGAGCTGCTGCGAATCGGCGGTGTGCTCGACCAGGTCAAGCAGGCCAATGACCTTCGCGGCCAGCACGGCGACTTCACTATCAGGGTCGCAGAAAGCGTCGGCGGCAAGGTGTTGCACACCTTTGCCGAGAGCGTCGACGACATGATTGCCGCGACCGCGCCGTGTACACCGCAGGGCTGGGGTTTTCTCGCACAGGACCAGCTGGAGCCGATTCTGCTGGCCCAGGCGGAGAAGTACGGCGCTGTCGCCCGGTACCGCACGGAGCTGGTGTCGTTCGAGCAGGGCCCGTCGGGTGTCAACGCTGTGGTGTGTGACGTGACGACCGGCAAGGAGTCCGTCGTGCACGCGGATTACCTGGTTGCCGCGGACGGTCCGGACAGCCCCGTTCGTGAGCGACTCGGCATCTCCCGGTATGGGCAGGGGGTGTTGTCGCACTTCGTCGGGGTCATTTTCGAGGCCGATCTGTCCGCCGTGCTGCCGCCGGGCTCGGTCGGGTGGTACTACCTGCAGAACCCGGCGTTCACCGGGACCTTCGGTCCGACTGACAAACCGAACCGGCACACGTTTTTTGTCGAGTACTCGCCCGACCGGAGCGAGTCGCCCGAGGACTTCCCGCCGGCCCGCTGTGTCGAGCTGATCCGGCTCGCGGTCAACATGCCGGACCTTGAGCCGAAGCTGCTGAACATCCAGCAGTGGGAGATGGCCGCCTACATCGCTGACCGCTGGCGGGACGGCCGCGTCTTCCTCGTCGGGGACGCCGCGAAGGTCACGCCTCCGACCGGCGGGCTCGGCGGCAACACCGCGATCGGCGACGGCTACGACATCGCCTGGAAGCTGGCCGCGGTGGTGAAGGGCACGGCGGACCCCGGGTTGTTGGACAGCTACGAACCGGAACGCAAGTTGGTGGCGCACCTGGTGGTTGACGAGTCGATGTCTGTTTACGCGAACCGGATGGCGCCGCACCTGATCGACAAGACTCCAGCCGGGGTCGGTTACTCCGAGGTGCTTCTCGGGTTCCGGTACCGGTCGGGAGCCGTCCTGATCGACGACACGGATCCAGCCACCGTCGAGGATCCGTTGCGCCCCAGTGGGCGTCCGGGATTCCGGGCGCCCCACGTCTGGATCACCCGCGCTGGATCCCGAATGTCCACAGTAGACATGTTCGGTGAGTGGATGTTGATCGCCGCGGACGAGAGATGGCGGGGGGCGGACGCCCGGGTCGACACCGTCGTGGTCGGCACCGACTTCGAGGAAACCGACCCTGACAGGCATCTCGTTACCCGCTACGGGATCGGTGAGTCCGGGGCCAGCCTCATCCGGCCTGACGGGATCGTCGCCTGGCGGACCGCGTCCCTGGTTCCCGAGGCCTTGCCTGCCGTGCTGGACAAGCTCCAGGTGCGCCAACTCCCGGAGAGCGCGGGGCCGAATCACTGACTCGTACGTTTCCACTGATTCCAAAGACGACGACACGCACTAGTAGGAAGAGATGAGCCCATGATTGACACTTCGCTGCCCATCGTCCCGCAGGACAGCACCGACCCAAGGGAGGTCTTCGCCACCACTCTGGTGCGTGCGGCGAAGCTGCCCCCACGCCTCGAGGCCGTCATGACGGAAATCGAGACAATTGCGGAGAGTGAGGGCATCCCGATCATCGGCCGGCTGGAGGGCACGATCGTCCAGATGCTCGCCACGCTGTGCGGCGAGCGGGCTATGAGGGTGCTCGAGTTGGGCACGGCGATCGGCTACTCGGCACTGTGGCTCGCGCACGCACTGCCTGAAGGCGGCAAGGTCACCAGCATTGAGCTGGACCCGGAGCGTGCGGCACGCGCGGCGGAATTCATCGACCGCGCCGGGTTCGCCGACCGGGTCGAGATCATCGTCGGCGACCTGTTCGAGCTGCTGCCGAGCCTCGGCGTCTACGACCTGATCTTCCAGGACGTCATGAAGCACCGGTACTTTGGCAATGACCCCAAGCTCGCGACCGAGCTGCTGCGGCTCACCAAGTCGCACCTCGAGGTGAACGGCATTCTCATGATCGACAACGCCTTCTGCGGTGGCGGTGTCGTCGCGGGCGACGTCGACGAGCCCTCCAACGAGCTGGCAGGCGTGCGGCGCATGAACGACGTACTGGCCCACGACCCCGACTTCGCCGGTGTGATCGTGCCGGTCCGGGACGGCCTCTGGGTCGCGCAGCGCAAGTCCTGACCATTGGATCGGTGTCCCTACGGCTCGGTGCGGCCGCCAGGATCGCGCTCGCCACTCGTAACGATCTCTCTTTCGGGCAAGGGGTGCGACTGTCAAGGTGGGGATGCCCGCACCACCGCTGCCCGTTACATGGCCTGGCGGCGGCCTCACGAGATTGAAACGGCGGCTCGAGCCCAGAGCTTGGGGGATGGGTAATCGGTGGGCCAGCCTGGCGATCACGATGCTCGGGAGAGAGAGGGTGTGGTCGGTGCGGAGGTCGTGATTGTCGTCGGGGAACACGCCGGTGCTGCCGCCCTGGCCGAACGCGGCCCGCGGCGCGCGACCGAGATCGGGTTGACCGCGTGGGCACCGCTCGGGAACCCGTGCTGGCCGCGACCGCCGGGCGACATCTACACCGCGCTGTCCCACTTACCGTCGCGAAAGGCCCGGACCATGACCCGCACCGCCGTCAGCTCCGAAGAGCTCGACTCGTCAGACCCCGCCGACCCCCGGCTGCACGCCAAGCGGGACTCGGCACCGTTGTGGCCCCACCTGCGTGCGCGGCCCGCACTGCATCGGCGACCGGAGCGTACAGACCAGCCCGGGTCCTGGCTGATCACACGCAATGCCGAGGCGATGGTTGTCTACCGCGACAAGGACCGCTTCACCAACTGCCAGGTCGGCGGCGCGCCGCTCACCGACCGCGACGTACCGGCCAACTGCTGCGGCCTGATCATCGGCGGCGACGAGACGGGCAGGCACGCGATCGCCAGTGGCCTTCCCACGTTGATCGAGCACCCCGTGCCTGGGCGGGCGCTCAAGGCGGGCGAGACTGATCCGCCGACCGCGGCCGACGAGGCGCTGCGCTGGACCGACCCGTCGCCGCACGGAAGCCGGATAGCGACCGAGGACGTCGAGGTGGACGGCAACCGCGATCCGGCCGTCTCAGCCGACTCGGACCGGTTCACCGTGGACCGCCACCCCAACAAGTACGGGATGAGCACGCTCCCGGTCGCGCTCGATCCAGAGACGAGGTGACCTGCCGTGCCGAAGAGCGAACGACCCGGCAGCGTGGACCTGCCACTGTCCGGCGTCACGGTCGTTGCGCTGGAACAGGCGGTGGCCGCGCCGCTCGCAACGCGCCATCTCGCCGACCTCGGTGCCCGCGTGCTCAAGGTGGAGCGGCCGGACGGCGGTGACTTCGCGCGTGGCTACGACACCAGCGTCAACGGAATGGCGAGTCACTTCGTCTGGCTCAACCGGGGCAAGGAGTCGGTGGCGCTGGACCTGAAGTCACCCGGCGGCCGCCAGGTCGTCGCAGATCTCGTCGCCACGGCCGACGTGTTCCTGCAGAACCTCGCGCCGGGTTCGGCCAGCCGGCTCGGCCTCGGCGCCGCCGACCTGCGGGCCAGGCACTCCCGACTGGTGACGGTCGACATGTCCGGGTACGGCGTCAGCGGCCCCTACCGCACCCGGCGCGCCTACGACATGCTCATCCAGTGCGAGGCCGGGCTGGTCTCCGCCACCGGCGCCGAGAACAGCAGGACGAAGGCGGGGCTGCCGGCCTCCGACATCGCGGCGGGCATGTACGCACTCACCGCGACCCTGGCCGCGCTGGTGGGCCGGGCGGTGAGTGGGCAGGGCGCCGGCATCGAGATCTCGATGCTTGAGGCGACCGTCGAGTGGATGGGCTACCAGCTCTACCACACCCAGGGGACCGGGCAGTCCCCGCCCAGGATGGGCCTTGCCCATCCCAGCGTGGTGCCCTACGGCGCGTTTCCCGCTCAGGACGGTGTCGACGTCGTGATCGGGGTTCAGAACGACCGGGAGTGGGCGCGGTTCGCCGAGGACTTTCTCGGCAGGCCCGACCTGGCAACCGATCCGGAGTGGGCGACGAACGTCGCGCGTGTGCACCACCGCGAGACGGTGGACGCCCTGGTCGCCGCGCACACCGTGCGGCTGCCCGCCGACCGGCTCGTCGCGTGCCTTGACGCCGTCGGAGTCGCGACCGGTCGGGTCAACGACATCGGGGACGTGCTGGCGCATCCGCAGCTGGCCGCGCGGGACCGCTGGCGGCAGGTGGACACGCCCTCAGGGGCCGTGCGCGGGTTGCTCCCGCCGTTCACGGTCGCGGGAGTTGAGCTGCCTATGGGCCCGGTGCCCGAGCTGGGGGAGCACACGGAAGCTGTGTTGCGTGAGCTGGGCTACTCCACGGCGCGGATCGAGGCGTTGCGGCGCGAGGGCGCCGCCTCCGTGCCGATCGAGAGTTCGCGCTCCTGACCGTCCGGCGGTCGCTACGAGTTCGGTTCGGTGTGCAGCTTCTCGTGCGGCGGCTGTACCGGCGGCAGCGTCCACGTGATGGACCGGGGCTCGCTCGGTGTGCTGCCGATGCCCGTCTTCCCGGGGCCGCCGGCACCGTCTCGCTGCCTCGTGATCGGGCATTTCATCGAGTAGGGCTGATGGGGAAGCCCCGGCGGTTGGCTACCACCGGGGCTTCGGATCGCCGGAGACTTATACGGCGAAGGTGGCGGCAGGGCCGCCCACCTTGGTCCAGCCGCTGCCTCCAGGGACCTTGCGCCAGATGCCGCTCTTGTTCAGGCCGTACAGGGTGCCGTCGTTGGCGACGGAGAACAGATCGCCAGGGCCTCCCGCGTATTCCCAGTGGAGTTCGGCGTCGAAGAAGCGGTAGACGTCACCGTTGTGCGGACTCGTGGCGACCATGTACCCACCGGTGTACATCTTCTTGGCGGGGCCGCCCACCTTGATCCAGTCGAGGTTGCCGCGCCACGCGTAGATCCCGCTCTTGTTCTGTCCGTAGACGTAACCGACGTTGGTGATGACGAAGTCGTCGCCGGGGCCACCGATCCTGTTCCAGGGTAGGAAGGGCAGGCCCGTGTAGATGTAGGGTTCATTGGTCGTGAGGCTCGTTGCGATGAGCAGGCCGACGCCGCCGGACCTGATCGAGGACGCCGGGCCACCGATCTTGCGCCAGTCGTCGCCGCCCCACCACTCGAAGATGCCGGTGCTGTCGAGCCCCTGGATGATTCCGACGTCGTCCACGGCGTACTGATCGTAGGGGCCCCCGATCTCGAGCCACGTGGCCGTCGCGTGGTCGTACCAGGAGAGTTTGCCGGTCGTCGGGCTCGTCGCGTAGACGTAACCGCCGCCGGCGTGGATTTCGGCCGCTGGGCCGCCGATCTGCGACCAGCTCTGACCGTCGAACATCCAGATCGCGTCACGTTTGGGCGTCAACGCGTACAGGGTGTTCTCGCTGACAGCCACTGAGGCGCGCATCGCGCGGGCGTCAGCGGAGCGCTTTTCGACGATCTCGTACAGTGAGAGCGGCGTCTTGTTGTCTTGTTCAGCGGCGGCGACTGCCGGCGCCGGCACAACCAGCGCGGCCCCGAGCGCTACGGCTGTGGCAACGAGCATTCGTCTTAGCATGTTTCCCTCCAGCGATTTCGCCCGGGATGGGCCCGATGAGGTAGCACAGGTCATGGACCGGTCGACATGGCCCAGACCGGTCGCGAACCGTTCCTACTGACGGTCATGCGGATGCGGTACCAGTGGAGTAGAAGCGCGGGGGAGAGCGCCTCCGGGGACACCACATGCAGAGAGATCTGCCACCCGGGTCACAGCTACCTCCGTTAGCCGGTGAGTATCGGCTTTCCAGATGGTCGGCCGGCGTGCTCGGAAAGCAACCGGGGTCCGCTCCAGAGACGCTCTGACAGCGGCACTTCAACGGTTTCCGGACCGTGCCGGACACGATCACCGCAGACCACGGTCAAGGGCGACCAGATGTCCGGTTATCCCTCTAGCCCATTTCTAGAGCGACGGCCCATCGTGAGTTCAGCAATCGATGCGCACGATCTGGGAGCCAGCCATGGGAGAACGTCGTGTCGCCATCACCGGGATAGGTGTTGTCGCCCCCGGCGATGTCGGGACAAAGGCGATGTGGGAGCGCATCGTGTCCGGTGTGCCTGCGACCAGGCTGATCACGGCGTTCGACTCCACGCCGTTCCGCTCGAGGGTCGCGGCAGAGTGTGACTTCGACCCGCGTAAGGAAGGCCTCACCGAGGACGACATCGAGCGGCTGGACCGAGTGGGCCAGTTGGCTGTCGTCGCGACCAGGGAGGCACTGGCGGACAGCAACTTCGAGTGCGTGCCAGACAACGCGCACCGGGTCGGGGTAAGCATCGGCAACGCGGTGGGCTGTTCGCAGCGCCTCGAGCAGGAGTATCGCGCGGTCAGCGACGAAGGAAGGCAGTGGTTGGTCGACCACCGCCGCGCGTCACCCAACCTCTACGACTACTACGTCCCCAGCTCGCTGGCGGCCGAGGTCGCGTGGCTGGTCGGTGCGGAAGGACCCAACTCGATCGTCTCGGCGGGGTGCACGTCCGGAGTCGACGCCGTCGGTTACGCCTGGCAGCTGATCCGGGAGGGCACGGTCGACGTCATGGTCACCGGCGGTGCGGAGGCGCCGATCACCCCCATCACAGTCGCCTGTTTCGACGCGATCAAGGCGACGTCGCCACGCAACGACGACGCGGGGAGTGCCTCGCGTCCATTCGACCGGACCCGCAACGGGTTCGTGCTCGGCGAAGGGGCTGCCGTCCTCGTGCTGGAGGAGCTCGAGCACGCGCGCGCACGTGGCGCACACGTCTACGGCGAGGTCAGCGGTTACGCCTGTCACGGGAACGCTCACCACATGACCGGCCTGCGCCCGGACGGGCGAGAGATGGCGGCCGCGATCACCTCGGCGCTGGACAGAGCCAAACTCGACCCGACCGCCGTCGACTACGTCAACGCGCACGGTACGGCCACCCGGCAGAACGACGTGCACGAAACCGCTGCCTTCAAACGCAGCCTCGGCGAGCACGCTTATGCCGTGCCGGTGAGCTCGATCAAGTCGGTGATCGGCCACTCGCTCGGCGCCGTCGGTGCGATCGAGGTGGCCGCGTGCGCGCTGGCGATCGAGCACGGCGTGGTGCCGCCGACCGCCAACCTGCACCATCCCGACCCCGAGCTGGACCTGGACTACGTGCCGTTGGTCAGCCGCGAACAGGACCTGGCCACCGTGCTGACGGTGGCCAGCGGGTTCGGCGGGTTCCAGAGCGCGATGGTGCTGACGGATGCGAGAGTTCGATGACCGCAGCGGTGGTCACCGGTTTGGGGGTCGTGGCACCCAACGGGCTCGGCACGGAAGCCTTCTGGTCGGCGACCCTGCGTGGCGAGGACGCGATCCGGCCGTTCAGGCGCTTCGACCCCGGCTCGTATCCCAGCAAGCTGGCTGGTGAGGTACTCGACTTCGACGTGAGCAAGCACATTCCGAGCAGGCTGATCCCGCAGACCGACCGGATGACTCAGTTCGCCCTCGCCGCCGCCGACTGGGCGATCGCCGACTCCGCCGTCGACACCACACGGTTGTCCCCGCTGGAGATGGGGGTGATCACGGCCAGCGCGGCAGGCGGCCTCGAACTCGGCCAGCGCGAGCTGCAGAACCTGTGGCGTGACGGGCCGGACCACGTGAGTGCCTACTTGTCCTTCGCGTGGTTCTACGCGGTCAACACCGGTCAGATCTCTATCCGGCACGACATGCGTGGTCCCACCGGGGTGTTCGTGGCGGAACAGGCGGGTGGCCTCGTCGCCATCGCCCACGCCAGGCGGGTGGTCCGCAGCGGGACCCCGCTGGTGCTCACCGGTGGCATGGACTCCACGCTGTGCCCGTACGGCCTGACCGCTCAGGTTGCCGGCGGCCAGCTGTCCACGCGGGAGGAGCCGGCCCGTGTGTACCTCCCGTTCGACAAGGACGCCAACGGACAGGTGCCGGGTGAGGGTGGAGCGATCCTCGTGGTCGAGGACGAGCGGCGGGCACGGGCGCGTGACGCGCGGATATACGGTGAGATAGCCGGCTACGGCTCAACCTTCGACCCTCGGCCGGGTTCTGGGCGGCCGCCCAACCTCCGGCGTGCGATCGAGGTCGCGCTCGATGACGCTGGGCTGGACACCGCCGACATCGCGGTGGTTTTCGCCGACGCGGCTGGCGTCGCCCCGCTCGACCGTGTCGAGGCGGAGGTGCTCGTCGAGATGTTCGGTCCACACGGCGTGCCGGTGACCGCGCCCAAGACCATGATCGGTCGCCTCTACTCCGGCGGTGCCCCACTCGACGTCGTGCTGGCGTTGCTGGCGCTGCGTGACGGAGTCATCCCGCCGACCACGAGAGTCACACCTTGCTACGACATCGACGTCGTCCTCGGGGAAAGACCGAGGCCGTTCGCCGGCTCGGCCGCACTAGTACTCGCCAGGGGGCACGGGGGGTTCAATAGCGCACTGGTCGTCAGCAACCGGAGAAGGGAAGACGGATGAGCGAGCTCACGTTGTCCGAAATGATCGAAATCATGCGTGAATGCGCTGGCGAGGAGGCGTCGGTCGACGTCGGCGACGACATCGGGGATGTGGACCTCCAACTCCTCGGGTACGACTCCCTGGCACTGATGGAGGCCGCCGCAATCGTGAAGCGCACGTACCGCGTCGAACTGTCCGACGACGCACTGTCCGAGGTGCGCACGCTCAACCAGTTCGTGGCCGCGGTTCAGCAAGTCGGCCGCAGCTGACGGTGGAACTCCCCTACATCGACAGCACGGGGACGTGGTTGCCGCCGAGGGTGCCCACCGGGCAGGTGGTCGCCGCCGGCAGGTTCGATGCAGCGCTGGCTCGGGTCACCGACGTGGTCTCGGTCGCGGTGGCCGGCGAGGAGTCCGCGCCGGAGATGGCCGTCCGCGCGGCTAGGACGGCGTTGGCCCGTGCCCGCTCAACGGCCGCCGACATCGACCTGGTATTGCACGCCAGCTTTTTCTACCAGGGCCACGATCTGTGGGCGCCAGCATCCTACGTGCAACGGGAGGCGGTGGGGAACAACTGCCCGGCCATGGAGGTCCGCCAAATGTCCAACGGCGGGATGGCCGCGATGGAGCTGGCTTCCGCCTACCTCGCCGTCGATCCTGGGCGCTCCTCGGCCCTGATCACCACGGGAGACAAGTTCTGCCAGCCCGGTTTCGACCGCTGGCACAGCGATCCCGGCACCGTGTACGCCGATGGCGGAACGGCGTTGGTGCTGTCCCGCCGTGGCGGGTTCGCGCGGCTACGCAGCCTGGTCACCCTGTCCGTGCCGGAGCTGGAAGGTATGAACCGCGGTGACGACCCCTTCGGGCGAACGCCGTTCGAGCACCGGCCACAGGTCGACTACGAGGTGTGCAAGCGTGCCTTTCTCGCCAGGACCAGCGTGTCCTACGCGGTCTCGTTGGTGAGTTCCGCTCAGGAACGCGTGATCAAGCAAGCCCTGGCCGCCGCAGATCTCGAACTCGGCGACATCGACCGGATCGTGTTGCCGCACGTGGGTCGCAGGCGGCTGAAGGTAGCGTTCTTCAGCAGTTTCGGCATCGACCCAGCGAGGACCACCTGGCCGTGGAGTCGTGCTGTCGGCCACCTCGGCGCGGGCGACCCTATCGCCGGCCTCGACCATCTGGTGACCAGCGGCGTGCTCGATACGGGCCACACGTGCATGCTGGTGAGCGTCGGTGCCGGGTACAGCTTCTCGTGCGCAGTGGTCGAGGTACTCGACCGCCCGGCGTGGGCCGGGTGAGGAAGGGAAGGAGGCCGATGGGCCGACCGATCGCGTTGTTGTTGCCGGGCCAGGGATCCCAGCACGCCGGCATGGCCACCGGCCTGTATCGGACTGACCCGGTGTTCACCGCGGCTATGGACGAGGTGTTCGCCGAGATGGGAGAGGAAGGCGCCCGCCTGCTGGCCGACTGGCTCGCGCCGCACCCACTCGTCGACCTCGACCACGTCACCCGCTCACAGCCCCTGTTGTTCGCTATCGACTACGCGTTGGGGCAGGTCGTACTCGACTGGGGTCTACGGCCGGAAGCGTTGTTGGGGCACAGCATCGGTGAAGTGGCCGGGGCCACGCTGGCCGGCGTGTTCAGCCTGAGTGACGCGGTCCGGCTCGTGCTCGACCGGATACACCGGCTGGCCGACGGCCCGCCGGGCGGCATGCTCGCTGTCGCTGCGCGGCGGGAGGACGTCACGGCCTTCCTCGACGGCGACGTCGTCATCGGTGCTGTCAACGCGCCGAGGCAGATCGTGCTCGCCGGCCCGGACCCGGCACTCGCGTTGGTGGAGAAGTCCCTGGTGGCGCAGAACTTCACGTGTCGACGGGTTCCTTCGCTCAGTCCGTTCCACAGTCCGGTGCTCGAGCCGGCCACCGCGGGAGCGGCCGAAGCGATCGCCAAGTTGCCGGTCTCCCCGCCGCGGATCACCCTCTATTCCTGTTACACAGCGGTTCCGTTGACGCATGAGGACGTGGCCGACCCGAACTACTGGGCCCGCCAACCGGCCGCAGCGATCTGGTTCTGGCCCGCGCTGAACGCGATGCTGGCCGAACGCGACGTCGTCCTCGTGGAGACCGGACCCGGCCAGGGACTGGCTCAGCTGGCCAGACGTCATCCGGCGGTACGGGCCGGCCGCAGCACGGTGGTGTCGCTGTTGCCGGGCCGCCCGGGGCCGGGTGATCTCGACCGGTCCGCACTGGCCGACGCAGCGAAGAGCCTTGGGGTAAAAGGACGTACTGACCTACCAGGAATGTGAGCAATCGATGCGCGTGCTTTTTGCGGTATCGTCGTGGCCCACTCAGTACGCAGCGATGGTTCCGATCGGCTGGGCCCTGCAGGCGCTCGGGCACGACGTTCGAGTCTTGTGCGCACAGTCCCAGGTGGATCCGCTGTGCAGAGCAGGGCTCACCCCGGTCCCTGTTCTCGACGGAATGACCGTCGAGGTACGCAATCGGCTCCAGCACTACCAGGAGGCGGTCGACGGACCGTGGCGCTATCCGTGGTTGCCGCTGCACCCACTCACCGGCGAGCCGCTGGACAGCCTCGCCGGCTTCGACGTCGCGGACTACCGGCGGCGTGTCGAGCCGGAGTTGGCGAGGCGGACGGCACTCAGCTTCGACGCTGCTGTCGACTACGCACGCCGGTGGCGTCCCGACGTCGTGCTGCAGGACCCCGCCAGCCTGGAGGCCCTACTCATCGGCCGGGTGCTCGACATTCCCGCAGCCGTCTGCCTGTGGGGGCCGATCGGCACCGAGGAGCCCGCGCACGTCCGTCCGCTGCCGGCCGACTTCAGTGGCTCGTTCGAGCGTTACGGTGTCGACTTCGGGCCGGATATGATCGAGTACGTTATCGACCCGTGCCCGTCATCGCTCGAACCGCCGACTCGGGCCAAGCGCCTGCCCGTACGGTTCGTGCCCTACAACGGGAGTGCGATGGCCCCGGCGTGGTTGCTGGAGCCGCCGCCCGCTCCTCGAGTGTGCATCACGTGGTCGACCGCGTTGTCCACGGTCTGCGGCCCGGCGACCCACCTGCTGCCGAACCTGGTCGACGCGCTCGCCGGCACCGGCTTCGACGTCGTCGTCACGGCCACCGCCCAGGACGCGGCCACGGTCGGCGCGACGCCATCCAATGTGCGGGTGGCCCAACGCCTTCCGCTGCACGCCCTGCTGCCGAGCTGTGCCGCAGTCGTGCACCATGGCGGATCTGGCAGCGCGATGACAGCCGTCGCGGCCGGCGTGCCGCAACTGGCGGTCACCTTCGCCACCGAGCAGGCGACGACCGGATCCCGGCTGGCTGCCACGGGAGCGGCCGTCCACCTGCCCGGCGACGAGGCCGAGCGGGACGTCCTCCTGACAATGGTCGAGGGACTGGTGAACGTGGCCGGCTACCGGGAGAGTGCCGCCGTACTGCGGACCGAGAGCCGGCAGCGGCCGTCCATGGCGGAACTGGTCAACACACTCGAGGACCTGGCCCGATAACCGAGGCTGTCCTACCTGAAGTCGTCGGCGTGGTCAGCAGCCCACTCGGCGAGTGTGTGCGCCCGCTTGCCGGTCGCCTCGGCCACGTCCGGCCGCGCCTCAGGCGGGTGATCCGTCCACGTCTTGAAGTACGAGTGAAGGTAGTCGATCACCTCGACCGGCCAGCCGACCTGCAGCATCTCCTCCTTCTCCTGCTCGGGGGTGATCACCTCGATCGTGACTTCTTTGCCGACGGCGTTGGCGATCGCCATGACCTGCTCGCGTTGGGTGGTGGCCTCGGGCGCGGTCGGCCGGTAGATCTTGCCGGCGTGACCGTCGTTTACCAGCGCCGCCGCGGCCACCGCGCCGATGTCGGTCTCGTGTACCGGCATGCCCTTGGCGTCCGGGAAGGCCAGCCGGACGTGGCCCTGGCGGATCGGCTCCGACCAGCTGTCACGCTTGTTCAACGCGAACTCGCCAGGCCGCACGTGAGTCCATTCCAGGCCGGAGTTCTCCACCGCCTTCTCGACGACCAGGTGGTACCCGTCATCGTGCTTGTCGGTCACAGCGTCCGAGGACAGCACCACGATCCGCCGGACACCGGCTTGTTTCGCCAACTCGACGACCTGTGCCGCAGTCTCCGGCACGGAGAACAGGTGCATTGCCGTGACACCGGCCAACGCCGGCCGGATGGTTTCCGGCTCCAACAGATCACCTTGTACGACTTCGACTTCCGGCGGGAACGAAGCCTTGTCCGGATCGCGGGTCAGCGCGCGGACCTGAGCCCCGGCCGCAAGGAGGTGCTTGACCACCTCCTTGCCGACGTTGCCGGTGGCGCCGGTCACTAGAATCGTCACAATTCCTCCCAGGATCTCGGAATAATGTGCTCGCCGCCCGCATCAGCGGGTGAGCGCGGTACGTAGGTAGTGGCCGTGTGGCTTCGGCCGGTCGTGATCTGCTCCGAAGTGCCCGTCCCGATCAACCTGCCGCCCTGATCACCGCCGCTGGTGCCGATGTCGATGGTTCAGTCCGCTCGGGCGCTCCCTCCAGGCGAAACACAGCAAGCATCCCCATCAGGGTTGGTGTCGATGCGGAGAAACGCTACCAAATATACGGGAGTCGTGGCAATGATACCCGTTCTTCTAATGCGGAGTGGATATCGCGTTCATGTAGGTCGGCTGACTGCTTCTGGGGTGCAAATCGCTGACAGCATGAACGCTGATTTGTCAAATGCGGTGGTCGTGTCCGGTTCTTAAGTTCGTGGCACGCTTTCGCGTCGCTGAAGCCATGCGCGGGGCCACCTCCTCGACGCCTGCGATCCGCACACCCGTGGCCGATCCGCAGCCCGAGTTGTGCGCCGTCACCGAGGAGGTCGCCGACCTGGCGAAGAGGGCCGGGGTGCTGTCGTTGTCGGGCCGGCCGTACGTCACGGTGGAGAAGGCGGTCCAGCGGAACCAGGTCCGGGCGATCGGTGACGCCATCGGCAGGCAGACCGGATCGAGGAACTGCCCGGCACAGCTGCGGGCGAACATGTTGCGCGAGGGTGGCCGGAGATCACCGCGGACCTTATTCGCGGCGGTACGCGCGGTAACCGGTCGACCCGGACGCACGTTCGCTCGGTGGGCGGCCGATCGTGTGGCGGACGTCCGGCAACGCTCGCGTCGGAACCGGGTCGGTAGCGTCGCGACCTGTCCCGGTCTTCATGATCTCTCGCTATTCACGGTATGTCTGCGTCAATAGCGAAGGCAGTTGCTCGCTCCTCGTCTGACCTGCGGAGTGATCGAACGCTTGACAGCATTCCTTGCGTTCTGTCAAGCGTCGGAGAGGACCAATTTTCCATGCACGTTCCGCTGGCGAAGAATGAGCCCCTTTTCATCGTGGGCTTCAGTCGCTCTGAACGTGGTGCAGGACGAGGATGGCCTGGAGGATCGCGGCGGCGCGTCGGGGGCAGCAGCGGAGCTCGGCTAGGGCTTTCCAGTCCTTGAGGGTGGGCGACGGCGCGTTGTGAACCGCGCCGGGTAGGGCAGGCGAAGTCCAGACCAGGCGCCCTTCGCAGCCCGTGATGATCTGCACGTTCACCCCGTGGCGCTTGTGCTTACCGGAGTAGCGCGGGCGTTGGTCTGCGACCCGGTCGATTGGGATCAGGGTGCCGTCGAGGATCGCGTACGCGAGTCGGCTGATGCGTCGCATCGCTGAGTTCAGGTCGTCGGCGTGCGCGGCGAGCAGGTCGATGGCTTCTCGGACGTACCGCCATGCTGTCGTGACGCTGACCGCGAAGCCACAGGCCGGATGGGTGATGGTGGCCCCGATGCGGAGGAGTGTTGAGGGGACGCCGGGCGGGCTGAAGGCGTCGATGGGCAACGGCGCCGTGCACGTGCGGCTCTTCGATCCGGACGACCACGGCCGGAGCCGCCGGTGTCTCAGCTTTCCCGGCGCCAGTACACGCTGCTGTCGTCGATGGTCACCAGCTCGGCGGTGATGCCGTGCTGGTCGCGGAACTCCGTCGTCGCGAGCCGGCAGGCGGGGATGACGTAGTCGTCGATGATGACGAAGCCGCCGGGCGACAGCTTCGGGTATAGGTTCACCAGGGCGTCCCGGGTGGACTCGTACAGGTCGCCGTCGAGCCTCAGCACCGCGAGTTGGTCGATCGGCGCCGTCGGCAGGGTGTCGCGGAACCAGCCCTTCAGGAACACGACCTGCTCGTCGAGCAGCCCGTAACTCTCGAAGTTGCGCTTCACCTCGTCGAGCGAGACGGCGAGCTGGCTGTTGTACTGATGCAGCGCCAGGTCGCGGTCGTCGGGATGGCTGCTCTCATCGGTGACCGGCATGCCCTCGAAGGAGTCGGCCACCCACACCCGGCGATCCTTGACCTCGTGAGCGTGCAGCACCGCACGCGCGAAGATGGAGGCGCCGCCGCGCCACACCCCGGTCTCGATCAGGTCGCCGGCGACGCCGTCGGCCAGCACCCGTTCGATGCAGGACTGGAGGTTGTCCAGCCGCTTGAGCCCGATCATGGTGTGCGCCACGGACGGCCAGTCCTCGCCGTTGACCCGACTGTGCTCGTGGTACCCGGGGCCCTGGTAGAACCAGGAGGCCTCCTGCGCGGCGTCTCGGTAGATGACGTTGGTCAGGACCTTCTTCAAGAGATCGAGATAGAGCGTGGTGTCACTGGCCATGGAAGGTCCCTCGCTGAGTGATTGAGGCCGCGTCATGCCGGCCGGACGGACAGCAGGTGCCGGAAGACGCCGCGGGGATCCCACCGTGCCTTCACCTGCTGCAGGCGCGGGTAGTTTTCGCGGTAGTAGAGCGCGTGCCAAGGAGTGCCGGAGGTGTTCCAGACCGGATCCGCGAGGTCCGCGTCCAGGTAGTTGACGAACGTTCCGCTGTAGGCCGGGCCCGGGACCGGCACCCCACCCGTGTCGGCGTGTACGTCGCGGTAGAGGCCGCGGATCCAGGAGAGGTGGTGCTCGTCCTCCTCCGGCAGCGACCAGGCAGTCTCGAAGAACGAGCTGAACGCCGCGTCGCGATGGACCATCGCGGTGGCGTTCGCCGGCACCGCGTTGATCTGCCCTCCGAAGGTGCTGAGGTAGGCGCCGGAAGGGTAGTGCTCGGCGCCGCCCTGCTGCAGGTACCGGTGCACCACAGCGATCTGCTGGTCTGTCCAGGGCCGGCGCAGCAGCGCCGACTTCGACTTGATCCGGTACCCGCTGAGCCCCGGATAAAGCGAGGTGGTGGCCCGCAGCCAAGGCCACGTGAAGACCTGTGTGGCCGGGGTCGCGGGCACCCCCGCGCCGATGGCGGCGATGTACCCGGCCATCAGCTGCTCGGCGCCCGGCTGCTCCTCATCGAGCTGGACATCCAGCCGGATCTCGCCCGCTGCCCTGTGCAGGAGGCTCAGCCCGGCGTGCAGGTCCGCGCCGGGATGCTCGCGATGCCAGGTCGTGTAGTTGTGAATGAGCCGGGCGAACGCCGCCTCGTCGATGTCCGCCCACTGCCACGAGACGCTGGCCTGGCGCAGGGTCACCGGAGGCTTCGGCAGCAGGCGTGCGGGATCACTGCCCCGCGCCTGCGGTGAACGGAACCAGTAGCGGCTGACGATGCCGAAGTTACCGCCACCGCCACCGGTGTGAGCCCACCACAGATCGCGGTGCGGGTCGTCCGGTTCGCGCGTCGCCACCACTTTCCGCGCCTGGCCCGAGCGGTCGACCACGACCACCTCGACGGCGTAGAGGTGGTCTACGACGGAGCCGTACCGGTGTGACAGGGCGCCGTAACCGCCGCCGACAACGTGGCCTCCCGCGCCCACGGTCGGGCAGGTCCCCCCGGGCAGAGTCACCCCCCAGCCGAGGAACAGCTTCCGGTAGATCTGGCCCAGGGTCGCGCCCGCTTCGACGACGAACGCCCGCCGCACGGGGTCGAACGAGACCTCGTTCATCTCCGACAGATCGATGACCATCCGAACGTCCGGGGCGTCCGGGATGTTCTCGAAGCAGTGCCCGCCACTGCGGACCGCCAGACGTTTCCCGGTCCGTACGGCGTCGGTGACGGCCCGCACGATCTGATCGGCCGAGCCGACCAGGCGAACCTCGTCCGGGCGGCCCACGAAGCGTCCGTTGTACGCACGGGTCGTCAGCTCCTGGTATCGCGGGTCCCGGGTCCGGACCGTCACCGGCCCGAACGACGGCGCGCACCCGCCGGCCGCAGCCGACCCGGGCTGCCATAACCCACCGACAGCCATCCCACCGGCCGCCGCTGAGGCGCTGAGGAACCCGCGGCGTGTCACTTCGTTCACAGGCGTACCCGATTCTTGACTGTCACAGTGATTGGTGGTCGTGCTCGATGAGGACGAGGTCGACGTCGACGTTGCCCTGGATCGCGCGGGAGTAGGGGCAACCACGGTGCGCGGCGGCGACGATCCGTTCCGCCACGGCACGGGCTACGCCCGGCAGATCGACTCGGAGGGCGACGGTCAGGCCGAAGCCTGGCCCCTGACGGCCGATGCCGACCCGGGCGGTCACCGAGGAGCCGTACGGCTCTATACGCTCCGAGCGAGCGGACCAGAGCACCGCGTTGTGGAAGCAGGCCGCGTATCCCGCGGCGAAGAGCTGCTCGGGATTGACGGCCAGCCCACCAGAGCCGCCCATCCTCACCGGGAGTTCCAGCCGCTCGTGCAGGACGCCGTCCGAGGTGCGGACCTCGCCTTCCCTGCCGGCCCCGGTCGCGGTGGCTTCGGCGGTGTACAGAATCTCCATGCCAGGCCCCCTGCGGTGGTGGTCGCGGCCAGCAGGCACCGGCACACGGCCGTCTCGGTAACGACGTCGCGGATCGTCCCGAACGCTAAAGAGCGGTCCTAGAAGACCGCTCGACGTCCGCTACCGGGCGCCCCTGGGGCTCCATCGTTGCTCGAGCGGTGCGAGTGATGATGCCTGCAGGACTGAAGCGAGGAGAAGCCATGGGACGTCTGTTCACCTCCGAGTCGGTCACGGAAGGCCACCCGGACAAGATCGCCGACCAGATCAGCGATGGCATTCTCGACGCCCTGCTGGCGCAGGACCCCCGTAGCCGCGTCGCGGTGGAGACCCTGATCACGACCGGCCAGGTTCACGTGGCCGGTGAGGTGACCACCAAGGCGTACGCGGACATTCCGAGCATCGTGCGCGAGACGATCCTGGCCATCGGTTACGACTCGTCCAAGAAGGGCTTCGACGGCGTCTCGTGCGGCGTCAGCGTCTCGATCGGCTCGCAGTCGCCCGACATCGCCCAGGGCGTGGACAATGCGGTCGAGCTGCGCGAGGGCAACTCCGAGCATGCGCTCGACGCCCAGGGTGCCGGCGACCAGGGCATGATGTTCGGCTTCGCCTGCTCGGAGACCCCGGAGCTGATGCCGTTGCCGATCGCGCTGGCGCACCGGCTGGCCTGGAGGCTGTCGACCGCGCGTAAGGACGGCACGATTCCGTACCTGCGGCCGGACGGCAAGACCCAGGTCACCATCGAGTACGACGGGCTGCGGCCCGTGCGGCTCGACACGGTGGTGGTGTCCTCGCAGCACGCCGCTGGTGTCTCACTTGAGGCGCTGCTGACTCCCGACGTGCGCGACTACGTGATCCATCCGGTGCTGGAAGGTCTGAATCTCGACACTGCGGACTACCGGCTGCTGGTCAACCCGACCGGTCGTTTCGAGATCGGTGGCCCGATGGGTGATGCCGGCCTGACCGGTCGGAAGATCATCGTCGACACCTACGGCGGGTACGCCCGGCACGGCGGTGGCGCCTTCTCCGGCAAGGACCCCTCGAAGGTCGACCGCTCAGCGGCGTACGCGATGCGTTGGGTGGCGAAGAACGTGGTCGCGGCGGGGTTGGCGGAGCGGTGTGAAACGCAGGTTGCGTATGCGATCGGTAAGGCGCACCCGGTGTCGTTGTTCGTGGAGACGTTCGGTACGGAGCACGTACCGGTGGAGCGGATCGAGAAGGCCATCCACGAGGTGTTCGATCTGCGTCCGGCGGCGATCATCCGGGATCTGGACCTGCTGCGTCCGATCTATCAGCAGACCGCGGCGTACGGCCACTTCGGCCGCGAACTGCCGGAGCTGCTGTGGGAGAACACCGACCGCGCCCAGGACCTCAAGAACGCGGCCGGATGACCGCCGTGTCCCGCGTCGTCGTGACCGGCTCCATCGCCACCGATCACCTGATGAGCTTCCCGGGTCGCTTCGCCGACCAGCTCATCGCGGACCAACTCCACACGGTGTCACTCTCCTTCCTCGTCGACGAGCTGACCGTACGGCGCGGCGGGGTGGCCGCCAATATCGCGTACGGATTGGGCCTGCTCGGCCTGCGCCCCGAACTGGTCGGCGCGGTTGGCCCGGACTTCGCCGACTACCGCCAGTGGCTGGAACGGCACGGCGTGGACTGCGGCTCAGTGCTGGTCAGTGAGAGCGCGTACACAGCCCGGTTCGTCTGTACCACCGACGATGATCTGTGCCAGATCGCCTCCTTCTACCCTGGCGCGATGACCGAGGCGGCCGCGATCGATCTCCGCGCGGTGCTCGGCGCTGCCCCGGTCGCCCTAGTCCTCGTCGGCCCGGACGACCCAGTCGCCATGCGCCGCCACGCCAGTGCCTGCCGCGACCGGGGCGTCCCGTTCATCGCCGATCCCTCGCAGCAACTCGCCACCATGAGCGGCACGGACATCGCCGAGTTCCTGACCGGGGCGGCCTACCTGATCACCAATGAGTACGAATACGAACTCCTGAGAACCAAGCTGGACATCGAGGAGGCCGACCTCGACGGGATGGGCGGCGTGGTGGTGACGACCCGCGGCGCTGACGGTGTGCTGATACGGGCAGCCGGCGCTCAGGCACACGTTCCGGCCGCCTCGGTGGCGGGGGTGGTTGACCCGACCGGTGGCGGGGACGCGTTCCGGGCCGGATTTGCCGCGGGCGTCGTGCGTGGACTGCCAAGCCAGACGGCCGCGGCGTTGGGGTGCCAGCTCGCGGCGTACGCGATCACCGAACCGGGCGGCCAAGAGTACGCCCTGACGGCCTCTACCCTGTGCCGCGACCTCGCCCTGACATACGGCGAAGCGGTGGCCGAGGCAGTGAGCCGAACGTTGAATGCCCAGCCGTGATCGCCGGTGGGTACCGGCGGCCGCTACACATCCTCGTGACCGTGGCCGGCTCCCCCTGGAGCATCGAGGAGCTGTTCCAGACCGGCAGAGGCCAGAGATCGGCCGTGGCGCTACCGCCAGAGCACACCCTGCGCTGGTCAATCTGGCGACGAACATTCCAAGCCTGCGCCCGACGATTCCACTACCAGCGCAGACTCGGCCACTCAGCTTGAGACCTACTCGTCTAGGGCTCGAGCGTGGCGGGCATGCCGAAGGCGGCGACGTGACGGGCACCGATGAAGGCGTTGCTCGCTACGATCTTCCCGTTCTCGATCCGGAGTACGTCGACGACCAGCGCCTCGTAGTGTGGGCTGCCGGGTCGGCGGAGGTAGTTGATCAGTGCCGGGCGCCCGTTGGCCGAGGTGGGGAACGTACGCCAGTCGAGCGGTCGGGCGAGGAACTCCGCGGCCGCGTCGATCCCGACGACCGGCGGCTCGGGCGGCATCGTGATCCGTACGTCCTCGGCGAGCAGTGCCCGGAACGTCTCCGGGTCCTTCGCGTTGGCGTAGCGGCGCAGGATCTCCTCGTCCTCACTGGTGAGCTGCGGGCGGCGCCAGTCCTTCGGGTCCGACGGAGCGTGCCGCCGGAGGGTGTGGCGGGCCCGCTGGAGGAGGCTGTTGACGGCCGCTACGGCGGTGTCGAGCGCGGCGGCGATCTCCTGCGGCGTCCAGCCGTGGACGTCGCGCAGCACGAAGGCCGCCCGCTGCCGCGGCGGCAGGTACATGAGCGCTGCGATCACGGCCAGCTCGACGGTCTCCCGGGCGGCGAGACCGGTCTGCGGATCGTCGGCCAGCAGGGCGTCGGGATAGGGACCGAGCTCGGTGGACCACTCCAGCGGATCACCGTACGGTACCGTCCGGTGACCGGCCGCCTTGCGGCTGTCGAGGAAGACGTTCGTGGCGATCCGGTAGAACCAGGTGCGCGCCGACGCCCGGCCCTCGAAGCGGTCGCGAGCCCGCCAGGCACGCAGGAAGGTCTCCTGCACCAGGTCGTCCGCGTCGGGGACGTTCCCGGCGAGGCGGTAGCAGTGCACATGTAGCTCACGCCGGTGCTCGTCGAAGGCGCGCTGAAGCCAGACCGCCTGCTCATCAGGCGAGTCGGACATGTGATTTCCCCGGGGCTGAGTGGTCCGCACGACCGTACTGACGACCGCGGGCCCATCCGTCATCGGTCACCGATGACGATCGCCGACTCGGTCGTCTGTACCTGTGACCGATTCCCACTGCACGAGGGAGACAGCCATGACGGCAACCCCCGCGTCCAGCGCCGCCGCGCCCCGGGTCGTCGACCGGGAGACCTGGCTGCGCGAGCGCGACGAACTGCTGGCCCGGGAGAAGGCCCATACCCGCGAAGGAGACGCGATCGCAGCCGCTCGTCGTCAACTGCCGATGACCTTGATGCCGACGGTGACGGTGCGGGGCCCTGGCGGGGACACCCCGCTGGTGGAGGTGTTCGAGGGCCGCCGGATGCTCATCGCCTACTTCCACATGTGGCACGACGGCAAACCGTACGAGCAGCAGTGTGAGGGGTGCACCTTCTCGACCTGTCACATGCAGACGCTGGACTATCTGCACGCTCGGGACGTCACCTACGCCGTGTTCTGCGAGGGTCCCTACGACGAGAGTGCCCCGTTCGCGGAGTTCATGGGCTACCGGTTCCCCTGGTATTCGGCGAAAGACTCCGACCCGGCACTGGCCGACGGTCGTGGCTCCGGGTTCATCGCGTGCTACCTGCGCGACGGCGACAAGGTCTACGAGACCTACTGGACCACCGGGCGGGGCGTCGAGGCGTTGATGACCACCTACCACGCCCTGGACCTCACGGTGTACGGCCGGCAGGAGAACTGGGAAAACTCCCCTGAAGACTGGCCGCGGGTCACCGGGCACCCCTGGCGTCTCAACGGCCGCCCCACCGCGCAATGGTCACGCCCCGGCGTCACACCGCGATGACGTCCTGATGATCGAGGTGATCATGCTCGGGTCGGCCGCGGTGTCAGCCTGCTGCTGCGTCGTGCCGGGCGCTTCCCGCACATGATGTCGCGGGGTATTCGGTGGTCCAGTGTCTCGATCGTCCGGCGGACCTGCTGGTCGGGTGCTGTTCTACATGCCAGGATGCAGGGGCATGCGCGTCGCTGTGGATCTCGACGCCCATATGCTGTCACCGAGACCAGGGCCTACGACGTGTGGACGACTGCCGCGCTGGCCCGTTCGATGTCTTTGGCGCGAAATTCGTATATGAAGCATGCCTGGAGGGCTATTTGTGGACGCATGAGAAGTTCGAGGCCGTTCTGACCGGTGTGATCCGACGCAACCCCGGCGAGGAGGAGTTCCACCAAGCGGTCCGCGAGGTGCTGGACAGCATTCGTCCAGCGCTCGTCCGGCACCCGGAGTACGCCAAGGCGAAGATCATCGAGCGGATCTGCGAACCGGAGCGGCAGGTGATCTTCCGGGTGCCGTGGGAGGACGACCGTGGCGAGGTGCACGTCAACCGCGGGTTCCGGGTGGAGTACAACAGTGCCCTGGGCCCGTACAAGGGTGGCCTGCGGTTCCATCCGTCGGTGTATCTGGGCATCGTGAAGTTCCTCGGCTTCGAGCAGATCTTCAAGAATGCTTTGACCGGTATGCCGATCGGTGGGGGCAAGGGCGGCGCGGACTTCGATCCCAAGGGTCGCTCGGATCGCGAGGTGATGCGCTTCTGCCAGAGCTTCATGACCGAGCTGTACCGGCACATCGGCGAGTACACCGACGTGCCGGCCGGTGACATCGGGGTGGGCGCACGCGAGATCGGTTACCTGTTCGGCCAGTACAAGCGCGTCACCAACCGGTACGAGTCCGGGGTGCTGACCGGCAAGGGGCTCGCGTACGGCGGCGCCCAGGTGCGTCGGGAGGCCACCGGGTACGGCTGCGTGTTCTTCGCCGAGGAGATGTTGCGGGCCGCCGGAGGCGGGCTCGACGGCAAGCGGGTGGTGGTCTCCGGCTCCGGCAATGTGGCGATCTACGCCATCGAGAAGGTCCAGCAGCTCGGTGGTGTGGCGGTGGCGTGCGCGGACTCCTCCGGTTACGTGGTGGACGAGAAGGGCATCGACGTCGAGGTGCTCAAGCAGATCAAGGAGGTGCAGCGCGGCCGGATCAGCGACTACGCCGAGGTTCGACAACACGCGACCTTCGTCCCCGGGCGCAGGGTGTGGGAGGTGCCCTGCGAGGTCGCCCTACCCTGCGCCACGCAGAACGAGGTAAGTGGCGCGGACGCCGCCGCCCTTGTCGCTAACGGCTGCATCGCGGTGGTGGAGGGCGCGAACATGCCGACGACGCCCGACGGCATCCGGGTCTTCACCGAGGCCGGAGTACGTTTCGCCCCGGGCAAGGCCGCCAATGCCGGCGGCGTGGCCGCCAGCGCCTTGGAGATGCAGCAGAATGCCAGCCGCGACTCCTGGACGTTCAGCTACTCCGAGCAGCGGCTCCAGCAGATCATGCAGGACATCCACGCCCGCTGCTTTGAGACCGCGGAGGAGTACGGGATGCCCGGCAACTACATGGCCGGGGCGAACATCAACGGCTTCCTCCGGGTCGCCGAAGCCATGCTCGTTCAGGGACTCATCTGACTGTTCGGATCCGCAGCCAGGGCCGTAGCCGCCGGCGCTGCGGGGGTGCTGTGTGCGCGGTCTGCACCTCCGGTGGGGTGGGGAGAACCTGCACCGGCGCTCGGGTCAGCGCCCTGGCGTCGCGTACTCGGAGACGATGTCGTCGATGACGCGGTGGGCCGCTGCGGTCACGGCCCGGTCGTCGTGCAGTGCGCCGGCGTACGCGATCAGGGTCTTCCACAGGGCCCAGGCCCGTCCGCGGGCCCAGGTCGCCGCATCGACATCGAGCCGGGCGCGGAAGGCCTCGCGGCTCGGACCGGACAGCAGGGTCCAGGCGATCGCCGCATCGCAGGCCGGGTCGCCCACCCCGCAGGTGCCGAAGTCGATGACGGCGGCGAGCGCGCCGTTGAGGATCAAAAGGTTGCCCGGGGCCACGTCGCCGTGGAACCACACCGGTCGGCCGTCCCAGGTCGCCGTGAGTGCCGACTGCCAGATCTCGGTGATGATGTCGCGGGGTATCCGGTGGTCCAGTTTCTCGACCGCCCGGCGGACCTGAGGGTCGTAGACGCGCAGCGGCCCGCCACGAAACCAGTTGTGAAGTCCGGGCTGCGGCCCCCTGGTCGGATCGACGCGGCGCAGCGCGACGAGGAACGCGGCCAGATCTTTCGCGAACCCGGTCAGGTCGCCGATGCTGTCGAGGTTGGCGGGTTCCCCGTCGATCCACTCGTAGACCGACCAGTCGAAGCGGTACCCGTGGGCGGGGACTCCGCGCGTCACCGGCCTGGGCACCGGCAGCGGCAGTTGCGGCGCGAGCACCGGCAGCCATCGGTGTTCCTTGTCGACCGCCAGGGCGTACTCCTGGGCGGTGGGCAGTCGTACCGACAGTCGCTCACCCAACCGGAAGGTCTGGTTGTCCCAGCCGCGCGGCACTGGCCGAACGGGCAGATCGGCCCACTGCGGGAACTGGCTCGCCACCAGCCGCCGTACCAGCGCCGCGTCAACGAGGCGGCGAACCGGCACGGGTACGGCGTCGGCGATCACGCCCTCAACCTCGCAAAACGCGCCATCGGTGGCAACCGATTTAGCGTGTGCGGCCACCTCACCACCACAGCGACTCCGCCGGGTCTTCCGCGACCTCGAGCATCTCCACGGCCGTGAAGAGGCTTTCGACGAAGTCGTGGGGTGGGAGGAGCAGATGCGCGCCGGGGAACAACGCCTCGATCAACATCTCCTTCCCCAGTTCCACGAGGATGTCCTGCGCGATGTCCAGGGTCTGGGCCACAACTGGGTGCCGGTCCGCTATCTCCGCAGGATCGGAGGGGGAGAGGTTGGGGTCGTTCCGGAAGGTGACGAGGGCATCCAGCATCAGAGTGCGGTGGTGCTCTTCCGTGATCGCACGGGCGACGATGTCGGCGATGTCTTCGCGGATGTCCTGGGCAGCCTTCTTCTTCGCCGGTTCATCGAGTTCGTCGAAGGCGTCGAGTTTCCTTCTGAGAGAGCGCCCCTCGGGGCTGTCCTCGACCAGGTCCAGTGCAGCCTGGCGGAGCGGAAATTCCTCGGGTTCATGGCCGCGGCGCATTCACCCAGTCTGGCGGCCACTGGCAAGGATCTGGAGACGGCAGATGTTGTTCGGGCGCCACCGAGATCGTGGTCGACGGTGTTGCCGGGGGTGCGCCACGATGGCCGGGTGGAGAGGGAATGGCTTGGTGACAGGCGTGACGTGTTGCCGGTGGCTTTCACCGGGCCCGCCGATGCCGGGTTCCGGGTGGCCATGCACCGGCTCGTCGCCGCGCCGGTGCCCGCGCGGCGGCTGTCGCAGGCACGCTTGTTCACTTTCGTCTGACCGGACGTGAGCAGGTCGAGGCGACAGTCGGAGAACGGTCACCTGAGCGTCATGCGTGCCAGGGCGCGCTTGTCCGGCTTACCGCTGGGTCCCAACGGGACTCGATCGATCGACTGGATCGTCTGCGGAGCCGACGGCTCTCCCAGGGCCGCCGCCACCAGGGCGCGCAGCCGTCCGGCGTCCGGTGTGTGACCGGCGGCCGGCACCACGTAGGCGTGTACCGCTTCTCCGGTGGCGTCATCGGGACGGCCGACGACGTAGGCCTCGGCGACCGTGGGGTCAGCGGCGAGCACTCGTTCGATGGGGCCGGCGTACACCAGGTTGGCGTGCACGATGATGACCTCCCGGGTCCGGCCGAGCAGGTGCAGGTAGCCGTCGCTGTCCAGTCGGGCCAGGTCACGGGTGCGCACCCAGCCGTCGACGAAGACCTCGGCGGTTTCGACCGGGTCCGTCCAGTAGGCGGTGGCCTGGGCGGGTGTCCGCACGAAGAGTTCTCCCTCGGCGGCGGGTTGGCCGTCGGGGTCCCGGATGGACAGTTCGGTGACCGGGGGTGGGCGGCCGACCGAGGCGAGTGCGGCGGGGGAGGCCAGCATCTCGGTCGGCGTCACCATCGTGATCATGCCGGTTTCGGTCTGGCCGTAGCCGTGGAAGATCACCGGGCCGAGTACCTCGAGGGCCTCGGCGAGTCGGCCCGGTGCCAGTGGGGAGCCGGAGACCACCAGGGCCCGCAGGCTGCTCAGGTCGACCGGATCGGTGCGCTGGTCGTGCACGAGTTGGTACAGCTTGCCCACGGTGATCACGCTCGCGGTCGCCCGATGTCGGGCGATCATGCCGGGGAAACCGGGGGGCCGGGCCGCGACCAGGGTGCCGCCCGCGGCCAGGGTGAGGATGGCGTACTCCAGCATCACCTGGCTGCTGAGCGAACCGAAGACCAGATACCGCGCCAGGCGGGGGGCCAGGTCGGCGATCGGCGGGGGCCACCGGTCCGGGTACGGTGCCCAGGCCGCGCTCATCGCCGCGTACGTCTGGGCGCAGCCCTTGGGGTTGCCGGTGCTGCCGCTGGTCCAGACGATCCGGGCGATCTCGTGGGGGTGTCCGGCGGCGATCAGCGGAGTTCCGTCGTCGGGGGCGCGGGCCAGGGTGGCGACCCGGGCGTCGTCGACCAGCAGGGTGTTCTCGCCGAGGTGCCAGGCGTGGTGGGCCGGTGTCAGGTCGGGGCGGATCCCGGAGACCCGGGCGCCGACCGCGAAGGCAGCGATGGTCGCCGCGAAGGCCTCCGCGGTGACGCCGAGCCGCAGGGCCACCCCGACGCCGGGGCCGGCCCCGGCGGCCCGCAGCCCGGCGGCGATGCGACGGACCAGACGGTGCATCTGGGCCGCGGTGACGGTCCGGTCGCCGTCTTCGAAGACCGGCCGGTCGTCACCGACGGCGAGCAGGTCCAACACCGGCTGCGGCCAGACCTCAACCGGCATCGGAGAGTACGCCTTTGATGAAGAGCACCAGCGGCTGGTGGTGCACCTCCGGCAGGTTCCAGTGGTTCTCGAGGTTCTCCGCCAGGTGGTGCACTGCGACGATCTTGCCGTCGCGGTGGACCCGTACGACCGGGTGCAGGTAGCTGGCGTCGTGGGCGTGCGCGGCGTCGTTCTCGGCGATCCGGGGCACGGTGATGTCGAAGGGGTCGACCTGGTCATGGTCCGGTCCGTACTCCAGGGTGATCACGAACGCGAAGGGTTGCGGACCCAGGCCGCCGTCGTGCAGGTACCCGACCGGTACCTCCTCGTGATAGCGCGCGGTGTTCTCGTCGGAGATGACGACGACATCGCCGAGGACGGCGAACTGCTGCCACAGCGCGGAGGTGCGGTTGATCCGGGCGATGACCGCGTCGGCGATCGCCTCCGGGGTGGCCTCCAGGGTCGCGGCCGGCCAGGGGGTGTCGTGGTGGCGGGCGTGGAGAATCCGGTGCAGGGCCCGCACCCCGTACCGGAAGCCGTGGATGAATCCGCTGGTGGAGCGCTTGAAGTCGCGTTGCTGGGTTAGGGTGCCGGCGAAGTACAGGCCGGGTACGTTGACCGCCTCGTACGCCGAGGTCTGCTCGGGGAAGCGGTCGTTGATGACCAGCCGTGGCCGGGCGGAGGGGTCGAAGATGCCGGCGTCGAAGCGGAATCCGGTGCAGAGAATGACCCGGTCGTAGTCGATCTGCCGGATCGCCTCGACGCTGCGGGCGTACCGGAAGTCGATCCGGTAGCCGCCGTCGTCGCGTCGGGCGATCCGCTCGACGGTGCCGTCGAGGACCGCGTTCTGCGACTTGAGCTGGTACGTGTCGAGGAAGTTGTTGTTGACCGCCCGCAGGTGCCCGACGTAGTGCGACTGCCACGCCAGCTTGATCGAGTGTGGACCGGCGACATGGATGACCGCGGCCGTCTCGATGAGGGCGTCGGCGGTCTCGAAGGCCGAGTTGCCCTTGCCGATGATGAGGACCCGCTGGTTGGTGAAGTCCTCCGGGTCGACGCTGACGGTGTCGTACCGTTCGGCGAGCTCGGCGCCCTCGATCGGCGGGACGTACAGCTGGGACACGCCGGTGGCGACGACCACCCGGCGGGCGGTGAGGGTGTCGTCCCCGGCATCGACGGTGAACAGGTCGCCGTCGCGCGCGATCCGGGTGACCCGGGTGTCGTACCTGACCGGCAGGTCGCGGGCGAAGTCGGCCAGGTAGCGCACCAGGTCCGCGGCGTCCGGGAAGTACCGCCCGCTGTAGTTCTTGAACAGCAGGGCCGGATCGTCGCTGAGTAGCGAGTTCCAGTCGGCGCGCAGGTTGAACTCCGGATCGTCGGAACCGGTCCAGACCTTGTTGATGGAGATGAGTTGTCGGTGCCGGGGATAGGTGGTGAAGAAGGTGCCCGGTGCCGGGCCGGCCTCCAGGACCAGATGGTCACGGCCGTCGCGCTCGAGCAGGTGAGCGAGCTGTAGCCCGGCCGGTCCGGCTCCAATGATCAGGTAATCGAGCGTCATGCGGCGCAATTTAGCGATCCGATTTCAGAGGGTTCTGAGAATTCGTCTCTAGGGTGCGTTCGCATGACGACAAAGGTGGACCTCGCGGTCCCGCTGCGGATCGCCGATCTGCGCGCCGCCCGCGACCCCATCACCATCGTGGTCGGGCCGCACCTTCGGGACCGGGTCGCGGCCGGCCGTACCTTCCTGTCCGAGGTGCTCGGCGACGACCGCGCGGTGTACGGCGCCACGACCGGTTTCGGTGCCCTGGTGGGGTACGCGGGCCGCGTCGACCTGCGGGACCAGGCCGACAACACCCTCGCCCACCTCGGTGCCGGTCAGGGCCCGGAACTGGATGCCGAGGTGGTCCGGGCGACCCTGCTGCTGCGGGCCGGGTCGCTGGCCCGGGGCGCGTCGGGGGTGTCCCCGCACGTCATCGACGCGCTGGCGGCGATGCTGGCGACCACCTTCGTGCCCGCGGTGCCCCGGCTGGGTTCGGTCGGGGCCAGCGGTGACCTGATCCCGCTCGGGGCGGCCGCCCAGGCGTTACGGGGTCGGGGTCACGCCTATCTGGACGGGGTACGGCTGCCCGCGGCCGAGGCGCTCGCCCGGGCCGGTCTGGAACCGCTGCCGCTGGACGGCAGGGACGCCTTGGCCCTGGTCAACGGCACCTCCCTGACCACGGCGGCGACGGCACTCGCGCTGGAGGAGGTCCGCGCCGCGCACCGGGGGGTTCAGGTGCTCACCTGCCTGCTGGCCGACCTGCTGGGCAGTGACCCGCAGTTTCTCGATGCCCGGCTGCTGCAGGCGTACGGCCATCCGGGGGCGATCGGGGTGGGCGTCCACATGCGGCGGGTCAGTGCGGGGCTGGTGCCGTCCGGCAGACGCCCACTTCAGGAGCCGTACAGCATCCGCTGTTCACCGCAGCTGCTCGGCGCGGCCGAGGACGCCCTGCGCTACGTCGACTCGGTCATCGCGGCCGACCTAGTCGGGGTCACCGACAATCCCTTGTTCTTTCCCGACGAGGATCTCGTCGTACACGGCGGGAACTTCTTCGGACAGCCGGCGGCGTTCGCCGCCGACCTGCTGTCGATGGTCGTGGCCCAGGTGGGCAACCTGGCCGAACGGCAACTGGATCTGCTGGTCGACCCGAACCGCAACGGTGGTCTGCCGCCGATGCTGGCCGCCGGTCCGGGACAGCAGCACGGGCTTCAGGGCGTGCAACTGGCGGCGACCGCTCTGATCGCCGAGATCCGCCGGGACGTCATGCCCGCGAGCATGCAGAGCCTGCCGACCAACCTGCACAACCAGGATGTCATTCCGCTCGGCACCCAGGCCGCGTTACGGGCGCTGGACCAGGCCCGGCTGCTGCACCTCATCGTCGGGTCGCTGGCGGTGGGGCTGCGCCAGGCCGCACACGTCGGTGCGCGTACGCCGACCGCGTCCGGTTGCGCCGAGATCCTGGCCGCGCTGGCTACGGCCGTACCGGTGATCGATCCGGACCGGCCGTTGAGCGATGACGTGCGGCGCGCCGCCGAGGTCGTCGCGGATTTCTCCGTTCGTCTTTCCTGAGGGGTGGGTGCAATGACGCTCGACTACCTGATCGTCGGGGCCGGGCCGGCCGGCCTGCAACTGGCCGCTCTGCTGGAGGCCGATGGCAGGGGTGACTATCTGGTCCTGGAACAGGCGGAGATCCCCGGGGCCTTCTTCGCCACCTTTCCCCGCCACCGGCAACTGATCTCCATCAACAAGCCGCACACCGGCTCGGAGGACCCCGAGCTCAACCTGCGGCTGGACTGGAACTCGCTGCTCAGCGACGACCCGGCGCTGCGGTTCACCAGCTACACCGAACGGTACTTCCCGGACGCCGAGGTGATGGTCCGCTATCTGGCGGACTTCGCCGCGAAGACGGGGGTGCGGGTTCGGTACAACTCCCGGGTGACCTCGGTCCGCAAGACCGACGCAGTGTTCGAGGTCCGGGCGGGGGAGGAGGTCTTCCGGGCGCGCCGGCTCATCGTCGCCACCGGGGTCTCCCAGCCGTACCGGCCGCCGATTCCCGGGCTGGAACTGGCCGAACAGTACGCGGAGATGTCCGTGGACCCGCGCGACTATCTGGACCAGAAGGTGCTGATCATCGGCAAGGGGAACTCCGCCTTCGAGACCGCGGACAACCTGATGGAGACCACCACCCTGATCCACATCGCCGGACCCAGTTCGATCCGGATGGCCTGGCGGACCCACTACGTCGGGCACCTGCGGGCGGTGAACAACAACTTCCTGGACACGTACCAGCTGAAGTCGGCCAACGCGATCCTGGACGGCGACATCAAACGCATCGAGCGCGACGGCGCCGGCTTCAAGGTGACCTTCTCGTTCTCCCGCGCGGACGAGGTGGTCAAGGAGCTGTTCTACGACCGGGTGCTGGCCTGCACCGGGTTCGCCTTCGACGCCTCGATCTTCGACGACACCTGCCGCCCGGCACTAGCGATCAGGGACCGCTTTCCGGCGCAGACCCCGCAGTGGGAATCGGTGAACGTGCCCGGCCTCTATTTCGCCGGCACCATCACCCAGGAGCGGGACTTCAAACGCTCCACCAGCGGGTTCATCCACGGTTTCCGGTACGCCGTGCGGGCCCTGCACCGGGTTCTCCACGCCCGCCACCATGACACCCCGTGGCCGGCGGAGAAGCTGGACGCCACCCCTGAGCTGATCGCGGACGCCATCATCGGGCGGGTCAACCGCACCTCCGCCCTGTGGCAGCAGTTCGGCTTCCTCGCCGATGTGGTGACCGTGGCCGGATCCGACGCGCGCTACCACGAGGAGGTGCCGGTCGAATACGTCACCCACACCGGCCTGCGCACCGCCGACCACGACTACCCGCACGCCTTCGTCGTCACGCTGGAGTACGGCCCAGAGCATGACCAGGTGGATCCGTTCGACGTCACCGTCAGCCGGGTCGCGCAGGATGTCGTCGGCCAGGCCCACGACGCCGCGTACCTGCATCCGGTCGTCCGCCACCACCGGGCGGGTCAGGTCGTCGCCACCCACCACCTGGCGGAGAACCTGGAGAACCGGTGGGACCGGCCGGAGGTTCACGTCGCGCCGCTGGTCGCCTTCCTCGACCGCTGCCTGAGCAGTGTCGAGGGTTGAGATGCCGCTGCTGGAGGGCGCAGCGCTGAACCTGGCCGAGTTGGCCGATGACGCGCGGCGTCGCCTGGACCCGGTGCACTGGGACTTCTTCGCCGGTGGGGCCGAGCAGGAGCGTACGGTCCGCGCCAACGAGGCGGCCTTCGCCCGGCGCTGTGTGGTGCCCCGCGTCCTGCGCGGGGTGGGCCGCCGGGACCTGCGGATCTCGCTGCTCGGCAGTCGGATCTCCATGCCGGTGCTGATCGCGCCGACCGCCTTCCACCGGCTGGCCCACCCCGCAGGCGAGGTGGCCACCGCACACGCCGCCGCCGAGGCCGGCACGATCATGGTGGTCAGCATGGCGGCCACCCGGCCGGTCGAGGAGATCGCCGCCGCCGGCGGGCCGCTGTGGTTCCAGCTCTACCCGCAGCCGGACCTCGACTTCACCGCCGCCGTGGTGCGGCGGGCGGAGGCCGCCGGCTGCACCGCCCTGGTCGTCACGGTCGACTCGCCCGTGTTCGGTCGGCGGGATCGCGACCTGCGGCACCGTTTCCTCGACCTGCCGCCCGGGTTGACCTGCGAGAACATGCGCGACGCCAGCGGCCGGGTGCGCGACATCGAGATGGACGCCGGGCTGGACTGGGCACGGATCGGCTGGCTGCGCGAGGTCACCGCGCTGCCGATCCTGCTGAAGGGAGTGCTGCATCCCGCGGATGCGGCCCTGGCCGTCTCGCACGGCGTCGACGGTGTGCTGGTCTCCAACCACGGGGGCCGGCAACTCGACGGGACCCTGGCCACCCTGGACGCCTTGCCCGCAGTCGTCGAGGCCGTGGCGGGGCGGCTGCCGGTGCTGCTCGACGGCGGCATCCGTCGGGGCACCGACATCCTGGTGGCGCTGGCGCTCGGCGCGACCGCCGTACTGATCGGCCGCCCGGTGCTCTGGGGGCTGGCGGTGGGCGGCGCCGCCGGGGTACGCCACGTGCTGGACCTGCTCCACGCCGACCTGGACCGGGCTCTGGCGCTGGTCGGTGCCAGCGGGCCAGCTGACCTGAGCAGTGACCTGGTCGCCACGGTGGCATGCCGATGAGCGCCCGGACCGCCCTGACTCTCCTGGCCGGGATCGGTGGGGCCTGGACGATCCCGTACTGGCTGCCCCCCACGGTGGTCCGGCTGCGGGAGTGGGTGTTCGTCACAGTCAACGGCGGCGAAGGCGTTGCCGTGCCGGGCCCCACCGTCGGCATGGAGCATTTCGAGCGGGTGTACTCGGATCCGGCGGCGGACGGCCGCAGCCGGGGGGCCGGGTTGTCGGACCTGTTCTGGTACTGGCTGGCCCCCGGACCCCACATGCACCAGGAGCATCTGGAGCCGGGCGAGCGCTACCGCACCGTGGCCGCCACCACCCGGCGGGTGCTAGCCGTACGCCGTCAGCGCTGCGACGACCTGGCGACCGCCGCCACCCGGCGGGTGCTCGACCGGTTACCGACCGACCGGATCAGCCACGTACGGCTGCGTGATCTGATGATGCCGGTCTGGGCCGAGGTCTACTACGAACTCGTCTTCGGCGAGAGATGTCCCCCGCACGCCCGGGCGTTGATCGTGGCCAACGCCGCCGATGTGGCCAGTGCACTGAAGTGCACCAGCCTGCGGCACATGCGGCGACGCGACCGGCTGACCAGGTATCTGCACGACCGGATCCAGGCCGGCACCTGCCCGGTGACCCTGCCGCCGCCGTTCACCGCCCAGGAAACGGCCTGGTACCTGCACGGTGCCTTCTTCACCACGGCGGTCGTGCAGATGTCCGAGGCGATGGCCCATGTGCTGCTGGCCCTGGCCACCCATCCCGAGATCCAGCGGGGACTCGACGATGACGACGCCCTGGACCGGGTGATCGACGAGACCCTGCGGGTGCATCCGCTCTTCGGCATCGCGCACCGGATCACCTCGGCACCGATCACCCTGCCCACCGGGGTGTCGCTGCCCGCCGGAACGGTACTGCTCTTCAACTACCTGGCGTTCCACCGGGGCGGAGCCGCCGGCGACGACCGATTCGACCCCGACCGGTGGCTGACGCTCAAGCGCGGCGAGGTGCATTTCATCCCGTACGGGGTCACCGCCAACCGGGCCTGTCCGGCCCGTGGTGTCGCGCCGGTGATGATGCGCGCCGCGACCCGCGAGGTGCTGCGCCGGCACGTCCTGGCCTCCTCGGCCGCACACACCCGGTCGCTGCCCAGCCGGGGTCCGGCTTATCTGACCCCGGTCGGATTCCCCGGGCCGGGGTGGCTTCGGCTGGCCGCCATGCGGCAGCGGGACCGGTGGGCCGACGTGGGTCGCAGTGTCCGGCAACTGGCGTTCGGCACCTGGATGGTCGTCGACGCCCGACGGAAGCGGTTGTGCACCACCTACTTCGAGGAGGCGGTCCGATGACCCCAACGGAGCTGGCGCCACGGTTCTTCATCGCGGTCACCGTGATCCTGATCTTCTGCAAAGGGGTCGCCTGGCTGCTCGGCAAGGCGGGCCAACCCGCCGTGGTCAGCGAGATGCTGGCCGGGGTACTACTCGGCCCGTCGCTGCTCGGGCTGGTCCTGCCGGAGGTGCAGAACGCCCTGTTCCCGGCCCCCCTGCTGCCGATCCTCTATGTCGTGGGCCAGGTCGGCCTGGTGCTGTTCATGTTCCAGGCCGGGTACGCGTTCAGCACCCACCGGGTCACCGGGCTCGCCGGCACCGCCGGGGTGATCTCACTGGCCGGGGTCACCGCGCCGCTGCTGCTGGGGGTGCTGCTGGTCCTGGTGACAGCCGACGCCGTGCCGATCCGGGCCGACGGCACCTCCCTCGGGGTCTCGGCCGCGTTCGTCGGGGTCGCCCTGGCCATCACCGCCTTCCCGATGCTGGCCCGGATCATCACCGAACGCGGGGACGCCGGCACCCGGCACGGCACCCTCTCCCTGGCCAGTGGCGCGATCGACGACATGGTCGCCTGGATCATGCTGGCCGTCGTGCTGGCCTTCGCCTCCGGCCGGGCCGGTCCCGCGATCGTCACCGCCGGCGGAGCGCTGATCTTCGGACTGCTGCTCTGGCTAGGCGGGCGTGGGGTCGCCACCGCGCTGATGACCCACCGCGGCCTCAACGACCGGGCCCGGCTGCTCGGCACGGTCGCCCTGCTCTTCCTGGTCGCCTGGTACACCGATGAGATCGGGCTGTACGCGGTCTTCGGCGCCTTCGCGGTCGGCGTGGTGATGCCCCGCACCGAGAACACCGACAGGGTGGTGGACACCCTGACCCCGGTCGCGGCGACCCTGTTCCTGCCGCTGTTCTTCACCTACTCCGGTTTGCGTACGGAGTTCGGGCTGCTCTCCTCCCTGCCGGTGCTGCTCTTCACGGTGGCCTGCGTGACGGCGGCGATCGTCGGCAAGTTCGGTGCCTGCTGGGCGGCGGCCCGGCTCCGCCGGGAGCCCTCGGGTGTCGCGCTGCGGGTCGGCGCGCTGATGAACGCCCGCGGCCTGATGCAGCTCATTGCGCTGAACGTCGGGCTGGAGGCGGGCATCGTGAACCCGGCCCTGTTCACCGTGCTGGTCCTAGTCGCGCTGGTCACCACCCTGATGACGACCCCGACCCTGAGCTGGATCGAACGCCGGGAGGCGCGACGACCCGGTACCGCACGTACGCCTGCCCTGATAAATTCAAATAGTTGATAAGACAAGTATCGTTCACTGCATCGACGTAGATCTATGCAATCGTGAACGAATGCAGGGCATAGAGTCGAACCGGCTGCTGCTGGTCGAGGACGACGAGGAACTCGCGGAGTTACTCACCGAGACACTGGGCCACGAAGGCCACCACGTCGACCGGGCCTCCGACGGCCAGCGCGGGCTGCATCTCGGGCTGACCCGTACCTACGACGTGATGCTCATCGACCGGATGCTGCCCGCCCTCGACGGTCTCGACCTGATCGCCCGGCTACGGGCCCGGGCGATCCCGGCCCGGACCCTGATGCTCACCGCGCTCGGCACGGTCGACGACCGGATCACCGGACTGGACGCGGGCGCCGACGACTACCTGGTCAAACCCTTCGACCTCGACGAACTGAGCGCCCGGGTCCGGGCCCTGTGTCGGCGTACCCCCGAGTCGACCGAGGTGCTCCGCATCGGCGCCGGGCTACTCGACCTGGTGTCGCGCGAGGTCGTACTGGCCGACCGTACCCGGGTGGCGTTGTCCGCCCGCGAGTTCGAGCTGCTGCGGGTACTGGCGGCCCGGCCGAACACCGTACATCCACGGGCCACGCTACGCCGCCGGGTCTTCGCCGAGACCGCCTCGGCGTCGATCGTGGACACCTACATCTACTACCTCCGACGCAAACTCGGCCGGGCGGTGGTCCGCACCGTGCACGGCTTCGGCTACCGCCTGGGAACCCTGTGATGGAGGCGGCCGAACAGACGATCGTCCGACGGGCCCGATTACGCATCGGCCTGCTCATCGGCCTGGTCATCGGTGCCCTGCTGCTGCTGGCCGGCGGCATCTCGTACGCCGTCCTGGTCCGTAGCCAGGAGGCGCAGATCCAACGTGAGCTTGAGTGGGGCACGGAACACGGCACGATCGCCGGCCCACCCGCCTGTAGTTGGATCTTCCAGTACGACGGCACCACCGTGCGCACCGGCACCAACCCGCCGCCCCCGGGCTTCCCCCTCAGCGGCGCGCTGAAAACCGTGGCGGCCACCCGCACCACCGAGGTCACCACGGTCACGCGCAACGACACGACCTACCACGTACGCACCGAGGCCCGAGGCGACACAGTGGTCCAGGCGGTCTTCGACGCCCGGTTCCAACTGTCCGACCGCTGGCACCTGCTGCTCGCCTTCAGCCTGGCGGCCACGGTCGGGCTGCTCGCCGCCGTGCTGACCGGTGTGCTCGTCGGCCGTCGAGCCGTCGCACCACTGGCGGAGGCCCTGACCCGCCAACGCCGCTTCGTCGCGGACGCCAGCCACGAACTGCGAACCCCGATCGCCCAGGTGCACACCCGAGCCCAGTTGATCGCCCAACGGGCCCGCTACGACGGCGCCGCCACCAACCTGGAGGATCTGGAACGACTCATCGGCACCACCCGGCGACTCGGCGAGATCGTCGACGACCTGCTGCTCTCCGCCCGGCTGGCCGCCGCTCCCACCAACCGGGCACCAGATCCGCCGGTCGATCTCACCTCGCTGGTCGCCACCACGGTCGCCGCCGAGACCGAACGCGCCGCCGAACGCCAGGTCACCCTCACCCTGGACACCCCCGACGGCCCACTGCCGGTGCCCGGTGTCGAGTCGGCCCTGCGTCGGGTCGTCAGCGAACTGCTGGCCAACGCCCTGGCCCACACCCCCGCCGGAGGCCGCATCGACGTGACCCTGCGGGCCGCCGAGAACTGCGCCGAGATCGTGATCGCCGACACCGGGGAAGGGTTCGACCAGGCGGACGCCCGACGGATCTTCGACCGCTTCCACCGCGGCCCGGGCTCCGGAGACCGCCGCTTCGGCCTGGGACTGGCCCTGCTCCAGGAGGTCGTCACCAGCCACCACGGCGGAATCGAGGCCGAGGGCCATCCGGGCCGGGGAGCCCGCTTCACGGTACGCCTCCCCACCACGCAAACACCGATCACCAGAGGTGGATCCGCACGGCTCGAGAACGCTCTGCTGCGCCTACGCTGCCGAAGCGGCTGTTCTCGGGATCTACGCTAGGGAGGGCCAGAACTCGTCGTCCTCCTCGTTCGGCGACGAAGGGGCGTACTGGCGCAGAACGCCCTCGCGAATCATCCAGACGCGGAAGTAGAACTCCTCCTGGTCCATCACGAACAGCTGCACGGCATTGGGGTTGCGCCAGGCTACGGAACCGAAATGCTCCACAACAGCAGTGAGGTCGGCGTGGTTCAGCGCGCCGGCGAACACCTGACATTCGGGGTTCTTGTGTCCGCCCCACTGTTTGTCCATACCGGTGATGAGGCGCAGGCTGCCACAGCCGCCCTGCCCCATGCCTGGCTCACGACAGGGGCATTCGTTGTCGAGCCAGTCGCTGAACGCCTCCGCGTTGAGGCGGTCCTCCAGACCTACCGACAGCATCACGTTGGCGACCCAGCTCACCGCACCCTCCGATCCACGCCCGGCCGCTGATACGCGGTCACATGTCGGGGCTGACCAGCCCGGTCTGATAGGCGATGACAACCAGCTGCGCCCGGTCACGGGCACCCAGCTTCGCCATCGCACGGCTGACATGGGTGCGCGCGGTCGCCGGGCTGAGGAACAACTCGCCGCCGATCTCGTCGTTGTTCAGACCTCGCCCCACCAGCGCCAGCACCTCCCGCTCCCGGTCGGTGAGCACCGCGAGCCGCGCCCGACCCGAGTCGGCCGCCGTTCGTCGTGCCGTGAACTGGCCGATGAGGCGTCGGGTGATCCGTGGCGCGAGCAGCGCCTCCCCTGCGGCGATGACCCGGATGGCATGCAGGAGCTCGGCCGGTCCGGCGTCCTTGAGCAGAAAGCCGCTGGCCCCGGCCTGCAGCGCGTCGAAGACGTTGGCGTCGGTGTCGTAGGTGGTGAGAATGAGGATCCGCACCCGCTCCAGCCCGCGCATCCGGGTGATCTGGGCCGTGGCCTGGATGCCGTCCAGCTTCGGCATCCGGATGTCCATCACGAGGACGTCCGGTCGGGCGCTGCGAGCACCCTCCAACGCTTCGGCACCGTTTGTTGCTTCACCGACCACGGTGATGTCGTCCTCCAGGTCGAGCAACAGCTTGAACCCGGCTCGCACCAGCTTCTCGTCGTCGGCGAGCAGCACCCTGATCTGCGCCTGCCCGGCTGCCGTGTTCACCGGCGTGACCCCTCCGGTGCCAGGGGCAGCCGGGCCCGGACCTCGAAACCTCCGCGCGGCGTCGGCTCGGCGTCGAGCTCCCCGCCGAGCAGCTGACAACGCTCACGCATGCCCACGATTCCCCGACCGGGCTCGGCCGACGTGTCCATACCGTTGCCGGCGGGGGATGGGGTGCGGCGGCCCTCGTCGGTGACTCGGATCTCCAAGACGTCGACCCCGGGGTTCAACACGACCGTCACCCGGGTCGGGCCGACGTGACGGACCACATTGGTGAGCGCCTCCTGAATGATGCGGTAGGCGGCGCTGCCCACCGCGGTCGGCAACGACGAGGCGGGCGAGGCCGCCTCGAGCGTGACGTCGAGTCCGGCCGCACGCGCCTTGGCCGCAAGCTCGTCGACCTGCTCCAGACCGGCCTGCGGCACGCGACCGTCGTGGTCATCACGCAGTACACCGAGAATGGTCCGCATCTCCCGCAGTGCCCGGGCACTGGTCAGCTCGATGGCCCGCAACGCCTCCCGGGCCTGCTCCGGTCTCTTGTCCAACACGTGCGCGGTGACCCCGGACTGGACGTTGATGATGGCGATGGCGTGCGCGACGGTGTCGTGCACCTCCCGGGCGATCCGGAGCCGTTCGGCGTCGACCCGCGCCCGCGCTGCCTCCTCACGGCTGCGTTCGGCCAGTTCCGCACGCCGCTGGGCGTCGGCGGCGATGACCCGTCGAGACCGGACGGATTCGCCGAGGGCCGCGCTCATCACCGACGCGCCGATGCGGAAGAACACCCAACCGATGGCCGCCCGCGGCTCGATGTCCGCCGCCGCGACCAACCACCCCACGGCGAGCACCGTGATACCCACACCAGCGATCACCAGTGACCGACGCCCGTCACCGTAGGCGGCGAGGGTGTACAGGGCGACGAACAACCCCAGCCAACCGGGCGCGTCCGGGAAGTCGAGACCGTAGTACACCAAGCTGGCGAGCGCGGCGGTCACGAACACCGCGACCGGCCACCGGCGGCGGACGACCAGGACCAGGCCACTGACCACCAGCAGCGCGTACCCGAGGTTCCCGACGTCGGTGAGCGGCCGCAGGGCGCCCTCGACGGCGACCTTGGCGACCGTGCCCTGCACCTGCATCACGGTGACGAAGAGCGCGAGCACCACGTCGTACGTCACCACGCGCAGGGGCCACGACCCGGCTCGGTGTTCCATTCCGTGAACCTACCGCTCCGAGGCATCGACAACGCTCCGTCCAGGTGCGCGACCGCCTACGACGACAGGCGTGGCGACACCGGGCTCGGCTACGCCCGACTGTGTAGACGCTGCCGTCCGCCGCCGGAGGCGATCACCGGGGCACCGACGCGACGATCATCGCCATCAGGGTCGGCGAAGAGGGGAGAAGAAATGAAGTCTTCAGGAATCCGACGGGTGCTGACGGTCGGTGCTGCCGTCCTGGTCGGAGGCATCGCCCTTGTCGTACTGCTGGGCGGGACCGGGCTCGGCGGACCGGCAGCCGCCGACGGACCAGGGGCCGCACTCGATGCGTACGGCCTGACCACCGGGCGGCTCGTGGGCCTCGTGGGAGCACTGGCGGCGCTGGCCGGTGTCGTCGTCGGTGGGCTGACCCTGGCCCGCCCCCGCAGTCCCATCGGCACCGGCACCGGCCGTACCGGGGCCACCATCGCCCTGGCGGCAGGGCTGATCGGCGTGATCCTCGGTGGATACGTGGTGGCCGCCGCCGAGGGCGGGCCCGGCACCGGCTACGGAATTGTCGGGGGCGTCGTAGCCCTGGTGGTGGGGCTGACCAGCCTGGCCCTCGGTGGGCTGGCCGTGGCCCGCTCCCGACACCCTCGCTGACCGGACACCCCGAGGCTTGACGCGTCGGATCAGCGGGTCAGGCCGACGACCGTGGCCAGTCGGGCCACGTCCGCTGCCGCCGGTCCGCCCCGAATGATCTCGGTGAGCAGGGTACGACCGACCGGGCGGCTGCGGACCTCGGCGGGCGCGGTGCGGTCGGCGTCGAGCAGCGCACGCCCGGCCCGACTGGGTCGGCCGGTATCGAGGTAGGCGCGGGTGGCGTCGACCAGGTGGGCGGCCCGGTGCTCGGGCGGCAGGCGTCGCCAGCCGTCGCTGCGGATGACGTGTTCGTGGCGCAGGATCGCCTCGGCGGTGTCGCCGAGGCGGTGGGCGGCCAGGGATCTGGCCGTCTGGACGGCAGCCGCCCCGAAGCCGGTGTGGTGCGGGTCGGTGTCGCCGGTGTGACGATCGGCGAGGGCGGCGGCATGGTCGAGCAGATCGTGGGCGTTGCGACGGTCGCCGTGTTCGGCGGCGGCCAGTCCGGCCTGGAGGTGGAGAGTGCCGCGTACGGTGTCGTCGTCTGCGGGGTCCGCCGCTGCCAGGGCGGCGGTGAGCGCCAGATGGTGATGGCCGAGAGCACGCAGCGCCTGGGCGACCGCGATGGTCGCGGCGGCGGTACGGGTGGGATCGTCGTCGGCGGCGACGGCCCGGTCGGCGGCGAGCCAGGCAAGGTCGGGGTGGTCGAGCTTGGAAAGGCAGAAGCTGCTCACCGAGGAGAAGCTGCGTCTGGTTGCGGTGATCGATGAGGCGGTGCTGCGTCGGCAGATCGGTGGACCCGACGTGATGCGAGATCAACTCTCGGCGCTGCTCGACGCGCAGAAGCGATGGAATGTGAGCATCCAGGTCGACCCCTTCCGAGAGGGGGCTTACGCCTCAATGGTGTCGAGCCTCCACATCCTCAGTTTCGACGAGGGGCCAGCGGTGGTGTACATCGAGGGCTTGACCGGCGACCTCTACGCTGAAGGTGAGGACGTTGACAGGTGTGCGCGGGTGTTCGGCAGTCTTCGAGCAGCAGCCCTGTCGCCTACGGCCTCGACCGCGATGATCAAGGGGATTCGGGACGAGGGGACGCCATGAAGGCGCTCGACAACCAGTGGCGAACCAGCAGTCGCAGCGGCGGCAACGGCGCATGCGTTGAGGCCCGGTACGCAGACCACGCTGCGCAGGTCCGCGACAGCAAAGACCAGCAGGGATCGGTGCTCATGTTCAGCGCCGGTCAGTGGATCGGATTTATTGAAGGCATCAAGGCCGGCGCATTCGGCAGCGGAGAGCGGTGAGCGCCTCCGCCAGGGGGAATTCTTGCCTGGACGGCAGCTTAGGGTAGCGCCGGCGATGCGGCCGTCCGGCCGATGTCCACGCGGGGCCGAAGCGGCTTTCGGCTGCCCCCTCTAGGCGTGGAGCTGCTGCGCGAGCTGGGCAGCCTTATCGAGCCGGCGAAGCATATTGCTCTCCCTGCCGAGGGAAGTCGCCCCACGTCATGACCTATTGTCCTAGGACGGTTTGCCAGGTGTCCTCTCCGTGACATAGCAATCCGGAGGCAGTGGCGTAGGGAGAACGGGCGCAAGCCTGCCCGCTGAACCCGCAACATGGGGGAGTCGGCACCGTGTATCGACCCGCCGCCGCGGTCGAGGCTCCGGACGGTGTCGGTCAAGGAGGCGTCGAACGGGCCGTGGATGGCTATGGCGTACGGGTCGTGTTGGTGTTGGTGTTGGTCTTGGTGAACGCGGTGTTCGCGGGTAGCGAGATGGCGTTGGTGTCGCTGCGGGAGAGCCAGCTGCAGCGTCTGGAGCGCACCTCCCGGGCGGGGCGGGTGTTGGCGAGGCTGGCGCGGGATCCCAACCGATTTCTGGCCACCATTCAGATCGGCATCACCCTGGCCGGGTTTCTGGCCTCGGCGGCTGCGGCGGTGTCACTGGCGGCGCCGCTGGTGGGGCCGCTGGGGTTCCTGGGATCGGCGGCGGAGCCGGTAGCGATCGTGCTGGTCACCATCGTGCTGACCTTCGTCACCCTGGTGCTGGGTGAGCTGGCGCCTAAGCGGATCGCGATGCAGCGGGCGGAGGGGTGGGCTCTGTTTGTCGCCCGTCCGTTGGACGCGTTGTCGGCGTTCTCCCGTCCGGCGGTGTGGCTGTTGAGCAAGGCCAGCGATGCGGTGGTGCGGTTGACCGGCGGGGACCCACGGGCCCGCCGTCAGGAGGTCACCACCGAGGAACTGCGGGACATCGTGGCCTCGCAGCGTAACCTCACCCCGGAACACCGCATGATCATCTCTGGGGCGTTCGAGGTGGCCGAGCGGATCCTGCGGGAGATCCTCGTCCCGCGCCGCGAGGTCGTCACCCTGTCCGAGTCACTGACCGCGCGGCAGGCGTTGCGGGAGTTGGGCCGGTCGGGGCAGACCCGCGCGCCGGTCGTGGGCCGCGCCGGCCTGGACGAGACCCTCGGCGTGGTGCACATGCGTGACCTGCTCGACCAGGAGGGCTCGGTCGCCGAGCACGTCAGCGCGCCGCTGTATCTGCCGGAGACGTTGCGGGTCACCGAGGCGATTCGGGAGATGCGGTCGCAGCGGCAGCAGTTCGCCCTCGTGGTGGACGAGCGTGGTGCCATCGACGGCATCGTGACGATGGAGGACCTGGTCGAGGAGATCGTCGGGGAGATCTACGACGAAACCGACCGGGATGTGCAGGCGGTCGTACGGGAGGTGGACGGGGCGCTGCTGTTGACGGGTGGTTTCCCGCTGCACGACCTACCGGACGTGGGTGTCGACCTGGATGAGGACACCCTCGAGTCCGGCGACTACACGACGGTGGCGGGACTTGTCCTGGCACACCTCGGTCACATTCCCAAGGCGCCCGGCGAAGTGGTCGAGCTGCCGGGCCTGACCGCCGAGGTGGTCGAGGTGACAGGCCAGGCCATAACCCGAATACGCCTGCGACCCACACCGCGACGCCCCGACGGCCCTGACACGGACGAAACCGAGGTGGAGTCTTGACCGACGAGCGCCTACGCGAGACCGGCCGCGCCGTGCCCCGGCGACGTACCGATGAAGTGGCATGGATGAATCGTGGCAGGTGAGCAGGGCAACCGGTTGATCATTGAGCACGAGGAGGTCATCGGAGTCGACTATTCCGCCGATGGATTAACTGGATTGGTCGGTGTTGGTGCCCGCTTCGTGCGGTGCCGCTTCGACGGGCTCTGGTTTCAGTATGTGGCGCTGGGCTCCGGCATGGAGCTGTCGCAGTACGTCGAGTGCTCCTTCGACGGCGCGGTGCTCACCGGCACGGCCGGATATTCGCGGTTTATCGGCTGCACCTTCCGGAACGCGGAGATCCGCGATTTGACGGCGGATTACCTGGAGCTTGTTGAATGCGTGTTTACAGGGCGGATTCAGTCGACGACCTTCTGGGGCGCCCCACCGCCCGGCTCCGCCGAGCGGTTTACGAGCAACTTGGCGTTCCTTGCCAAGCAGGGACGGGCGGAGCCGCCGGGATATCGCGCGCTTGCCCTGCGAGAGTCCAACAAGTTCCACGGCAACGACTTCTCCGGGGTCGACCTGGTCGGTGTGGACTTCCGCTACGGCATCGACCTGACCAGGCAGCGCCTACCGGCCGGTTCAGACTACCTATACCTTGAAGACGCCGATGCCGCTCTGCATCGTGCGCTTGCGCTGCTGGTCGACCGGCCGGCAGACGATCTCACGGCTCGGGTCGAGCGGTCGCTGCGGCGGATGCTCGACCGGGAGATCAGCACCGGCCAACGACAACTGCTGTTCCGCGAGGTGGACTACTCGAACAAGGGGGTGTTGAAGCCACCCGCCCGGCTCATGTTCGATCTCCTGCGGGAGGCCGCCGGCCCACTGCCCTGAACCCACACGGGCCCGTCCGTGCCCGGTTCGCGTGGCCGTGCGTTGCTGCGGACGCGTCCGAGATCCCGGGGCCGGCCCCGCACCGGGGATGCCTTTGGGCATGCCTGCCGTGGCGTGGTGTCCGAGGACGGGGTCGGTGGGGCAGGGGAGGGGAGCACCGTCGGGAGGCGGGTGGTGGGCTGGTCGTCCCTGGTGGTGCGGCGACGTGAGCCTGACCGTCTAGGTGGTGCGGGTCCCGGTGGTGCGGGAGAGGGCGTGTCCGGGCGGGTGGTGGTCGTGGCGGGGCCGGTGGCAGGTGTTCATCGCACCGGTCCGACACCGCGACCCCCTGATGCCCGATCAGTCCCACGCGTTGCCTGAATATCAGGCAGCGCCGGTCGGCCGCCCAGCTCCGCGGGCATCACGATCCCGCTATCGTTCAAGGGCCGCCATCCGGCGAAGACCTTCGTCGACGGTGATCGTCGGCTGGTACTCCAGGTGGGTCCGGGCGCGCGTGATGTCGTAGACGCGGTCGCGGCCCATGAAGGTGACGATCCATTGGGTGAGCGGTGGCGGCGTGGCACTGCGGCGGGCCTTGGCGACGGTCTCCATGATCGTGGCGATGGCCGAGGCGATCGCCCGGGGGTAGCTGCGGCTGCTGCTCACGTCGTGGCCCCGGGTGGCAAGCAGCGGGGTGAAGAAGGTGCGGGCCGGCCGGGGGTTGCCGTCGGTGACATAGCAGACGAGGCCGTGGTTTCCCCGTGTCATGGCCAAGGCGACGGCGTGGGCAAGGTTGTCGAAATGGCAGAAGTCGACCGTGTGCTGCCCGCCGTCGATCCAGGCGAACCGGCCGGCCTCGACAGAGTCGACGAATCCTTGCAGGTTGCCGGCCGTGCCGTGGCCCCAGAGGAAGGGCGGTCGGAGGATCACCAGCGTGGTCTCTGCGTGGGGGAGCGCGAGAAGTTCCTGCTCGGTGCGCAGCTTTACTCGGCTGTAAGCGATGTTCGCCCGGCCGGTGTCGGAGGTTTCGTTAACGATGTTCAGGTGTCTGGTGCCGGTGGAGACGCTGGCGGCCGAGAGCAGGACGAAGCGTTTCACCCCTGCGGCTACCGCGGCCCGGTACAGGGCGCGGGCGGGCAGCAGGTTGCGCTCGACGAACAGTTCGTCGGGCCCCCAGAACTCCATGAAGGCCGCCGCGTGGACCACCGCGTCGACCTCGTCGAGGGTGTTCAGCCACGCCGGCGCCTCGGCGCCGCTCCGGAGGGCTTCCGTCAGGTCACCGCGTACCGGCCGAGCGCCTGCGGCCGCGACCGCTTTCTCTGCCGGGGCCGACCTCGCGAGCGCGTGCACGGTGTGCCCGTCGGCCACGAGCCTGCGGATGATCACACCGCCGGCGGAGCCGGAGCCGCCTGTGAGAAATACGTCCATGAGATCCTCCACCACCGAGACGCGTTCTGTTGACGCTGTCACCTGAATGAAGTGTGGGTGGCTGAGCTGACAATGTCAACCGATGGGTTGACGTTGTCAACTAGATAGCATGGAGTGGTGATCAGTCGCGTGGAGTCCGCTGCCGCCACCCGTCGTTCCCTGCTCGACGCGGCCGCCGGCTTGCTGGACGAGGGTGGACCGGAGGCGGTGACGCTGCGGGCAGTGGGTGCGCGGGCCGGCGTGAGTCGCGGAGCGCCCTACCGCCACTTCGCCGACAAGGGCGACCTGTTGACCGCGGTCGCGGCGGAGGCATGGGATCGGTTGGCGGATCGGGCCGTGGAATGGGCCGCCGATCCTTTGACTCCGGCGGAGGAGAAGCTACGGAAAATGCTCACCGGGCTCCTTGCCGTCGGCCGCGAGCAGCCACATCTGTATCGACTGATGCACCAGGCGCCCGCCAGTGACGAGGTGCTGCGCGCGGCATCGCGAAGCCAAGGCCCGTTCGTGGCCGTCCTGAGCGATCTGGTCGGTGAGGACCAGGCCCATCGCTACGGGGCGCTGCTACTCACCAGCGTGCACGGGATAATCGGGATGGAGGCCAGCGGCCAGCTCACCGCCGACAAGTGGCACACCGACGCCGACGACATCCTGACCCTCCTGACCGGAATGATCGGCGATCGCTGAGCAAGAACGGAATGGCCGCCCACCGTGGGGCGATCCTGGACCGCAGCGTGACAGGTGACATCGGGAGAGCGACCGCACCTCGTACCATCAGATTTTCTCGATACCGGAACACGGCGGGGGTCGGGTATGCGGGCAGGAATGGTCACCTGGTCGGCGGCTGCCGTCGCGCTCGCCGTGCTGGCGCTCGGCTGCGCGGCCCCGGGCACCCGGGACGGCGACGGGCAGGCAATGCCCACGGATGCGTCGTCGCCGGCAGTGTCGTCGTCGCCCGCAGCGGTGGCGGAGCCGACCGGTCGGCAGCCAGACGCACCTCCGAACCATGCCGACAACAACGGCTGGAAGCAGCGCCATGAACTGTCCGCTGCGGATGAGCGCGCCGGGCGGGACCTCGCCGCGCGGATCCGACCTTCGCTTGAGGCGCTACGCGCCGCCGGGGACTTCGCGCCGACGTCCACCCAGCAGGCGCTGCTGGATCTGGGTCTCCCGGCAGACGCGATCGAGGTCACCGCCATGCGACCGCCGATCGGGCAGGAAACCCCACCACCGGGAGCGGTGTACGCGGTTCGGTTCGGAACCGTGGGCTGTGTGATCGGGGACGTACGGCCTGACCGAGTCATGGTCGAGGTCACCGGCTCGGCGGCCGAATTCGGCTGCCTGGAGCCGTTCTCGCACTGACGCCATCCCACCCCCGGTAGGGTGCCAGGCGAATAGGGCGGCCCATGGTGAGAGATGTCGGTTGAAGTGGGCAGGATGACTGACGCCGACCAGACCTCTACGACTCACCAGTCGCGACCGTCGCCATCGACTCATCGGCGTAGCCGCACGTCATTGCGGGGCGTATCCCGTTGGCGTTCGTAGTCGGCGACCGTGGGGACGACGGGGAGCACGAGCAGCAGGACCAGGTACACCACGGCGAGTAGACCACCGGTGACCATGCTCAGCAGCAGCACGACCGTTCGTACCCAGTCGACGCGGAATTCGCCGTACGCCGCGACGCCGACGCAGATACCGCCGAACCATTTGCCCTCGTGGATCCGGCACCAGAACCGCCCGCGTGATCCTCCCTCGGCGGGAGGCGGGGCGGGGCGTACCGGGCTGACCGGCCCGAGGTCGGCCAGGATCGCGGCCATCTGCGTACCGGTCACCGGGTTGTCGCCTGATTCCGCGAGGGTGCTCAACCGGTCGCCGATCGCGGACTCGAGATCTCGGACGATCTCGTCGGCGTCCGGGTCGGAGCGCAGCGCGTGCCGCGCATCATCGAGGTACTGCCGCAGGGTGTCGCGTGCTCCGGCGGTGGCGGGAAAGGCCATTGCATGCCCGGTGAGGCGGATGGATACCGGATCGCTCATGGGGTCACCGTCCAATGGTGTTGATCGCGCGGGTCAGCTCGTTCCAGTACTCCCGGAATGCGGTGAGCTGGGTTCTGCCGGCGTCGGTGAGGGAGAAGTACTTCCGGGGTGGTCCCGTCGGCGACTCACGCCACTCGTGGTGTACGAGTCCGTCTCGCCGGAGCTTGCTCAGCAGCGGATAGAGCGTGCCCTCCTGGGCTGGGAAGTCCGCCTCCTGTAGCGCGGCGAGGATCTCCGCCGCGTACCGCTGCTGGGACTCGACGGTAGCTAGTACGAGTGGCTCGAGCAGGCCGCGCCGCAACGCCACGAGCTTCGGATCGGTCTGCATGTGGGTACCTTGTCACAACAAGGTACCTGTGGCAATGCAAGCCCGTGATCTCCTGCCGCTGAGTGGGGCTGGCTCTGCGGGAGACCGAGGGTTTCGCTGCTGAAGAACTAGTGGGGTGACGAGGAACGAGACGGTCCCACGCCCAGTGCCGCCTCGACGATCCGGACGGCCTCGGCGGGGTCGATACCGACACTGGTGATGACCGCCGCGTAGTCGCGGGCGGCGCTGCGGGCCCGGTCGAGGGCCTGTTCGCCGGCGGCCGAGACGAACGAGCCGGCCCGCCCGTGGGTCTCGATCAACCCGGCCTCCTCCAGTTCCCGGTACGCCCGAGCGACCGTGTTCGCGGCCAGGCCCAGATCGGCCGCGAGCCTGCGGATCGTCGGCAGTTTCGTGCCGACGGCCAGCGAGCGGTCCTGGATCTGCCGGGCGAGCTGGGCCCGGAGCTGCTCGTACGGCGGCGTCGGTGAGGCTGCGTCGATGACGATCACCGGACGAGCATGACGCGCCGGGCTGCAGTCCCGCTACCCGGGGTCTGGCCTGGAAGGAGCAACACGGCCGGTCAGTGAATCGACGGTGCTATGTAGGTGCCGGCCCGCAGGGCACGATTACGACGACCAGCCACCCTCGCGTTACAGCGCCAAGGATGTGAGTAGCGATGACAAGCCCGGCACCGACGAGCTGGCCGAGCCTGCGGGTCTCGGACTGGACCGACACCCGCGACACCCTGCACATGTGGACCCAGATCGTGGGCAAGATCCGCATGGCACACGCTCCGATGCTCAACCACTGGTGGCAGGTCACCCTTTACGTCAGCCCGCGCGGGCTGACGACCTCGACCATCCCGTACCGCACGGGTGCCTTCGAGATCGAGTTCGATTTCCTCGGTCACCAGCTCGACGTGCGGACCAGCAGCGGCGACGCGCGGAGCCTCCCGCTTCGGCCGATGCCGGTCGCCGAGTTCTACGCCCAGCTCCTGGACCTGCTCGATCAGCTCGGGATCGAGGCGCCGATCCGGCCGCGCCCCAACGAGGTCGACCCGGCGATCCCCTTCGCCGAGGACTGCGAGCACGCCTCCTACGACGGCGAGGCGGTCACCCTGTTCTGGCGACAACTGCTCCAGGCGAACCGAGTGATCGGCGAATTCCGGTCCTACTTCGTGGGCAAGGTCAGCCCGGTGCACTTCTTCTGGGGCGGGATGGACCTCGCCTGCACCCGCTTTTCCGGCCGGTCGGCCCCGCCGCATCCCGGGGGCATGCCCAACTGCGCGGACTGGGTCATGGCCGAGGGGTACTCCCGCGAGCTATCCAGCTGCGGATTCTGGCCCGGAGGCGGCGAGGAAGGTGCCTTCTACTCCTACGCCTATCCCGAACCCGACGGGTTCTCCGAGCAGCCGATCGGTCCCGACGGCGCGTACTTCAGTACGGAGTTCAAGCAGTTCCTGCTGCCGTACGAGGTCGCCCGCGCCGCACCGGATCCGGACCGTGCGGTCGCCGAGTTCCTCCACACCACCTACAAGGCAGCAGCGGACCGGGGACACTGGGACCGCTCCGCGCTGGAGGACGACCCGTTTCGGTGGCACAACCGCCTCGCGACCTCCGGGTGATCCTGCCCTCGTTCATCAGCTGATTGGGGGGTTTGCTGCAACGATGCGAGACGTGGGAACTGTGAAGACTACGCCGCCTGCCATCTCGCCCCTCGCCGGCGAGCCGATCGACCGTGCCGATGCCGAACGCCTCGCGGGGGTGCTGAAGGCGTTCGCCGACCCGGCCCGGCTGCGACTGCTCAGCCTGATCCAGTCGGCTCCAGAGGGAGAGGCCTCGGTCAGTGACCTCACCGAGCCTCTCGGGCTCTCCCAGCCGACCGTCAGTCATCACCTGCGGATCCTCACCGAGGCCGGCCTGCTCGAGCGTGACAAGCGCGGCGTCTGGGCGTACTACCGTCTCGTGCCGTCCGCCATCGCCACAGTCGCCGACCTGTTGACCCCGCCCCGCAAACGAGCAACGAAGAAGTCCCGCTGACCGACGCCTCGAAGACCACACCACTCGTCACACACGCACCGACTGCCGCGTCGTCGGAAACCGCGCATTGCCGGCGGCATCAGGGGACGCCCCGGTCGACCTCGGTGCCGTAGTCGGTGAGTAGGTCGTCGAGATATTCCTCGTGTCCGAGTGCCTGGCCTTGGGCGACGACGACCGCGACCTCCTCCACGCCGACCAGCATCGCGGGCCATCGACACCACACGAGTTGATCGCGTACGAATCGCAATGCACCACGACGCAGCAAGGCTGGCAGGGTCGGCGACGTGGAGTGACCGGAGAGAATGTATGGGTGGATCCCACGAACTTGCACTGGGCGTCACGCCGGTATCTGATGACGCGATACGAGGAACTTCAGAGCGAGTACGGTCGGCTGCCCGACGGGGGCCGCCGCGCTGATGGGTACCACTACACCACCGAAGCGAAGCGGATCTTCCCCCGCTACAACGTCGTGGAAGCCATGCTCATGGCGGTTGAGCGAATTGACCCGGATCGGGTTCCCGCCGTCGACGTACTGGTCAGCATGATGCTGGCGGCTGCCGACGGTGGGGACTTCCCGCTCACTGAGCCGCCCTACGACGAGGTCGAAGCACAGGCCGTGACCGATGAGCGCCGGCTGTTCGCTGCGAAGGTGCAGCATTGGGCGGCGCAGCCCGAATTCCGCACCGACCCGGTCCCGTATCGGCGCGTGCTCACGCGCGAGGAGTCATCGGCCTGGCGGACGTCACTGCAGCAGCGATGGGGGGTGCAGAACGGCTGGTGGCACCCGATGCTCGGTAGTTCGGTTCCACACGACGTGCTGGTGCTGGCTGAGGAGTCGATGTGGGAGGGCGACGGCGTTGATCAGGTTCGCCGAGTACTGCGAGAGTTGGGCCGACCGCGGGTAGTCGAGTTGGGCGAGTATGGGGCCGACTACCTGCTGGATGTCGAGATCGTCGCCCCGCGGTACGCTCTCGTGGCGACCTGGCCTGAGGTCGACCGGTGGCGGTGGCCCGGATGGCAGGCACTCGACCATAAGTGAGCGCCGTCTTCCGTATCGAAGCGCGAGACGAACTCAGCACCGCACCGCAAGCGCGGACGATCAGGTGAGCTCGCCAGCGCGCGGATCGCTGTACGGTGACCGGCCCGGTGACCGGGAGGGGCCTACTCCGATGGCGGTACGGGCAGCAGGCGATCGGGAGTGGGCAGCCGACACGCCGCGAGAACGGCCAGGCCTGCACCGGTCGTGTTCAACAGCACGTCGTCGATCGACGAGACACGTCCGAGTGCCAGGGCGTACTGCAGTGCTTCCACTGCGGTCGACATGCCTGCGGCCACGATGACCACATGTGTGAGCCGGACCTGCCACCCCAGACCCAGACCGAACCCCACCGCCGCGAACACCAGCAGATTGCCGACGATCTGGAAGAACGCGGTCAGCGGATGGTCGGCGAGGATCTCCACCAGGTCGCGCAGCGGCACCAGCCGCACTTCTCGGGGCGCGTCGAGTGGGGTGAGGACCACCACCAGCCATGGCAGCGTCCAGACCACCATGACCGTCGTGGCCAATGCCCGCCGGACCGCCAGCCCTGCGGGGACACCGCGCCTCCGGTAACAGGTCACGAGGTGACGCGTACCGACCAGGCCGGCCATGACGAGAGCCACCGCAGTCGCCACGACCGGAAGCCAACGCAGGTACCCGCCCGGGATCATCGTGGAGCATCGTAGATGCTGACAGCTGCGAACTCGGTGGCGTGAGCGGTGGACCAGGCGTGAGGATGCGTTCGTGGCCGCTGATGTGTTGCTCGCTCGGGCTCGGGTGGTGTGGCGTGAGTTGGCCGGTGTTCCGATGGCCTTACCCGCTGACGGCGGCGTCGACGTAGCCGTCTCGGCTGAATCGCGGCTGTCTCCGCCGGGCTGGGTCGGAATCGTCGCCTTGGGCGACGCCGCGATCGTCACCCTGCCGGCAGACAATCGGGCCGAGACCGTACGTGGGGTGCTGCGCAGCGTGCCCGTCGAGGAACTGACCGACCCGGACCGGCTCCGCGCCGTACTGCCGGTCGCCGAGGTGCTGGGTCCGGCGAGCCTGGCCTACCTCGACGACGGTGACTTCCAGCCGGTCGGGCTCGACACCGTGGACGTGGTTCCTCGTGCACATGACGATCTTGTCAGGCTCCTGGCCTCCGTTCCCGTGGACGACGCCGACGAGTGCGGGTTGGCTGACATCACCTCTGCGGCGTTCGTGGTGCGCCGCGGCGACCACGTCGTCGCGGCGGCAGGTTACCGGCACTGGCCGGGTATGGCGGCTCACCTGTGCGTCCTCACCAGGCCGGATCATCGCGAGCGCGGACTGGCGCGTGCCGTCGCCTCCGCGGCAGCCGCGGACGGCTTGGCGAACCGCCTGTTACCGCAGTGGCGGGCTCGCCCGGAGCCATCGCGCCGAGTGGCACGGTCGCTGGGATTCCGCCAACTCGGCACCCAGCTGAGCATCCGAATCGGCATCTGAGCCCACACCAGATCGCTGGCTACGCGAGCCTTTGCAGCACAGCACAGGTCACGCTGCCCGTGGCAGTTCCGGACGGATCAACCCGTGGCTGTCAGCGCGGCTTGCAGATGCTCGCAGGCGTCCTCGTCGAACGCGACGAGTCGTACCCGTTGGACGTTTGTCGCTGTTGATCTGATCGTTGCTACGGCGATGCGGGCGGCCTGGTCGGCAGGAAAGCCGTACACGCCGGTGGCGATTGCGGGGAAGGCGACGCTGCGGGCGCCGAGTTCGTCGGCGACCTGCAGGCTCCTGCGGTAACAGGAGGCCAGGACGTCGGCCTCACCGTGGCCGCCGCCCTCCCAGATCGGCCCAACCGCATGGATGACGTGCCGCACCGGTGGGTCGAGGTCGAAGGCCGGGGTAGCCATCGCATCGCCCGGATCGCAGGGGCCGATCGCACCCCCGGCTCGGGCCAGACGGGGCCCGGCAGCGCGGTGGATCGCGCCGTCGACACCACCACCGCCGAGCAGGGACTCGTTGGCCGCCGTGACGATGGCGTCCACGTCCTCTCGCGTGATGTCACCCATTACAACCTCGATGATTGCCACGGCAGAATCGTGACACACCGCTGGCGTGCCGGCCCGCTGTCGCCGAACCGGTGGCCGCCGGTTACGGCGTCGAATTCGTTGTATGGCGCCGGCGTTCCGACCATCGTCGAGCATCGTGAGGCGTTGAAGGTGTCCGCCGGCCGCGTGGAGCGACGGTGGTTCATCTGAGCGTCTGGCCTTGATCGAAGGCGACACGGTGGTACTCGCCCAGGTGGTGCGAGCTGCGCAGGCATGGCACGACGGAGCGTCCTTGACCGAAATCCCTGAGGCCCCTCCGTTCGTCAAACTGACCGGTCGGACCGCTGGTCAGCGTGCCGACATCCCGTAATCTTCGAGTGGGCAGGACAGTTCTGCCGCGTCTGAGGAGCGACCACAGCGCGGCACAGTGGTGCGTGGAATCATCTCCGAGATCCACAACTTCGGCGTCTTCGTGCCTCTCGAGGGGGACCGGCCGGCTCGCCCGGCACTGGGTTCATTCGGATTCCGGAGCTGACCTGGGAGTACTTCTTCGACCCTGGCGACGTGGTGCACGCCGGGCAGCAGGTCACCTGCGAGGTGCTCGACTTCGACGTCACCCGTGGACAGGTACAGCTTTCGCTGAAGGCGTTGCAGGACGATCCGATGGTCACGTTCGCGGACCGGGTCGGTGAGGTGATGTCCGGGCCGGTCATCCAGGTGCCGTTCGGTGTCTTCGTCCGCGTCGCGCCGGGCATCGCGGGACTGCTCCACGAGCCCTCGGCGCAGCGCTTCGCCGGCTCGCTAGGTGCTCAGCCGTTCGTGACGCCGTCTGCTGAGGACGATCAGGTGAGGTGACCACGCTGGATGGTCACCTTGGCTAGATACTCATCTTGCTTGTATTTCAGGTTATGCGATCGACCTCGCGTCCCGCGCTGCGGGAACCGTCGTACTTCGTCCTTGCGGCTCTGCTCGGTGGCCCGCTTCACGGGCATGCCGTGATCAAGCGGGTGACCGAGCTGTCCGACGAGCGGGTGACCCTCGCCGCCGGTTCGCTGTACTCGGTGATCGACCGGCTGCTCGGCGAGGGACTCATCACCGCCGACGGCGAAGAGATCGTCAACGGGCGTGCCCGTCGCTACTACCGGCTCACCGACGAGGGCTACCGCGTACTCGCCGAGGAGGCCGACCGGCTCGCCCGGGCCGCCCGGGTGGTCATGGATCGGCTGCCGCACCGGGGCTTCCCGCTGGGAAGTGCCGATCAACCTTCTATCGTGAGGACCAGGCCAGCATGAGTTCTGATGTTCTGGAGAAGCGGTACCGAATGCTGCTGCGGGCCTATCCGGCCGGTTACCGCCGGGAGCGTGCCGACGAACTGATCGACACGTTGATCGGCGACGAACCGACCACCCGCCGCTGGCCCAGCATCCGGCAGGCGGCCGCACTGATCCGGGGCGGCCTACGGGTGCACGGCGGCAGCACTGCGGCCCGGCCCACCGCCGTGCTGCTCTGGCAGGGGCTTCACCTGGGCGCCATGGCGGTGCTGGCGCTGGGTGTGCTCATCGGCGTGAACGACATCGTCGCGACGTTCCAGTTCGGCGGATCCGCAGACCCCCTGCACGCCCTGCGGAACGAGGGCATCCAGATTGTCATGGCTAGCACGGCGCTGGTGGCGGTCGTCGCGGGCCACGACCGTACCGCCGCCGTCCTGGTGGTGACCGCGGCGGTGGTGCCGATCGTGATCTCTCCGTACCTGTTCCTCAACGGCCTGCCGCAGGTTTGGGCGCCGGTTGTCGCCGCGCCACTGGTCATCGCGGGCCTGTGGCGACCGGCGGACGTGCCGCCTGCGCCCCGGGCCAACGCGCTGCTGGTCATCGCCGGCATACTCGCCCTGCATCTGATCCCGGTGGAAGCCTTCCGCCCCGCCGCGATGAGTTCGCAGATCATTTCCGCCGCCATGGTGATCGTCGCCGTAGCCGCCTTCCTGTGGGTGGCGACAGCCGACCAGCGACTGCTGATCGCCGTCGCCCCGACCCTCCTGCTGGGCACGCTGCACCAACTGGGTAACACCGGAACGGGGGAACTGCTGCGCCGGCCCGACGCCCTGCCGTCCCTGGCCCTCGCGGTTTGCATGGTGGTCGTCGCGGTCGTCTCGACTCGGCTGCGGCAGCGCACCCGCGCCTGACCAGCCACCGGCAGGCGGTATGGCGCAGCCGCTGGATCATGGCGCAGAACGAGGACCTCCGCGTTCTGCGCCACCGCGAGCCGACATCGTGCAGGGGCTCCGGCAGGTACCCTTGGCCGGTGTTCTCGCCCCACGGTCCGTCTCTGCGGGAACTCTGCGTCCAGGCGTTCTCTTCGGTCGAGCGCGGCTATGACCTGCTGGCCCCGAAGTTCGACCACACGCCTTTCCGTACGCCGGACAGCTATCTCCGCGCGACAGCCGACGCGTTGTCCGAACTCGGCCCCTTCGACCAGGGCCTGGACGTGTGCTGCGGCACCGGGGCGGGCATGGCGGTGCTCAGGTCCGTGTGCCGAGCCGGCATCACCGGCGTGGACTTCAGCGCCGGCATGCTCGCCCAGGCACGCAGCGCCCACCCGGACGCCACCTGGGTTCAGGCCGATGCGCGTGCCCTGCCGTTCACCGGAGGCTTCAGCCTGGCCGTCAGCTTCGGAGCGCTCGGGCACTTCCTGCCCACCGAGCGACCGGCCCTCTTCGCGGGCGTCCACCGCGCGCTGCGGCCCGGCGGGATCTTCGCCCTCCCGATCGGTGCACCGCCGCCACTGACCTCGACCGCGCACTGGGCCGCGCTCGGCTTCGACCTGGCCATGCGGGTACGCAACACCGTGTGGCGACCCCCCTTCGTCATGTACTACCGGACCAACCCGCTGCCCGCAGTGCGCGACGACCTGACAGCGGCCGGCTTCACCGTCACCACCGTCGCCCTGACCGCCCTGGGACAGCGCCGTGACGGCAACCCACGGTGCCGGCTAGTCCTCGCCCGACGACCACGCTGAAAGCACGATCCGCGATTACGGACCGCATCCACGGACGCGGGAGCGGTGCGTGAGAGTGACCTGTATCACAACATTGAAGACTATCGAATAGATTGAGATCGCTCTGAGTGATCAAGAGTGGTCCATCCCATCAATTGATCGACATGTAGCGATCAGTGGCGGTGAGTGATGGATCCGCCACCCTGGGGCGGTGCAACCTCGGGGAGGTTGCACCTCTACTGTCGCTGCCACTACTTGCTCTTACGGGGGTGTGTGTTGGGCGTTCGGTGGCGGCGTGGGCTGTCGGCTGGAGTCACAGCCGTGTTGGCTGTTGGAGTGATCGGTGTTCCAGCGCCGGAGCGGGTTGCTGCGGGAGAACGGCAGTGCGTGGATACAGCCGCTTCCGAGGCCGAGGCGAGCGCGCTGGCTACGTCATGCGGGCAGCCCGTCGTGGTGGACGGGTCGCGAACGGAATTCGCCGAGGTCACCGCGCTGCCGGACGGACGGCTGCAATTCGCGTCGTCGGTGGTGCCGCAGCGCACCCGCAAGGACGGCCGGTGGGAGGAGATCGACCTCAACCTGGCCCGAGGCGGGGATGGCTTGTGGCGACCCCGGGCGTCCGTCGCGGATGTGGCGTTCTCGGACGGCGGGCAAGCCGCGCTGGTGACGTTGACGCGAGCCGGGCGCGCGGTCACGCTCTCGTGGCCGGAGGCCCTGCCGGCCCCGACGGCTTCGGGTGACTCGTTGATCTACCCGAACGTGCTTTCCGATGTGGACCTGGTGGTGCGGGCGACGCGGACCGGCTTCACGCACGTTCTGGTGGTCAAGACGCCGGCGGCGGCAGCCCTCCCAGGAGTACGCGCGCCGCGGTTCCGGGTCGGTGGGAACTCCGAGATCGTCCCAGGTCCGGGCGGCAGCTTGCGAGCCATGGCAGGTACTGCTGTCGTCGCCTCGGCGGAACCGGCGGTCATGTGGGATTCTCGGCTGCAAGCCCCCGAGGGAGTCGCGTCGCGAGGTGCGTCGCAGCAAAGCGACCCGTCGACGCCGACGGCGGCCGGAGACGCGGCGCGGGTCGGCGCGGTCGGCGTCGAGGTTTCCGACGGCGATCTGGTGCTGCGTCCGGATGTGGCGCTCCTTGATGATCCGGACGCGGTGTTCCCGCTCTTCGTCGACCCTGCCTGGTCGGTCTTCAAGAGCAAGTGGGCGTACGGAACGAACAACGGCTCATCGAACTCGGACACGAGCAGAGCGCGAGTGGGGTTGAACCCGGACACCGGCGCTCTGTATCGGTCGTACTTCGAGTTCTCGACAACGGCCAACGGGGTGTCCCTCAAGGGTAAGCACATCGAGTCGGCCTACGTGCAGATGAAGCTGGACCATTCCTGGTCCTGCGACGAGACGGTCACGTCGATGTACGCGACCCCGTCGATCAACGCGACGCCGAAGGCGGGTTGGACGACGATGAAGCTGAAGTCGTTCCTGAACACGGCCACCGGGAATGCGAACGAGGCGGGTGGGTGTTCCTCGATCCAACCCGACATGATCATGAACTTCCAAGGAAACAACACCACCGACCACGTAAAGGCAGCCGCAAACGGAAAGTGGAACTCGATCACGGTGGGGTTCACCGGACGAGCGTCAGACGGGTCGGGTGAGTCGACGCAGAGCCGGTGGAAGAAGTTCTACCCCAACGACGCCAAACTGATCGTCGACTACGACAGCAAGCCCGGTGCTCCGCACAGCCTGCAGGTCGCCGGAGTGGCCTGTAATTCCGGGGTGCTGACGGTCGGCACGCTGACCCCGACGTTCTCTGCAGTCTTTCCCGACGCCGACCCCAGCGATTCCTTGACCGGTAGGTTCGAATGGATCGAGGTCCCAGCCGGGGGCATGGGCGCGGTGACGGACACCTACCCGACCCGCAAGAGCGCACCACCGGCGAAGACGGGAATCACTCCCAACACCGAGGCGGAGAGCAACCCAGTAACCATCGCAAAGGGGCCCACGTACGCATTCCGCGCCAAGGGTACCGACAAGGCCCCGTATTCGATCACCGGGCCCTGGTCGTCGTGGTGCCGATTCGCCGCGGACACCACCGTGCCAGAAGCGCCCCGGTTCAGCCTGTTTCCCCCGATGGGTCGTCCTGGCGAGGCCGTATCGATCAGCTTCACTGCTTCATCGGACGTGACCAAGTTCCGCTACGGATGGTCCAACCCGCCGACGACCGAGATAGCCGCCAGCGGCACCACAATTTTTAAGACGGCTACGGCCCGCGTCACCGTGCCAAGCTTCGGACAGAACACCTTCTGGGTTCGCGGCATCGATGCGACTGGCAATCTCGGCAACATCGGGTCCCTCACGTTCAATGCTCTGCCCACCTCACCGGCGATCGCGAAATGGGGCCTGGAGGAGTATCCGGGCATCAACCAGACTGTGGCGCTCGCCGACCAGCAGCCGGCCCGGGGCGGTCAGACCGACCTGATCGCATCGAACGTCAACTGGACCGACGACGTGAGGATGAACGGTGGCAAGACCGTCGGTTTGAACGGTGCCTCCTCGGCGCTGACCACGTCAGGCAGTGTCCTCGATACGAGCGATTCCTTCAGCGTCGCCGCGTGGGTTCGGCTCAACTCGCTGCCGACGACCGGCGACAACGTCGTCGCATCCCAAGCGGGGGTCAACACCGCCGGCTTCCATCTCGGCACCCGGGTGATCGGCTCGCCGGCCACGCCACGCTGGTCCTTTCTGATGAAGGACAGTGACAACCAGTCAAGTACCACCCGCGCGGCATACAGCAGCATCGCCTTGACCGCAGCCGATGTCGGACTATGGACGCATATCACCGGCGTGTATGACAAACCCGCTGGCAAAGTGCGGCTCTACGTCGACGGGGCACTGGCCGCCGAGGTCGATCGGAGCGTGCCACCGTGGACTGCCACGGGCACGTTCGCGGTGGGCCGAGGGTGGAGCTCTGGCGTGGCTGACAACTGGTTCCACGGCAACGTCGCCGATGTCCAAGCCTACGACCGGGTGATCGTGCCAGACGACTTCACCGGTAAACCGGCACACGACCCGACGGCCAGCTGGTTCCACGAGCCAGGGATGCTGACGCCGGTGCAGGTTGGCAACTGGAACTTCGAGGCTGCGACTCCGTGCTACCTGGCCGACTTGAGGGACACCTGCGAGGCACCCGACACGGTGACTGCCTGGGGTCGATGGCTGGCATTGACGCGGGGATCAAGCGTGGGTGCCGGCTATTCCAACAACGGCTCCGGCTTGTGGCTCGATTACGAATACTTCCCGGAGGAGGGATACGTCGAGAGCACCGGAGAGTACGCACGGAGCGCGGTGAAGACGGGCACCACGCCACCGGATGCCGACGGTCTGGAGTTCACCCAGTGGCAGGACAAGCCAGTTCTGCGCACTGACCAGTCGTTCACGATATCGGCCTGGGTGATGCTCGATCGGCTCGACGGCATGCGGACGGCGGTATCCCAGCGAGGAGTGCACGAGAGCGCTACCTGGCTCAAGTTCAACTCCACCCTGGGCAAGTGGCAGTTCCTCGTCAGCGCCGCCGATGCCAACACCACGTCCACGGCCAGCGTCACCTCGACATCGGTTGCCGAGGAGGGCGTGTGGACCCACCTGACCGGGGTGTACGACGCCGGGCGCAAGCAGCTTCGCCTCTATGTCAATGGTGAGCTCGAAGGGGTTACGAGCATCGGGTTCACCCCGATGGCGTCGACCGGCCCGCTGCTGGTGGGTCGCACCCTGTGGAGAGGCGAACTCATGGACCAGTGGACCGGCGGCATCGACGATGTCGCAGTGTTCCAGGGTGCGCTGACGGACGCGGCGGTGTACCTGCTCTACGACTCGTAGCCTCGGCTGGGCTGGGTCGGCACCGCGGCCGGTGCTCGACGCTGCTGACCCAGCCCAGCAGTCGCTCACCCTCCAGCTTTGGCGTGGCCGGACCGGACACGTCGGACCCCTTTCTTCCATTGCTCGTGCCGATATGACCCATCTGCACCCTTGCTCCGTGCGGCTGTTCTTACCGGGGAGAAATGCATGTTGTCTGCACGATCCGTCCACGATTCGCCGCGGCCACCACGGAGCATTCATCGAGCGCACCGACTGCGTCGTTGGATCGCCGGCCTCACCGTCATCCCCGTAACAGCGTCGCTGCTGGTCGCTTTGCCGGCGGAGGCCGCCGTTGCGAGGGCAGAGCCCGTGCGACCGCCGGTTGAGGAACTCGATCCACACGGCGGTCCGGTGTCGGGACGGGCATGGACGCAGAAGCTGATGCAGGAGACTCTCGTCCCGAAGCCGGTATGGCCGGCAGCAAGTACCGCTCGGGCGACGCTCGCCGCACCGAGCACGCCTGGCCGGGGCGTTCGGGCAGGCACGCTGCCAGTATGGGTCGCTCGCAGTGGCGGCCCAGCCGGCGCGCGCGTCACCAGCGTGGACGTGCAGATCGTGGACCGGGAGTTACTGTCGGCCAACTGGCGTGACGGCCTGGTGCTCAAGGTGACGGCACCGATCGGGGCTGCTGCCGGCACGGCCAAGGTTTCGGTGGACTACAGCTCCTTCCGGTACGCGGTGGGTGGATCATGGGCGTCACGGCTGCGGCTGTGGCAGGTACCGGCCTGTGCCCTGTCGACACCCGATGCACCGGGTTGCCGATCGGTACCGCTTCCCACCACGAACGATCTCGGTGAGGGCGTGGCGACCGCGGAGGTGACCGCCGTTTCCACCGCGGCGGCATCTAGGGAAATGGCGCGGTTGTCGGGGGAGATGACGACCCAGGCGAGTGGCTCCTTCCTCGCCCTTGCGGCGGCAGGCGCGGGCGCCGACGGCGACTTCACCGCCACCAGCCTCGCCCCCTCGTCGACGTGGTCGGCCGGGTCGTCCTCCGGGGACTTCTCATGGAACTACCCCCTGCGTACGCCTCCGGCGACTGGACCGGAACCGTCGGTCGGGTTGGCCTACTCGTCCGCCTCCGTCGATGGTCGGTCGGAGGTGACCAACAACCAGCCGTCGTGGATCGGTGAGGGTTTCGACTATTCGCCGGGGTTCATCGAGCGGCGGTACGTGTCCTGTGCGGAGGACCGGAAGAAGAGCGGCGCGAACAACACGACGGACACCGGCGACCTGTGCTGGCGGTCGGACAACGCGACGATGAACCTGAACGGCCGCAGCACCGAGCTGGTCTTCGAAACCGGCAAAGGCTGGCACGCGCGTACCGAGGACGGCTCGAAGATCGAGAAGCTGACCGGTGCGTCAGGCAACGGTGACAACAACGGTGAGCACTGGAAGGTCACCACCACCGACGGCACGCAGTACTTCTTCGGTCTGCACTCACTGCCGGGCCATACGTCGAAGACCAACTCGACCCTGGCCGTACCGGTGTTCGGCAACCACTCCGGAGAACCGTGCCACCAGACGGCTTTCGCCAACTCCGACTGCCAGCAGGCATGGCGGTGGAATCTGGACTACGTCGTCGACGTGCGCGGCAACACGATGTCGCTCTGGTACGGCAAGGAGACCAACAAGTACGCCCGCAACGACACCGACTCCGACGACGTGTCCTACGACCGGGCAGGGTATCTGGAGCGGATCGACTACGGCACCTATGACCGCACGTCGGCCATCCACGGAGTGACCGAACGGAAAGTCACTCCGTACGCGAAGATCGTCTTCGATACCGACATGCGGTGCTTCTCGAACTGCGGCACCGAGTCCAACCCGGTGAAGGCGTCGTGGAAGGACACCCCCTGGGACCAGGAGTGCAAGGCGTCGGCGACGTCATGTGCGCAGCAGTACTCGCCGACCTTCTGGACGACCAAGCGGTTGAAGAAGGTCACCACCTGGGTGTGGGACACCACGAAGACCACCCCGGCATGGCAGGACGTCGAGTCGTGGACCCTGTCGCACACCTTCGCGGCGACGGCGGACTCCACTCACACCGGGCTGTGGCTGAACCGGATCGACCACGCGGGGCATGTCGGCGGCACCGTCAGCCTACCGCCGGTGACCTTCGAGGCGGAGTCGTTGCCGAACCGGGTGCTGACCGAACACGGCACGACCGACAACTGGTTGCGGATATCCAGCATCGTCACGGAGACCGGGTCCCGAATCAAGGTCGACTACGCGCAGCCGGAGTGCACCGAGGCGATGGTGGAAGGGTTGCAGCCGCATACCAACACCAAGCGGTGCTACCCGGTACGGGTGCCGGACCCGACCGACCCGACCGGTCAGCGACTGATCACCGAATGGTGGCACAAGCACCGGGTCGAGCATGTGGCCGAGGATGACGTGCAGTTGGCCAACGGCCACCAGGCGCCGTCGAAGCACACCTGGTACGAGTACGTGGGATCGCCGGCGTGGCACTACGCCGACGACGACAGTCTGAGCAGGCCGGAACGCAAGACGTGGTCGCAGTGGCGTGGCTACGCCCAGGTCAAGACCCGCGTCGGTGACGACTCGGCGACCCGGACCCTCGCGGTGACGACCTTCATGCGGGGCATGCACGGCGACAAGGCCAGCCCCAGCGGAGGCACCCGCAGCGTGACAGTCCCCGCCTCGCTGGGCTCGGAGACGGTCTACGACCATGACCAGTTCGCCGGCCAGGTGCGGGAGCAGGTCGTCTACAACGGGGTGGAATCCAAGCCGGTGTCCAAGACGGTGAACGTGCCGTGGCGGTCCAACCCGACCGCGAGCCGGACGATCAACGGTGACATCGTCGAGGCCCGCTTCGTCGACACACAGACCACCTACACCGCGACCGCCCTCGGCGTCGACGGCAGCCGGGGCTGGCGCACCTCACGCGGCACCAAGCACCTGGACCACACCTACGGCACGGTCAACTGGTCCCAGGACGACGGCGACATCGCCGTCACCGGCGACGAGAAGTGCATCACCTACCACTACAACCGCAACACCGGCAAGAACCTCACCACGACGGTGAAGCAGACCACCACCACCGCGCTGGCCTGCGGCACGAACCCCACCACCATCGACGACGTGATCTCCGACGCGCGGAGCTACTACGACGGGGCCACCAGCGTCGACACCGCACCGACCTTCGGTCTGGTCACGAAGACCGAGCAGCTCAAGGACTGGGCAGCCGGCACCGGCACGGTCTGGCAGGTCGTGTCGCAGGGCAGCTACGACCCGACGGGTCGGCCGGTGAGTGCTACCGACATCAAGGGCAACGTCACGACGACCGCGTACACGCCGGCCGTCGGAGGCCCGGTCACGAAGGTGACCACGACCGGTCCGGCGCCGTTCAACTGGACCTCGTCGGTGGAAACGAACCCCTACTGGGGTGCCACCGTCAAGGCCACCGACCCCAACAACAGGGTGCTCTCGGAGGTCGAGCACGACGCGCTCGGCCGCGTCAGCAAGGTGTGGGGGCTCGGCTGGACCAAGGCGGCCAATCCGAGCACCCCGTCCGCGCAGTACACGTACACCTTCGCCGCAGGCCGCAACGCCTATCCGTACGTCAGAGCACAGGTACTGAACGCGGACGGCAACTACACCACCTCGTACGAGATCCTCGACGGGTTGCTGCGTACCCGGCAGACCCAGAGCCTGGCGGCGGACGGCACCGGAAACCGGGTGGTCACCGACACGCTCTACGACAGCCTCGGCCGGCCGTCCGTCTCCTACGGCGCGCATGCCGAACCCGGGGCCCCCTCCGGCACGTTGTGGTGGGAACCGGAGTGGTCTCTCCCCGCCGTCTCCAAGACCATGTTCGACCGGGCATCCCGCCCCACGAACACGATCTTCCTGGCCGGTGACGGGGTCACCAACCTGGTCGAGAAGTGGCGCACCATCACCGCCCACGAGGGCGACCTCACCAAGGTGACACCGCCCCAGGGCGGCACCGCGACCACCACCGTGACCGACATCGAAGGCCGCGTCGTCAAACTGCGCCAGCACACCACCGCATCCGGCGTCGGCGGGGCCTACCAGGAGACCCAGTACGTCTACAACCGCAAGGGCCAGCTGATCAGGACCGTCGACCCGGCAGGAAACCGCTGGGTCAACGAGTACGACGCCAAGGGCCGTCTGTGGCGCACGACCGACCCCGACAAGGGCGAGACGACCAGCTTCTTCACCGACAACAACGAGTTGGAAAAAACGACCGACGCCCGCGGTGAGGTGCTCTGGTACGTCTATGACGCGTTGGGTCGGAGGAAGGAACTGCGCGACGATTCCGCCACCGGAGCGCTGCGCGCGGAATGGAAATACGACACCCTCTACACCGGTCAGAGCGGCTTCAGGGGCCAACTCACCCAGGCGGTCCGCTATGAACCCGCCGGCAGCAGCAACGCCTACCGGTGGCAGGTGCGCAGCTTCGACGACCGTTACCAGCCCAAGGGCGTCAACTACGTCATCCCCACCAGCGAAACCGGCCTGAACGGCACCTACATCTACGCCTACAACTACTCGGCGGCGACCGGCGCACCGACATCGGTCTCCTACCCGGCCGCTGGGGGCCTGGTCACCGAGGAAGTCACGACCGACTACGACGCCACCACCGGCATGCCGGTCCGGTTGGACACCAGCCTCACCGGCGCGGCCGGCACGATGGCCACCGCCACCTACACGGCCTACGGCGAACGCAGCGGCTCCATCTACAAAATGCCCGGCGGCGTCTGGACCCAGGACACCGTCTACCGTGACGAGGCCACCCGCCGCATCGACCGCACCACCGTGCAGCGGGAAACCACCGTCGGCACCGTCTCCGACCGCAACTACACCTACGACCACAGCGGCAACATCACCTCCATAGAAGAGAAGCCGCAGATCGGTCAGGCCGACACCCAGTGCTTCCGGCAGGACCTGCTGGGCCGGCTCACCAGCGCCTGGACCCCAAAGGCCGGAGTGAACTGCCAGGCCGACCCGGCGGTGGCGAACCTGGGCGGTCCGGCACCGTACTGGCACGACTGGACCTTCGACACCTCCGGTTCCCGACTGACCGAAACCAGCCACACCGCCGGCGGCGACACCACCCGCAGCTACACGGTGCCGACCGGCGGCCCGAACGTCGTGCGACCGCACGCCGTCACCGCCATGACCACCCAAGCGCCAGGCCAAAGCGCCGTGGCCAGCAACTACGCCTACGACGGCGCCGGGAACACGATCTGCCGGCCGACCGGCACCGCCGCCAACAACTGCGGCACCGGTACCAACAGCCAGACCCTGGGTTGGAACGCCGAAGGCAAGCTCGCCACCGTCGCGGCCGGCGGCCAGACCATCGAAACCAACATCTACGACGCCGACGGCGTCAGGATCATCCGTCGCGACAGCAGCGGCACCACCCTCTACCTCCCCGGGCAGGAGATCCGCCGCGAAGGTGGCGTCAACACCGGCACCCGCTACTACAGCTTCGCCGGCACCGTCTGCGCATCCCGCACGGCAGGCTCGGCGACCACGAATCTGACCTGGCTGTTCGACGACCACCAGGGCACTCAACAGATCGGGGTCAACGCCGGCACCCAGGCTGTTTCGATTCGCCGTCAGACCCCGTACGGGGCGCCGCGCGGTACGAACCCGGTCTGGGTGAACAACAAGGGCTTCGTCGGCGGGGACATCGACCCCACCGGGCTGACCAACATCGGCGCCCGGCAGTACGACCCGACGCTGGGCCGGTTCATCTCCGTCGACCCGGTCCTCGTCGCCGACAGCCCGGCCCAGTACAACGCGTACCAGTACGGCGGAAACAACCCGATCGACAACGCCGACCCCACCGGAATGTACTTCACTGAGAACAACGACGACACCGGTGACCGCGCCTACGTCGACACCACCCCCTCCGGCGAGACGGTCACCAGGATCGTCAAGAAGCACGTCCCACCGGCCTGTGGGTCAAGCTGCCAGCAACAACGTGAGGCGTACCGAAAAGCCAGCAACGAACGCGCCGAAGCAGAACGCAAACAACGCGAATGTCGCGCCAGCTTCTGGTGCCGCAACGGGGAAGGGCTCAAGTCTGGGCTCAGCGCTGCGGGTAACTGGCTTGTCGAGCACAAAAGTGCGATCCTGACAGGCGCCGCAATCGTGGCCGCTGGCGTCTGCATCGTGGCTACCGCAGGTGTCTGCTTCGCTGCGGCCGCCGGAGCAGCCAGCGCCAGTGCCTTGTACCGGATGAATGATTTCGCGAGGAGCGACATGACCAAGGCAGACATCGCAAAGCTCGGTGTCGGTCTGGCTACAGATCTCGGATCGGCGTTCATCCCAGGGGCCCGTGTCGCCTCCGGCACCACCAAGTTCTTAGCGCAGAACTCGATTAGAGTTCCGTTGGGCCGCGTGGGAGAAGCGTTGACCGGGGCGAAGTCGATCAACTTCGGAAACGGTCGGCTGGGATCGTCGTCGGTCGGTAGGATTCCGCTGGGCCGTGTGGGGAAAGCGTTGACTGGAGCCACAGCGATCAATTACGGAATTGGTCGATTCGAAGCGGGGACGCGTTGGGTTCCGCAAAAGGCAATGTACACCGTGGGTGGATGGATTACCGCCAATCACGACCCATTTACGAACGCTGTCGGCGCTGTCATGGACTGACCGGCTTCTTGGGGAAATAACATGTTGATCGTCACAGTGTTGTTCGTTGTCGCAGGGCTGTCCGCATTGATCTGGATGGCCAACTGGCCCTTCGGTACGCCCGGGGAAAAGGGTCTCAGTGACGAGCAGCTTCGTATTAATGCCGCACATAACCGGCGTCACCATCGCGGTGTGGCACAAATTATGTTGCCTGTTCTTGCCGTCGGCTTCGGAATTACCTCGATCAGGATTCTCGTAGACGGGAAAAGTGGGTTCGCGGCGGCTGCCATGGCTGTGTCTTCGGTCGTGTGCGTCGGCATTTTCGTCGCGCTCATAAAGAACGGACGCAGGCGGCGGTCATCGAATCGGCGATGAAATGCTCGAGATTGGGCGGGCGTGGGTCGGCGGTGGTAAACGTCGACCCCCCGGATCCAGCGTGTAATGTTGTCAGGCGCTAGCGAAAGTGTTGGCCTCAAGAGCGGGCAGGACCACGTGGGAGGTGATCGCAGTTGTCGAAGCGTGGCAATCATCGTCAAGGTAAGGCAATATCGGGCGTCGGTGATTCTGCTAGGACGGCCAAGTTGACGATCAGCCTTGCCTATCCGCCAACGGCAATCATTTACCGGGCCACGAAGCCGCGCCTGTTGGTCGATGGTGTCGACGTCGGAGTGGCGCGGTGGGGCGAACACCGAGTGCCAGTCACGGCTGGTCGACACCGGGTGCAGGTATGGGTGCCGTATTTGCTGCCTCGAAAGGCCGGACGAGCGCAGGCGGACGTCGCGGTGAATGCTGGCGAAGTTGCCGTAGTCGCCTACATGGCGCCGGCGGTGACCTTCGCTCGGGGGTCGTTAGGCAGTCCGGGGCAGAAGTCGACCGGGCTCTCGACAGTGATGGTCTTCAACGCTGCCGTGATCGTCGTGACGATCGCCGCCCTGCTAGCTCTCCTGATGGCCAACCTCACCTGAACTATGGGCGCCCCTCCCTGCGAAGAAGAGGGATTTCAGGTGTCCCCGGACACCGTCGTGTGCACCGCCACCAAGTTGACCTTCAATCTCTTGAGGGCCTGAGAGAGTTCGACGAATTACAGGTACACCCCCTTGTTGATGTCTTCTTGTCTGGGGAAGAGCATCAACAAAGGGCGGTTCTGAGGGCCAGTGAGTCTTCATCGTCGAGGCGGACGCTGCGACAGTCAGTTCAGGGATGAGAGTAGATGCCGTTTGACGGTGGGTCTGTCTTCGGAGTCATGGATCGCCGCTACTCCATGATCACCGATGCATCCCCACTTATTTCCTAGCCTCCACATAGGGTCGAAAGCAATTCGAGCCTCCTGGTCAGACAACCGCGGGCCGACTAGGCAATTGCCCCGCAGCCAGGTCACAGCTTCACTGCTCTAGTGAGGGCGGTATGGGTCGCGCTTGCGGTCGTAGGTCGAGGGATCGGGCACCCTTTTGATCAGCCTCTGTGTATCGGGGAGCGGAGCGGACGCCAGGATGCCGCTCTTTGCTGCGGGGGCGCACCGTCACCTGCGAGGAGACAAAGGTCTCATTATCGGGGTGCTATCGCCCGATCGAATGTGTGTGCCTGGGTCAGGACCGTCTGGTTCGATCCCCGGTCCAGGCTGCTTCGAGGATCGCGGTCAGGCTGGCGGTGTCGGTGGGGCCGGGATGGTTCTGGATCAGGCGGGTGACCCCGCCGGCCAGCTCCGCGAAGCGGGGGAGGTCGGCGCGGGCCACACCGATGTCCGCCAGGGTGGGCGGGATGCCGATGTCGGCGAGGAGCCCGTCGAGCCAGGTGAGGAACGTGTCTGTGGCCTCGGCATCCGAGGCGTCGGTCACGTCGAGCCCGCACACCCCGGCGAGGACGGCCAGCCGGTCGCCGATGGCTTCCCTGGCCGCGTCCAGCGCGTACGGCAGCAGCAGCCCGACGCCCAGGCCGTGTGGCGTGTGCGTGGCGGCGCCGATGGGGTACTGGAGGGCGTGCGGGGCGGCGTTGCCCGCGTGGGAGAAGGCCAGCCCGGCCAGCACGGACCCGTAGGACATGTCCGCGCGGGCCTGGGTGTCGGCACCGTTGCCGACCGCCCGCCGCAGGCTACGGGCGATCCGCTCGGCGGCCAGGAGCGCGTAGTGGTCGGTGATCGGGTTGCGGCCGAGGAACACCTGCTCCACCAGGTCACGGGGTCCGTGGGCTCGGGGTCGCGCGGTGTAGCTCTCCACCGCGTGACAGAAGGCGTCGATGCCGGAGTGGGCGGTGACCGTCGCCGGGCAGGTGTAGGTGAGTTCGGGGTCGACGATGGCGAAGTCGGGCACGATGTGGACGCTGGAGACCCCCACCTTCAGTGCGCGGTCCGGGTCGGTCAACACCGAGACCGGGGTGAGTTCGGAGCCGGTGCCGGAGGTCGTCGGGACCGCGACGAGGGGAAGGGTCGGCCCCGGCACCCTCGACTCGCCGTAGAAGTCGCGCGGTGTCCCACCGTGGCGCCGGATGACACCGACGATCTTGGCCAGGTCGATCACCGAACCGCCCCCGATGGCGAGGATCACCTCGGCCTCCACCTCGGCGGCTACCGAGCCGGCCAGGGCGACATCGGCGAGGGGCACCTCCGCGGTGGCGTCGGAGAACACCTCCACGACCTCGACCCTCTCCCGTACGGCGGCCACGATCTCGGACACGCGCGGCTGCGCCAGCAGCACCCGGTCGGTCACGACGAGGACCCGCGAGCCGCTCTCGGCCACCACTCGGGGGATGTTCTGTGCGACCCCTTCGCCCACGATCAGTTGGCGTGGTCCGCGGACGGTCTCAAGCATGTCAGTGCCTCTCCGGAACGTCAGCGGCGATAGGCGGGACGGACCTCCAGGCCACCTGCGAGACCGGGACGGCGTCGGCGAGGTCGGTCACCGCAGGTCGATCGCGGCGTAGGTGAGGTCGAGGTATTCGAGGATGCCCTCGTGTGACCCTTCCCGGCCGATTCCGGACTGCTTGACGCCGCCGAACGGCGCTGAGGGGTCCGAGATCAGGCCACGGTTGATGCCGAGCATCCCGGTGTCCAGCCCTTCGGTGAACCGCAGGGCCCGTTGCAGGTCGCGGGTGAAGACGTAGCCGACCAGGCCGTACTCGGTGTCGTTGGCCTTGGCTATCACCTCCTCGTCGGAGGTGAAGGGGATGATCGGCGCAACCGGGCCGAAGATCTCGGCCGCCAGCATCCGCGCATCGTCGGGCACGTCGACCAGGACGGTGGGCGGGTAGAAATGGCCCGGCCCGTCCGGACGCTCGCCGCCCACCAGGACCCGGGCGCCGCGGTCGACGGCGTCGGCCACAAGCTCGTCGATCGTGGTGACCGAGGGGGCGTCGATCAATGCCCCGACCTCCACCCCGTCGTCGAGACCATGGCCCATCGACAGCGCGCCCATCCGCTCGGCGAAACGCGCCGTGAACTCCTCGCGTACCGGCTCCTCGACGTAGATCCGGTTGGCGGCGACGCAGGACTGCCCGATGTTGCGCATCTTGGCCACCATGGCCCCGTCGAGGGCTACCTCCAGGTCAGCGTCGGCACACACGATCAGGGCGGCGTTGCCGCCCAGTTCCATGGAGGTACGCAGTACGTTGTCCGCCGCCTGTCGCAGCAGCACCCGCCCCACCTCGGTCGACCCGGTGAACGACAGCTTGCGGGTCCGAGCGTCGGCCAGCAGTGCGGAGACCACCTCGCCGGAACGCCTGGTGGTGACCACGTTGACGACCCCCGGCGGAACGCCTACCTCCTGCATGATGCGGGCCAGCAACAGCATGGTCAGTGGGGTCTGGGCTGCCGGCTTGGTGATGGTCGTGCAGCCGGCGGCCAGCGCGGGAGCGATCTTGCGGGCCCCCATGGCCAACGGAAAGTTCCAGGGCGTCACGAAGACGCAGGGGCCGACCGGCTTCGGCACGGTGAGGATGCGATAACCACCGGCGGGAGCGGTGCTGTAGCGGCCCTCGACGCGTACCGCCTCCTCGGCGAACCATCGGAAGAACTCGGCGCCGTACCCCACCTCCGCCCTGGCCTCGGCGAGCGGCTTGCCCATCTCCAGGGTTATCAGCCGGGCGACCTCCTCGGATCGCTCGGTCAGGGCCCGGTAGGTAGCGGTCAACAACTCCGACCGTTTCCGCGGCGGGGTCGCCGCCCACTGCGCCGCCGCCTTGCTCGCCGCCTCCAGAGCGGCTAGTCCGTCGGCGACGTCGGCGTCCGCCACCTCGGCGATGGTCTTGCCGGTGGCCGGGTCCTCGACGGCGAAGGTGGCTCCGCTTGCGGCGTCGCGCCAGACGTCGCCGATCCGCAGCCGCCGGTACTCGGGGGCCAGAACCTTCATCGGGTCACTCATCGCGTCGCTCCTGTGATCATCAACGCTTGGGCCGCACCTGGGCGCAGGCAAAAAAGACGAGGTGGGCGCAGGTTGCCGTCGCGCCCGGCGGGCTTACCGCCCGGCCTCGGACAGCGACAGGCCAGTGTCCGCGTCGAACAGGTGCGCACGGTCCAGGTCGACGGTGACCAACAGTCGTTCGCCCGGCGTACCGGTGACGGTTGGTCGTGCCTTGACCTTGAGGATCGTCGTCCCCACCTGGACGTCGACCACCGTTCGGTCACCGAGCGGCTCAAGCCCGTAGAGCTCTCCCGGCAACGACGCGTCCCCCCGTTGCTCGACGGACAGGTCCTCCGCGCGCAGGCCCAGCAGCAGCGCCTGACCGTCCTTAGCGGTGCTCCACCGGGGTCTCGGCAGCGTCCACCCTTCCGCACCGACCAGACGGTCTCCCTCGGCGTGGCAGGGGAGCAGGCTGATCGGCGGGCTCCCGACGAACCCGGCGACCCACTGGTTGGCGGGACGCTCGTACACCTCGGTCGGTGTGCCGACCTGTTGCACCTTGCCCTCCTTGAGCACCGCCACCTGGTCGGCCATGGACAGGGCCTCCACCTGGTCGTTGGTCACGTAGACGAAGGTCGCCCCGAGGCTGCGGTGGATGCGGGTTAGCTCGGTACGCATCTCGACGCGGAGTTTGAGGTCGAGGTTCGTCAGCGGCTCGTCCATGAGAAAGGCGCGCGGGCTACGGACCAGCGCCCGGGCCAGGGCGACCCGCTGCATCTCACCGCCGGACAACTGCGCGGGACGACGTTGCAGCAGCCGTTCGATGTGCAGCAGGCGCGACATCCGCTCGACGGCGGCGGCGATCTCGCTGGAGGAACAGCGGCGGGCCCGCAGCGGCGAGGCGATGTTCTCGTACACGGTGTGTCGTGGGTAGAGGGCGTAGCTCTGGAAGACCATGGCCAGGTCGCGCGCGGCCGGGGTGTCACCGGTCGCGTCCCTGCCGTCCAGGTGCACCGACCCGGCGTCGAGCTTCTCCAGGCCGGCGATCGCTCGCAGGGTGGTCGTCTTGCCCGCCCCGGAGGGGCCGAGTACGACGAAGAAGGCGCCGTCCGGCACGTCCAGGGTCACCCCGTCCAGGGCCTGGACCTTGCCGAAGGACTTGCACAGCCCCTGTGCTGCCACGGTTCCCATCAGGCCACCAGCTCTTCCGTACGCGGGTCGTAGACCGCCGGGGTGGCGCCGGTGTGCCGGAGCCCTACCGGTGCGTCAGCGGCGAAGCGGACGGTCGGTGGCATCCGCACCCGTACCTCGTGCTGGCTGTTGTGGTCGACGACGTAGATGATCTCGTCGCCCAGCCACTCCACCGAGACCACCCGGGCCGGGACCGAACGCTCCGCCCCCGGTGCGGTGACCTCCAGGGCCTCCGGCCGGACACCCGCGATCAGGCGACGGTCACGGGGCAGGCCGGGCGGTGGGTTGAGGGCCAGCCCGCCTCGGCTGCGCAGCTTCCCGTCGGCCACCTCCACCTCGATCAGGTTCATCGGCGGGGAGCCGATGAAGGCGGCGCAGAAGAGACTCGCCGGACGGTCGTACACCTCGAGCGGGGTGCCGATCTGCTCGACGCGGCCCTTGTTGAGGATGGCGATCCGGTGACCTAGCGACATCGCCTCGACCTGGTCGTGGGTGACGTAGACCATCGTCGCCCCCAACTCTCCCTGCAGGTGCTTGATCTCCGTACGCATGTCCGCCCTCAGCTCCGCGTCCAGGTTGGTGAGGGGCTCGTCCATCAGGAATGCGCGAGGTCGGCGCACCAGGGCGCGGGCGAGCGCCACGCGCTGCTGCTCCCCGCCGGACAGCTGGCGGGGTCGCCGGTCCATGAGTGGACCCAGCCGCATCAGCCGGGCGGCCTCGTCGACCCGCTGATGCACCTCCGACTTGGGCAGCCCCTCGGCCCGCAGCGGGAACGCCAGGTTGTCGCGGGTCTTCAGATGCGGGTAGAGGGCGTAGAACTGGAACACCATGGCGATGTCCCGCTCGGCCGGTGGCAGGTCGTTGACCAGGGTGTCGCCGATGCGGATGTCGCCGGTCGTCTGCCGCTCCAGGCCGGCGATGGCCCGCAGCGTGGTCGTCTTGCCGCAACCCGACGGGCCGAGCATCACGAACAGCTCGCCGTGGCCGATGGACAGGTCCACCTGCTCGACCGCTACCGTGCCGTCCGGGTAGCGCTTGTGCAGGGCGGTCACCTCGATGCCGGCCATCAGCGTCGCACCGCCCCGAGGGTCACCCCGGCGATGAGGTGCTTGCGGACCAGGTAGGCGAAGAGAAGCACCGGCAGGGCGAACACCACGGAGGCGGCGGCCACCAGACCCCAGTCCACGGTGGTGCCGCCGATCAGGCCCGCGATGGCGGGTGGCGCGGTACGCACGCTGTCGCTGGAGGTCAGGAAGATGGCGAACACGAACTCGTTCCACGAGAAGATGAGGGCGAAGACCGCCGTCGCGGCGATGCCGGGCACGAGCAGGGGAAGGGTGTACCGCCGGAACGCCTGCAGCCGGGTGTACCCGTCGAGCATGGCGGCATCCTCGTACTCCGAGGGCACCTCGTCGACGAACCCCTTCATCATCCAGATCGTGAACGGCAGGTTGTACGCGGCATAGATGAGGATCAGGCCGAGCTTGGTGTCGATGAGTCCGACCTGCCGGTACATGAGGAAGATCGGGATCACGACCACCACGGGCGGCATGAAGCGGGTGGACAGGATGAAGAACAACTGGTCCTTCTTGGCCTTCACCGCGAAGCGGGAGTAGGCCCAGGCCGCCGGCACCCCCAGCAGGGTGGCCAGGGCGGTGGAGGCCCCGGCGACCAGCACGGAGTTGAGGAAGGCCACGGAGAGGTCGGAACGACCGCCGTCGGGGCCGATGAACACGTCCTTGAAATGGTCCATCGTGACCGTGAAGCCGAAGAACTCGGCCGGTACGGCGTAGACGTCCCGGTTCTCCTTGATGGAGGTCTCGATCATCCACAGCACCGGGAAGAGCATCACCACGGCCAGTACGGTCAGCGCCGCGACCTCCAGCACGGAGCGGCCCCGGCCGCCTCGGCGACGCGCGGGGAGCGCGCGATCCGGGGTAGGACCTGTGGCCACGGCCTCGTCGACGGAGACGGCCATCAGCCCTCCTTGAGTCTGTTCAGGTAACGCAGGTAGATCTGCGAGAGGACGATGACGACGAGGACCATGAGGATCCCGTACGCCGAGGCGGTTCCGGTGTTGAAGCCCAGGAAGGCGACCTTGTAGACATGGAACGACAGGGTCTCGGTGGAGACACCCGGACCTCCGTTGGTCAGGATGTAGACGAGGTCGAACAGCCGGAAGGCCTCGATGGCCCGGAACAACACCGCGATCAGCAGCAGCGGCCACACCAGCGGAAGAGTGATGGTGCGGAACCGGAACCACTCCGACGCCCGGTCGATCGAGGCGGCCTCGTACAGGTACTTGGGCACCGCGGTGAGCCCCGCCAGGGCGATGAGCATGATGAACGGGGTCCACTGCCAGGTGTCGACCACGATCAGGGAGATCAACGCCGTCCGCTGCCGGGTCAGCCACTCCACCTGCCCCAGGCCGAGCGAGCCGAGCATGCTGTTGATCACGCCGAACTGGGCGTCGAGCATGAACCGCCAGAACAGCCCGACCACGACCGGCGACAGCATCATCGGGACCAGGAACAACGTGGTCAGCAACCCCCGCCCATGGGTACGCCGGGAGATCAGGTACGCGATGGTGAAACCGAGCACTGTCTGCAGGGTGACCGCACCGACCACGTAGATCAACGTCGTCAGGGCCCGCTGGTGGACCTGCGCCGAGGTCAGGATGGCGGTGTAGTTGCCGAACCCGACGAAGTAGGCGCGCCCCCCACGGGTGGCCGAGTAGTCCGTGAAGGACAGGTACAGCGCCCACAGCAGCGGGAACACCGACATCGCTAGCAACAGCAGCAGCGCGGGGGAGATGAAGGCCACGGCCAGTCCCCGGTCGCTCAGCCGGCGGAACCGACCCGGTGCAGGTGGCGGCCCAGCCGCCACCTGCCCGGCATCGGTCGTCAGTACGGGGTCACTCACAGTCCGCCGCCGCCCCTGCGGCTGCTGGAGTCGAGCACGCTCTGCTGCTCCTTGGCGATGTCGTCGAGCGCAGCCTTCGGGCTCTTGGCGCCGTTGAGGGCCGCGTTGACGTTGGTGTTCTCGATGTCGACCAGGCGTGCGTACTCCGGCACGTTCCACATGTCCCGCATCCGGGGCACCGAGTCGGCATACACCTGGTTGAACGGCCCGGCATTGAGGAACTCGGGCGAGGCCAGGGCGTCCGTACGCGATGGCACCCCACCGGCGGCCGCCCACTTCTTCTGGATGTCGGCCCGCTGGAACCACTTCATGAAGTTCAGGGCCTCGACCTGGTTCGCCTCGGCGGAGTAGGCCGACACGTGCATCCCCATCCCGCCGAGGGGGACCAGGTTGGTCTTCTGGCTGGGCAGGGTGGCGAATCCCAGCTTGTCGAGGATCTGCTCCCGGGTGGAGCCCAGGGTCGACTCCTTGGGATCGAGCAGGCCGCCGCTCGCGGCGATCCAGTTGAACGCGATGCAGGCCTTGCCCTGGGCGACCGCCGCGTTCACCTCGTCGATGAACCAGTTGCCGGAGCCCCTGGCGGTCAGCGGCTTCATCTTGTTGACCAGGACATCCATCGCCTCATGGCCTGCGGCATCGTTGAGAATGCCGTCGATCTTGCGGGTCTTGGGGTCCCAGAGGTTGCCGCCGTACACGCCGTTGACCGTGTTGTAGGTGACGGCCGCGGCGTCGGAGCCGTTGGCCTGGTGGAAAGCCAGCCCGCTGACGCCAGGGTTGTCCGCCTGACACTTCTCGGCGACCGAGATCATCTCGTCCCAGGTCTGCGGCGGCTGGTCGCCGATCAGGTCCTTGCGGTAGATCATCGTCCAGGTGTCGCCGAGCAGCGGCAGCCCGTACAGGCTGGCGTTCTCGTCCCGCTGGCCGGTCTCCGCCTGCGGGAACTGGCCGTACGCCGCCAGGAGGTACGGGTTGTACGCCTCGACGTCGATGTTGTTCTTGACGAAGTCGGTGATGTCCAGGATGTTGCCGTTCGTCACGGCCTCGCCGATGTGTTGCGAATCCAGGATCGCGATGTCGAAGTCGGTCTTGCGGGCGGCGAACTGGGTGAACATCGCGTCGTGCCAATTGGCGTTCGGCACGGTGTTCACCTTGATGGTGGCGTTCGGCCGCTCCTTCTTGTACTCCGCGTTCGCGAAGGCCTCCAGTGCCTGGGCCGGCGGCCAGTCGAACCAGATGAAGCTGAGGGTCAGCGGGTCCGTGGTGAGTTCCGGGATGGTCGCCGGCGCCTTGGGGGCGCTCGCCGTCGCGTCGTCGTCCCCGCCATCGCCACAGGCCGCCACGGTCGTGGCCACCAGCAGCATGGCCACCGTCGCCAGCTGCACCTTCCGCCGGGGAGCGGACAATCGTGTCGTTCGCCGTGAATGCCGCATATGCCTGCCTGCTTTCTGGGTTCGGACTTCTAGAACCTCGCCAGGTGCTTCGTCGAGCAGTTGCCGGATGGTTCATGCGGGGCTGCCGGGCTGCCGCGCAGGACTATCCGCAGCCCGGCGTCACGACTGCGCCGCGATGCCCGGGCCGGCACGCCGTCGAGAAGTCCTTCGGTCCAACCACAGCCCGGTGACCGAACCGAGCAGGACCTCGCGCATGCTCGTGGGAGCTTCAGGTGATCGAGTGGAACGGTGGTGGGTGGTTCGATGCTGTGGCGCAGGATGACGATCATCCGCCACATTTCCTATACGATCCGGTTGGGGCGTCAGCATGCCGCAGCGTTGTGACTGATGTCAATGGGTTCCCGAAGGGCGCGAGGAAGGACCTCAGGTCACGATGGACGATGAAGCGACGATCGCCCCGGCCCGCAGGGTCGTGACGGGCGCAGGGCCGTCGGGACGAGCCGGCGGCCGGCTCGCCGACGAGGTGTACGACACCCTGCTGGGACAGCTGATGTCGTTACGGATAGAGCCGGGCTCCCGCGTCACGATCGACGTTCTGGCCCGAGAGCTGGGGGTCTCGCAGACACCGATCCGGGACGCACTGAACCGGATGGAGGCCGAGGGCCTGGTCGTACGGGTGCCCCACGCCGGCTACCGCATCCCGCCCCAGATCACCCGCAGCCGATTCGAGGACATGCTCGAGATCCGCCTGCTCCTGGAACCGGCCGCGGCACGCAGATCCGCCGAACGCGCGTCTCCGGAGCAGGTCGCCGGCCTGCGCCGGATGCTGGGGGAGATGGCCGAGCTGGAGGGGGGCCACGGGCCGGCGGCCTACGGTGCCTTCGGCCTGCGCGACGCCGCCTTCCACGATCTCGTCGCCTCCAGCGCGGAGAACCAGGTCATCCGGGAAACGCTTGCCCGCCTGCACAGCCACGTACACCTGTTCCGGCTGCACCGCGACGCCCAGGTCACCCACCTGGCCATGGCCGAGCACGAGGACGTCGTGGCCGCGATCGCCGCGCGGGACGCCGACGCCGCCGCCTACGCGATGCGTCGGCACATCCTGCGCTCCGGCGAGCGATTCCGCCGATTCTTCGACGAACTCAAGGAAACGGAGCCGGTCGCGGCAGAGGCTTGACGGGCGGACAGGGCCGGGGAATGCTGAACCGATCGGATCGTATTGGATCTATCTCGCCCGTCCCCAGATGCGAGGAGAAGCAGGTGCCCAGAGCGCTGCTCCTGACCGGCGACGCCGCCGAGGAACTCGACACCATGTACCCCTACTACCGCGTACAGGAAGGCGGTTGGGACGTCGACGTCTCGTCCCGGACGATGCGTGACGTGCAACTGGTCATCCACGAGTTCGACCCCAACTCCGACGCCTACGTGGAGAAGAACGGCCGGAAGCTGCCGGTCGACGTGCCCTGGGCCGAGGTCGACGTCGAGCGCTACGACGCCCTCATCATCCCCGGGGGACGAGCCCCCGAGTGGATCCGGGTCGACGCCGACGTCCGGCGCATCACCGAGCACTTCTTCGCCCGCAACCTCCCCATAGCCCTGGTCTGCCACGGCGCCCAGGTGCCGGCGGTGTACGGGCTGCTGAAGGGCCGAAAGACGGCCTGCTTCCCACCCATCACCGGTGACATGGAGAACGCGGGCGCGACCGTCATCGACGCTCCGGACGTCGTGGACGGCAACCTCGTCTCCTGCCGGGGCTGGCCCGACATGCCGCAGTTCGGCAGGGCGATGATGGAGGTCTTCTCGAAGTCCGTCGACCCCGCATCGGCGTGAACGCACCTGGCCTGCCCCGGTGACAGAACTTCGGACCATCACCGTCGAGGGCTCTCCCGTACACCTGATGGAGAGCGGCACCGGCCCCGCGGTGCTGATGCTGCACGGTTCCGGACCCGGCACGACCGGGTCCGGAGCCTGGGCAGCGACGGCGCAGGCGCTGGGCACCTCCTGGCACCTGATCGCTCCCGACCACGCGGGGTTCGGCCGTACCCCTGTCCCGGCGGGCGCCAGAGGTGGGCTCCGACTGTGGACGGAGCAGGCCGCCGGCCTCATGGATGCTCTCGGCATCGAGCACTACGCCGTGGTGGGTCACTCCATGGGCGGTGCCGTGGCGCTGGCGTTGGCGGCCGCGCGTCCCCAGCAGGTCACCCGGGTCGTGGCGGTCTCGACCATGGGCGCCCCCGGGGCCCCGCTGTCCGCCGATCTCGAGGCGATCTGGGCCGCCCCCGCCGGTCCGCCCGGAGCCCGAGACATGCTGAGCCGCCTGGTTTACGACCAGAGGCTCGTGACCGATGCGGCCGTCGCGGCCCGGGCGGCTGCGATGCGAGCGGGGGCGGCCGCATACCCGTCGCTGTTCCCGCCACCCAGGGCCCGATGGGTCGAGGACCTCACCCTCTCGCCGCAGACCCTGGCAGCGATCCGCGCGCCGGTGCTGCTCGTGCACGGCGCCGAGGACCGAGTCGTCCCGCTGGCGGCGGCAACTCAGCCCCTGCTCGAACACCTCGCCGATGTCCGGCTGCAGGTGTTCAGCCGATGCGGGCACGTCCCGGCGATCGAACACCCGCACGAGTTCAGGCACCTGTTGTCGGGTTTTCTGAGCCAGGAGAGCCGGCACTGATCACTGCGGTAGGTCCGCAGCCCGTACTCAAGTAGATCAGCTCGAAGCAGATGTGATTCGCGCACAAAGCAGAGGGCCACCCTCGCTGGTCTGGACCGTCCAATAGAGAGAGCAGGGCCGTCGTCAGGCTGGCATTTCCTTGTCTGGAGTGGCGTGCTGTCACTTGCGGGCAAGCTACCAGTTCGATACACAATGGTCGGCGCACTGAGCGCCCCAGAGTGACAACTGAGTGTGATCCGCTGAGACCGATGGAGGAACGTCCATGGCGTTGACCCCGGAGGCCGGCGGTTGTGGTGATTTACCCGCGTCATCCGTGCCGATCGAGTCTGCGAGGCCGGTGAACACCGAGGTCGAGTGGGACGGGTTCGACCCGCACGCCTATGTCTCGCACAACTACGCGGACCTGCGCTCCGACGACCGGGAGCTGCTCCGCCGAACCCGAGACTTCTTCGCCGGAGCGAGGCTGGCCGAGGCGCGCTGCGTCGACGTCGGATCGGGTGCCAACCTCTATCCGGCGCTGACGCTCCTGCCGTTCGCGCGCGCCATCGAGCTGTGCGAGTGGTCCACCTCGAATCTGCGCTGGCTGCGTACCCAGGTCGACGGTTACGACAAGCTCTGGGATCCGTACTGGCAGGTCTGCCTCGAGCATCCGGCGTATGCGGCGCTGTCGGATCCACGACAGCGCCTGGCGCAGGTCGGCAGAGTCAGCCGGACCAGCGTCTTCGATCTGCCGCAGCACACCTGGGACGCGGGCACGATGTTCTTCGTCGCCTGCTCCATCTCGGCCGACCGGGCGGAGGCCGATCACGCCGTCGCCCGGTTTCTGGGGGCACTGCGCCCTGGCGCACCCTTCGCGGTGGCCGTCATGCTCGGGTCCGCCGGCTACCGCGTCGGCCCGCGCTTCTTCCCGGCCGTGGCGCTGCACCGCGCCGAGGTGGTGGCTGGCATCGCCGCCGGCGCGTATGAAGTGACCGTCTACGAGGAGCGTCCCCGGCCACGGTTGCGTGACGGATATCTGAGCATGCTGCTGGTCACCGGCCGCGCTCGCGGATAGTGCCGAGGCGGATCAGGGGTGCCACCGAATGGGCACGCCGCCTGGTGGGCGGGCACCCTGCTTCACGTTCTGCGGCTCGCCGACTCGCGCGAGCAGAGCGGTTCCGATGGCACTCGACCAGCCCGTTACGATGACACTGCACATCGGTGCCGGTCATCGTGGATCATCGTGCGCACGGCAACACCAGCGGTTCCGAGTCGGCGACTACATGCAGACGGCGGTGGATCATGCGGATACAGCCGCGCCAGGAGATCCTCGACATCTGGCGTGCCACGGTGCGGAGCTGTTGGGAAAAAGGTGAATGGCACTGGGGCGGCCGAAGCGGCAGCAATTCCGTCAGTGATGCCGAGCAGCTGCTGATCCTGCTTCTTCCTGCGGCGAAGATCCCCGTGCTGTCGCTCGACGACCCTGACCGCGCCGACGACGAGGTGGTCGAGGCCCTCAGTTCGCTCGGCGGTGCGATCGAGATTCCCCGACGGTTGGTCAGCGTCATGATCGACTACTTCAGGCGGTACACCGCCGAGGACGGCACACCCATCTTCGGCGGCGGCGGCTACCTCACCCCGGTCGATGGCGGCCCGGAGCTGACCGAGGAACAACGGTCCTTCGACATCGTCGACTCGTTCGCCGTCTCCATCACTCTCACGTTGGCGACGATCGGTTTCGTCAAGGTCTACCGCAGTGCCACCCAGCGACGAGAACTGCTCGTGCAACTGGACGAACTGGAGGCGATGGCCGGCATTCGACTCACCGCCGCCATGGTGGGCCTGCTGCGCAGCTTCAGCACCTTTGTCTTCACCTCCACCAGCTCCAACGGTCAACGGCTGTGTGAGATGGTCAACCAGGACGAGCTACCGCGCCGGGAACTCGTCGCGGCGCTGCGCGAGCAGTTGCGGGAAACCATGGCCAGTCTGCGCAGCGTGGTCCTCGGGTCCGGCCGGGTCACCGAAGACCTCGACAACAGCGACATGCTTTTCGAATGCGGCTGGTCGTGGGGCATCATCGCCGGCGCCGAGGAAGTCTCCACCAGCGAGCCGATCGGCCGGCAACGCGAAGGCTCGGCCGAGAACGCCCCCTACCTCTACTTCACGGTCATCGCGATGGACGCCATCGAAGACCTGAACTCGGAACGTACCCGCCTGCTCGGCCTGCTCAACGAGGAACAACAGCGGCTGTCCCGGGCTCTGCAGCTGCGCTGGGAGCTGACCCGGACCTACTGGGCCACGGTGGCGACCTTCGGCAACCGGCGGCGATGGCCCATCGAGGACATCCCGTGGCGCACGACCGATGGCGACCGCACCGACTACTACACCCTCCAAGCGACGTCGCTGGCGGTCAAGGGACTGCTCGCGGTCGGACGCGGCGGCGACGAGGAACTCGGCCGCATCGCCGCGGTGCTGGTGGAACTGGCACAGCGGGGCCGCGTCACCCGACGCGCAACGCCCGGGGAGTCGGCGCTGCTCGTGCACACCCCCGGCAAGCGGGTCACTCTCAACGACGCCGATTCCACGCCGATGATGACCTGGGTCGTGAACGAGTTCTCCACGGTGCTGCTACAGCGGGCGATTCACGTCGCCGGCCTGCTGAGCAACGCCCGGCGGCGCAGCGAACTGCTCGAGTTGGCCGACGAGGTGTGGGATCACCTGCTGCTGCGCCGGATTCCCGACGGCCGGCACCGAGGATTGTGGGACCATGCCGGCGGTGCCTTCCCCGGGCTGGCCCCCAAACCGGACGCGCCCAGCTGGTACCTCACCGAGCGTGTGGTGCATGCGCTGGTCAACGCCGGTCAGCTGCTCTGGGATCGGCCCTTCCCGCGCGCCGGCCGGCTCGTCGCCTATGCGCAGGACCTCATCGACGAAGCGGAATACCTGTTCGACCGTGAGCTGATGCGCGGCACGTTCGCCGGAGAGGCGATGCAACGCAGCATGCGCAGCATCCGGGTGAGCCTGCGCCGGGCGCAACTGCTGGTGGACGAACGGCCGGGCACGGCGGCAGCCTTGGCGGACACGCTGCTGCTCCTGCTCAACGACATCACCACCGGGCAACAGAAGGCCAGCGAGGGGATCTGATGCTGGTCTTCGTCACGTCGCACAAGGGTGGCACCGGTCGCTCGGTGACCGCCGCGAACATCGCCTACCGCAGCGCCCTGGCCGGCCGCCCCACCTGCTACCTGGACTACGACTTCGGCTCGCCCACCGCTGGCATCACGTTCCAGATTCCGGACGCCGTCAACGGGGTGGAGGGCGAAGGGCCGAACGAGGGTGGTCTGCACCGCTACCTACGCGGAGAGATCCCATTCCCCAAGCAGTTGGATGTGTGGGGCACCTCGGAACGGGCCAGCCTGCGCCAGCGACCCATCGGCTCAGGTCCGCTGGTGCTGCTACCCGGCCAGCGCAACGGCAGCGAGTTCCCTTTCACCAACGACATCGCCAAACGCTGCGCCGAGCTCTTTCTCCGGCTGGAGGAGGAGTTCGACCTGATTCTCGTGGACCTCAGCGCCGGTCGGTCGTACGCCAGTCATATCGCGCTGGCCGCCACGGCCACCCCCGCGCTACGCAAGGTGGTCGCGCGCTGGTTGGTCTTTCATCGCTGGACTCCCCAGCACGTCACCGCGGCGGCGGATCTCGCCTTCGAGGCGGGCGGCATCCTCGCCATAGGCAAGGAGTACGGTCACGAGCCGGAGCGGCTGCGGGAGTCGCTGCGCTTCATCCGCACGGCGGTGATCGACTCCCGCGGCCCCGAGGTCGGCCACCTCGACCTCGCGCAGCAGGCATTCCTGCGCAAGTGCGACACAGAACTGTCGGAACTGGCCCGCCGCCGAGGAGTCGGGCGTACGACGCGGCTCGGCGTGGTGCCGCTGGACCCGCTGTTGCAGTGGCGGGAACAGCTCATCTCCGATCATGACGTACAAGCCAAAATCGCGAATGTGAAGACGGTGGATGCCATCGTGACGCTTACCGAAAAGCTCTTCGACGAGACCGCATGGGAAACCGTGTGATCGACGTGGATGTCAGGTTCCAGGAGGCAGCTGCGGTGCGTCGGACAGAGAGCGTGGCGTACTCCCATCTGTCGGTCGAGTTGGGGCACTTCTACGCGGAGGACTTCGGCGTCGGCTGCCAGGATCTGCGCCGCAAGTTCGCGCGGATCGCCGACTGGTCGACGGCGATTCCGGCCCTGGCCCGCCACGGGCTGCCGGCCCTCCGTCAGCCGCGGATCAGCACCTGCTTCATGGTGGACGACTACTTCCACCGATTCGGCTCACCGCGCGAGGTGATTCCTCAGGTGCAGGGTGCCGCAGCAGAGCTGGGCCTGGTGCTGGACTACGTGGCTCGGGAATCCAGCTTCGCCCGTCACGGTGGCGTCGAACTCGCCCAGATGGTGGTCGACACCCTCGTGATGGAACCACCCCGGAACACCACCGGAAGTCGGCCCCCGCTCAATGCATCCGGGTGGCTGTCCAACGGGATGCGCTCGCCCGGGTACGTGGACGCGCCGGCGATGACTCTGCCTCGCCCCTGGTCTCCGCCGGTGCAGTCCGGCGATCCCCGGCACTCCATTTTCGTCGATATAGAGCTGTGGTCCGACGAACCGAAGACCCGGGTGTGGGCGTGCGCACTGCTCGCGTCGGTCTGGCAGATGGCCCGGCTGGGCGTGTTGCGACACCGCGGGCAGACCCTGATGCAACCGACCCGCATAACCGGTGAGCTACCGGCCGACTGGGACGAGCTGCCGGCGGTAGTCCAGCTCAACCCGACCGCCGCGCCGTTCTGCGCGTACCGCACCCTGACCCTCATGGACACCCAGTACCTGCCGGTCGAGCTGGCGGTACGGACCATTCTCGGTCAGGTGGCGGTACCGACGGCGGTCGCGCAGCAGGTCGCCCGGCGCGCGGGTGGTGAAGGCCTACATCTGCCCAGCGAGCTCGTCGACCGGCTGAGTTACGTGTTCATCGGCGGATGAGTGTGCTTGCGCCCGCACGGTTGGTCGATCGACATCCGCCCCGCCAGGTCACGCAGCAGCGCCAGGTTGCCCACACTGACCTGATCCCGGATCCAGGTCACCGACGAGTTCCACTGCCGGCTGAATCCGGGCACCTGCTCCAACCGGTCCCAGATCGGCCGCAGCCGTGGGTCGACACGCGCGCCCGGCAACCAGAGGTGCAGCAGGTGCTCCAAGACGGGACGCAAGCGCTCGACGTGTTCCTGCCCGGTGCCGGACCGGGTGACGACGGCCTCCATCAGTGAGGAGAGCATGGTCAGCAGCCAGTCGTGCAACGCGAGATCCTCGCAGAGACCGGCCACGGCGGCCGGCACGTCCTGCGGGGGAAGAACCAGTTCGACCGTACGCAGGGTGGGGGAGTCCACGGTGACGACGGCCGAGACCTCCCGGTCCGACTGCGGACCCACCTGCGCTGCCCAACGCAGCCGGGTACGCGCCGCCCGCAGCGGCGGACGCCGGTCCAGCAGGTCGGACATCTGTACCCCGTCGAGCACCCGTCCGGTGATCGCCTCCAGGTTCAGTACGTCCGCATCGTTGCTGTGCAGAAAACCGGCGGTCAGGTCGGCGCTGTTCAGCTTGCCGACCGTCTCCAGGATGCCCGGCTGGGCCAGGTAGTGCGACCAGGGTTGACGACGGTCACCGCTGACGACCTGGATGACCGACGACGCCTGCACGATTCGGCCACCGGTGATGATGGCCCGGCTGACCACCGCGCCCACTGCCCGTAACCTCTTCCGTTTGGCGCTGGGCAGCCAGCAGTCCACGCCGGTGCGCACATCGGGCGAGACCGCATAGAGCGACGGACGGCGGGAGGTCAGCACCGCCTCGCCTTCGACCAGGCTGAGCACCTCCGAACTCTGCTCCTGTGCCAGCGCCGTGCTGTGTTGCAGCAGGTTGGTGTGCACCTCGCCGAACGTGATCATGGCTTCCTCCGCATCGCCGCCCGCCCGCAATCATCCTGCGGAATGCGACCCCCGCTGAATCACCCGCGCCGATACCGACCCTGGTGAGGCCACGGATCCCCGAGACAACGGGAATCGACCCACTGGGGCGGCATCTGCCCTGGGGGCATCATAGGCCCGACATCGGCGGGAATCCCATGGCGGTGAAGCGCCGCCGGCCGCACGAAGGTGACAACGAATGATATTTTCGATAGTGCGGACGCCAGCTACCCCTGGAGTTGCCGTTTATGAAGGTCTACATTTCGGCCACTCAAGAAGACCTGTGGGAATATCGCGCTGCCGTACACGCAGTGGCACGTCGTCTGGAGATCGAGGACGTCGCCATGGAAGCGTACAACGCCGACGTCCGACCACCGCTCGACCGCTGCCTGGCTGACGTGCGCCGTTGCGACCTCTACATCGGACTGTTTGCCTGGCGTTACGGATTTCGCCCGCCCGGTCAGGATTCCTCCATCACCGAGCTGGAGTATCGCGAGGCACTCGCGGCCGGAAAACCCTGCCTGATCTTCCTCCTCGCCGATGAGGCTCCCTGGCCGGTCGACCGGGTCGCCCGAGGCGACGACGGGGATCGGATCATCGAACTTCGCCGGGAACTCAAGGAACGACACCTGTGCGCCTTCTTCACCAGCGTCGACGACCTCACCGCCAAGGTCACCGCAGCGCTGGCCGACGTACGCAGTGGACGGTTTCCGGCACGCGGACCCGCCGATCCGGACACCCACTTACCCGAAGCCGTACGCAACCGCTACCACGAGCAACTGGCGCACAGATACCGCGTTGTCTCGGTCGACGCTGTCTCGCCACGTCCCACCATCGGATACCTCACCGTCGGGCTGCCGAAACTGTTCGTCGAGCCTCGGGTACACGAGGAGGCTCGTCCGGAAATGCCACTGGCCTGGTGGCGGTGGGCAAGCGCCACATCGGACGGTGACACCAGTGGACTGCCCGGCGCGGTGAACCCGGAGGAACTCGAACGACTCTGGGAGGAGTACGCGGCCAAGGATGCGCTCTCGCTGTTCGACGTGGTCTGCGATTCCAGCCGCCGGACGATCGTCCTACTCGGAGACCCCGGCTCCGGCAAGTCCGCGGCCGCGCGGTACCTGGCACTGGCACTGGCCGGAGCCTGCGACGAACCCCGACTCGCGGCGCTGAACCAGCACCTGCCCGTGCTGATCGAACTGCGGTCCTACGCCGTGCACCGCGGAGACGGGCGCTGCGACGGCTTGCTCGACTACATCGGCCATCGCCACCAACAGGGACTGACCGGAATCAACCAGGAGGTGCTGGGGTCATATCTACGCCAGGGCGGCCAGGCCCTCTTTCTCTTCGACGGCCTCGACGAGGTGTTCGACCCGGTCCAACGCGAAGAGGTGGCCGCGCAGATCGCCACCTTCGCCAACGAGTACCCGGGAGTGCTGTCCGTGGTCACCTCACGGACGGCCGGCTACCAGCGGCAGACCTTCGCCAACGCCGGCTTCGACCACTTCACCCTCGAAGACCTCGACGACGAACAGATCACCCAGTTCATCGACAACTGGTACCGCTACGTGATGCCCACTCCGGCTGTCGAAGCACAACGGCAACGACGACAGCTCCTCGACATGCTGGGCGACTCCCGAGCGATGCACGAGATCGCCGGAAACCCACTGCTGCTGATGCTCATGACCATCGTCGGTCGCAGCCACCCCCTGCCCCGCAACCGACGCCGACTGTACGCGCACGTCACCGACGTCCTCATCTCCGAGTGGGACGTGACCAAACAACTGCGGGAGAGCCACGGCGACGTGCCCTCGCTGGACCTGGATGCGAAGCGCCGACTACTGCGCCACCTGGCGTTCCGCATGCAATTCCGGGAATCGGGGCCGGCCGGCAACTACATCGACTCCGACGAGCTGGCACGCATCTTCCGCGACCATCTCGTTGCGTTCTACGGCTTCGAGAACGAGCGGGCACTCGGTATGGCCTACTCGATGATCGACAAACTGCGCCACCGAAGCTTCATCCTGGAACGATACGGACTGCGGCTGTTCGGGTTCGTGCACCGCGCGTTCCTGGAATTCTTCTGCGCCGAGGAGATCGTGGACAGGATCGACAACGACCCCGATGCCTGGGACCTCGACCGGCTCCGTGCGCTCTTTCGCGAACGCTGGGCCGACCCGTCCTGGCGAGAGGTGCTCCGCCTCGTCGCCGGTGCCCTGCCCGCCCGGATCGCCAACGACCTGATCACCCGACTCGCCACCGAGACCACCCAACCCTGGCCGCCGCTGAACCTGACCGCCCCGCCCTGGAACCTCGTGCTGGCCGCGCAGTGCGTGGCCGAAACCCCACAACCCGCCGAACTGACCGCTGCGGGCGACGCCGTGCTGCGTCAGATGGTGCTGCTGGTCGAACACGGCATCTCCGCCGACGACCCCAACCTGGTGGAACTCACCGAACAGGAACTGCTCTCCTCGATCCGGGCCCTCGGGCCGAGCTGGCCCGGCCGGCACACCTTTCTGAACTGGTACCGCCGCCGCGGAGTACGCACCAGCTGGCGCTCCGGCTCCACCTTCGCCACCCGGATCGCCGCAGCGCTGTCCAGCACGGAGGAACACCTGGAGGAACTGCTGGTCCGGGAACTCCAGCAGGGCCGCGAGCGGCTAGCCCACCTCACCCTGGTCGCCGGGCTAGCCGAAGCCGCCGGCCGGCTGGACGTCACCGCCGGGGACCGTCGTCGCTACCGGGACATCCTGATCACCCAGGCCCGAGCGAAGGTCTCCACCGCCGTCCGGCAGGCCGCCGTACGGGCCCTGATCACTCACTTCGGCGCCGATCCCGACCTCACCGGCGAGCTGTGCGACCTCGCCGACTCGCCCGATCCCGCGGTCCGCGCACTGGCCGTACAGTCCCTCGACGGTCGCCCGGAACTCAGCGACGACCTCCGCCACGTCCTGTTCCACGCCACCGAGGACAGCGCCACCACGGTACGACGAGCCGCCGTGGCCGTGCTCACCGCGCGCTGCACCGACCTGCCGGACGCACCCGGCACCCTCCAGCGACTACTTGCCACCGACCCCGATCCCGCAGTCGTACAGGAAGCGCTGACAGCCCTGCTGGGCCTGCCCGAGCACGCCGACACCGCGCGAAGCCGCGCGCTTCAGCGCATCACCGGCAAGTCCCCGGACGAGGTACGGCGCTGCCTGGTGATCAGACTGCTGTCCGGGCGGGCTGGCCCGGAGGAAACCGATCTGCTGCTCAAGCTGGCCAACTCGGACGAGTCCGCTCGGCTCCGCGCCACCGCAGTACAGCGGCTGACGCTCGTGCCGGACCCGGACGGACGCTGTCGAACCCGGCTGATCGACCGGATCGAACAGGACAAGGACGCCTCCGTGCGGGCTGCCGCCGTGACCGCGCTGATCGACCGGGACTGCACCGACGACACCTGCTGGACGGTGGTGGCGCACGCGGCTCGCACCGACGAGGACGCCACGGTCCGCCTGGCCGCGGTACGCGCCCTGGCCGAGGCCCACTCGGACCACCGCACCGGAGAACTACTGCTGGACAGCGCCCGACGCGACCCTACCGCGAGCGTCCGGCTCACCGCCGTTGACCTGCTCACCGGCCGACAACTGTTCGGGCACACCACCCGCGACCTGCTCATCAACCGAGCCTTCGAAGAACGGGACGCCCTCGTGCGGCTACGGGTCACCCGCAGCCTGGCCCGTCTCGCCGAACCGCCCGACCCCGCCGTGCGGGAGTGCCTGGCCGAACAGGTCAGCCGAGATCCCGACCCGAACGTACTGCGCGCGGCCGCCGACGCCCTCGCCGAGCATGGCGAGGTCGAGGGCCTGGTGGAGACACTGTGCCGACGGGCCCGCCGCGACAGCTACGTCGGCATCCGGTTGGCCGCCGTGCGGACGCTCTGCCGGTACGGCAGCCCCGACGTGGTGACCGACGTGCTGCTGGAATGCGTCGAGTCGGACACCGACTCGACCGTGTTCGACGCCGCGGTCTGCTGCCTGACCGAGCAGGGAAGCGCCTCCATGGCGGTGACACTGCGACTGATGCGCCGCCTCTCCGACCAGGACCCGGCGATTCGTGCCCGCATCGCCGCCGCGCTCGGCGAGCACTTCGGCGCCGACCCCGAAGTTCAGGTGCTGCTCGTCGGACTGGTCCGCGATGACCCGGCCCTCGAGGTCCGGCGCCGGGCGGTGGAACAAATCGGCGCGACCCTGGCGGACCGCGCCGGAGTACCCGAACTGCTGCTCCGGCTGGCCACCGACGACGACTGGGAGGTCCGACGTACCGCGTTGCTCGCGCTGACCCGACACCACTACCGCGACACCCGGACCCGGGAGCTGCTCATCCGGCTCGGTCGCCAGCACGACGACGACACCGTACGGCGACTGGCCGGTCAACTACTGGCCACGTTGCCCGGCATCACACCCGATGACTTCCCGTGATCGCGCCCGGCCCAAGATCTGTACTCTGGCCTGACCGGACGATACCCGGGCCTGATCCGTTTATCGGAATGATGACTAGCACCGTAAGTCGACGTACCCGGGGTCCTTGGATCATTGCGGCAGCAAACGCCGGTTCAGCGGCTCACTCGCCGCTCCGCGATCCGAAACCGATGATCGAAATTGCCTTTCTCGCCGGTGTGGTAGTCGGATTGTGGACCGCCGGTCAGCTCCCTTTCCGGGCTTAGCATTTCCGCATCGTCAATCGCCGGCCGGACAGCCCGGTCTGGGCTCGTAAGAGGAGGCACGATGCGTAAAAGATCGTTGCGGCAGCGGCTGGCCGGGACAGTCATGGTCGCCACCCTGGTGGCCGGTGGCCTGGGTACGACGGCCGGGGCCGCCCAGGCCGCCCCGGTCTCCGCCGTCAACTCGGCGGTGAGCGCGGCACCGGTCACGCTGGCAGCGGGTGGCTGGGGGCTCCAAGGCATCTTCCCCGACCCGGTCACCTGCCACATCGCCGGAATCGCCTCCGGGCGGGAGTACGTCTGCGTCTGGTACGTCCTCGCCTGGGCTTTGAACGTCTGGCAGGACTAGCCGGCGGTCATGCTCCATCCGTAGTTTCCTGGTCGTCAGGGGCGAGTTGCCGCACGGGCGGCTCACCCCTCGGTCTGTCGAGCGCAGGAGATCGGTGGCGCGAGCCGCTTGTCTCCGGCGTACCGCTGCGGAGGCGGTCCAACTCGGCCAGGTACATCTCCTGCATGCGGCCGTAGTGTCGGACCAGCAGCATGATCTCCTCGACGCTGTAACCCGCGATCAGGCGTCCCGTCTGTTCGGCGAACCGCTCGTACGGTCGCTCCAGGTCGGCTACCCGCTCCGGCCGCAGGGTGACGATCACCCGCCGCCGGTCCGCCGGGTCGCGTTCGGTGGTCACGTAGCCGGCCTGCTGGAGCCGGCGGAGCATGCTGGTCACCGCCCCGGTGGTGAGGTTGGTCCGCTCGGCGATCTGCCCCGCGGTGGCGGAACCGACCTCGGCCAGGTGGTCCAGGCACTCCAGGTCGCTGACGGTGAGGCCCAACTGCTCCGCGATGGCGTTGCGGAACACCATGGACAGTCGGGACATCTCCCGTCCCGCACGCATCAGGTCGGCGATCGCGGACTTACGAGCCAACTCGTCGGACATGCCGGCAATCATGCCTCCGGTACGGTGACCCGGTGCAGCCGAGGTAACACACGGGTCAGCACCCAGTGTGGTGCGGCCGCGCCTCCGGTCAGGCGGCGCATCAGCGCGGCGGCGGTGTCGACGGCGCGGAAGGCGTACGGCACCATCTCTTCCTGGTAGCGGGCGATCGCCTTCTCCACCGGCATGCCGCCCGCGCGGGCCTCGACCAGCCTGCGGCCCAGCAGGGCGGCGTCCCGGAGCGCGGTGTTGCCGCCGTGGGCACCGAACGGCGGCATGACGTGTACGGCGTCGCCCATCATGGTGGCCCGGGGCACCGCCCACCGGGTCGGCCGTCGGCCGGTGGCGAAGGAGTTGAGCACCATGGTGTCCAGTTCGGCCGCTTCGATCAGTCGGCGGATCAGCGGATGGAAGTCCGTACCCATCCGGGTGGCCAGGTTCCACAGTGTCAGCAGGTCCCGGCGGGTGCCCTCGGGCACCTCCTCCTGCCGCAGCAGCAGTCCCCACATGACGTAGTCCTCACCGGTGGGTGCGTAGCTGCCCGGGGCCAGGCGCGCGAAGGCCTCTCTTGGGCTCTCGCCGAAGCGCATCGAGGTGAAGAAGAAGGCGCGGCCCGGTCGGTCGGCGATGGCCAGAACCCCGCTGGTACGCAGCGCCTCCGGGATGATGCTGGCACCGTTCAGTCGCAGCGGTGTCCGGCCGTAGATGCCCGCCATCGGGGTGGGCACCGGGTCGGCGTCCGGCATGAGTTGTGTGCGTAGCGGGGAGCCGACGCCATCGGCGCCCACGACGACGGTGGCCGGGGCGGCTGTGCCGTCGGAGAACAGCAGCCGCAGCCTCGCTGGGTCGGTGTCGTCCACCGCGGCGGCGGCCTTGCCGTAGTGGATGCGGCCGTCCAGCCCGGACTGCAGGATCGACCGCAGGGTCTGCCGGTCGACCTGGCGGGTGGTGTGGGTCTTGTCCTTGAAGGTGATGGTGAAGGCGTCCCGCAGCCGCCGGTCGGTGAAGCGCAGCTGCCCGCCGGGCTCGTCGCCGGTGGCCAACGCCAGGCGGTACAGCGGGCGGGGCAGGCTGGTGCGCAGCGCCTCCAGCCCGTACCGGTCGAGGATGATCCGGTAGCCCTGCTGCCGGACGAAGGGGCCCGGGTCGCGTTCGTAGACGTGCACGTCGATGCCGTTGCGCACCAGGTACTGGGCCAGGCAGAGGCCGGAGAGGCCGGCACCGGAGATCGCCACGGAGAAGCCGGTTGATGTGCTCATGCAATTATCTTAATGACTAAGATGATTTGGCCAAGGGCTGTCGGCGTGCCGTGGTCCATCGCCTGCTTCGTCGCGGCCGTGCGCCGCACCTTCTGCCCCGGCACGGACCTCCACGTCATCATCGGAGCATCCCGGTACCGCACCGATCTCACTTCTCCGCCGACGTCAGGGCCACGGTCGCCGCGGAAACCGGCTCACCACGATCGCCGGAAACGCCGTTGCCGAGACAACCGTCAGTCGAGCAGTCCCGGAACCCGCTCCCGAAGTGTGGCCCTCACCCGCGACAGTCCGGCGTCCAGGTCGTCGCCCTCCCACCGCACGAGTTCCTCGCCCAGCGGCTTGCCCGACACCAGCACCGTCCAGCGCTTTCGGTCGCCGTCCATCTTGACGATGGCGACCAGATCGCGATCCCCGGACTGGAACACCAACGGCGATTCACCCCATCGGTGCATCGACACGACGCAGCCGCTTCGACCATCCATGATGGCCACCACGCGCGCTTCCGTAGTTGCGCCGGATGGGGCACTCCCTGTCGAAGCGGTGGCCGGACGTACCTCACCCGCGATGGATGCCTGCCATGACTCGCACCGTACCTCAGGGGCAAGCTGTGGCGGATTCACCGGCTCGCCGCTGAGGGACCCGAGCCCGATGACTGCCAGCGCTGCCACGAGCCGCGGCTTTGTCGTCCTGCGAGGCGACGGAGGGCGGGCCGGCGCACTCAGATCGATGACGGGCATAGGGCAAGCTATCCGACGGGCAGGTCACCCGTTCGTACCGGCGCGGGCGTTGAGCGCGATCTGCCAAGCGGTCTGTGAGAGTAATCGATGCGCCGGTGTACGAGGGTTGGCGAGGATCGCGGCGACCTTCCGGAGGTTCAGGAGCCCGCCCGGGTGGACCGGGCGAGGATGCCGTTGAGGTAGAGCCCTTCCTGGCAGGTCCTCGACGTGGGAGCACCGACCGGGGTGCCCGGTTGCCGGCAGACGACGGTGAGGGTCACCCGGGACCCGGCCGGCACCCTGATCGGGGTGACCGAGTGGTAGTCCTGGTTACGGAAGTTCTCCAGCGCGTAGGTGACCACCCGGACGTCGTCGGCGGTCACGGTCAGGGTCCCGGTGTCTCCCTGCGGGTTGTCCACCAGGAAATCCGTGATCAGCAGCACCCGGTTGCGGGGCACGGTGTAGCTGCTCGACGCCGACCCCCCGGGGTTGGTCCGCAGCACCAGCGCGGTGGCGAACTGTCCGTCCCCGCTGGCGCGGTCATTACCCTCGGGGGTAGCCGGCGGCGGCGCCGGAGGTGCGGGGGGAGCCGCTGCGCGTTCCTGTTCGATGGCGTCTCGCGCCGCCACGCCGGCAGCCTCGCTCGCCGCCACCTCCGCCTCGGTCGCGACCTGCGCCATGCCCTCGTCGACGGCCTCCCGAGCTGCGGAGGTCACCGCCGGACGCAGCAGCCCGAACCAGAGGGCGAGCAGGAGCAGCAGCAGAGCCAGCAGCAGGGCGAGCAGTTTGAGCAGCCAGGCGGAGAGAACGGGCTGCTGCACCAGGGTGCCGTCCAGGGTGACGGCCCGGCCCGTCGTGTCGCTCAGCACGGCCCGGAACGGCAGGTGTCTCGGGGTGCCTCGCCAGAGCAGTCGCCGGGCCCGTACGCCGAGGACGGTCGTGTACTGTTCGCCCGCCGCCAGGGTCGTCGGCCGCGGTCGGGGCGCGAAGTTCAGCTGTTCGGCACTGTCGACGGCGGTGACGGTCAGCGTCTCCTCGAGATTGCCGCCGTTGACGCCGGCGAGGCGGTAGCGGGCGCCGAGTCGCGCCCGGCGTACCTGCGGCCGTAGCTCTCCGGTCACCTCGGAGAAGGGCGCGATGGTCAGCACGGCTTCCTCGACCGTGGCCGTCTGCGGTGCCTCGGACGGCACCACCCGGACGCCGTACGGCAGCTCTCCGGCGCGGACCTCGGAGGACCGGGGCGGTCGGACGGTGAGGGTGACGGTCTGACTCGCGCCGGGATAGAGGGAGACTCTCGGTGGGTCGAACGTCGCCCAGGTGCTCGGCATGCCGACCACGTCGAGGTCGTACCCCTCGACGACGTCACCCGAGTTCCGGACCGTCACCGGGATGTCGACGCTCTCGCCCGGCACGACCACCACCGGAGTGTCCACCAGGCCCAACGAGATGCTCATGGCCCCGACCGTAGGCGCGGCGGGAGCGGCCGGAAACCGGCCGCCGGGGTACCGATGCGGGCAGAACCGCTGCCCGTTAGGTCCGCGTTAGGTGCCCGCGAAGTCTCGTCCGGCACCCTCTGCCGTATCGCCGTGCAACACCGGCGCGGCGGCACCGTCCGGAACGGAAGCCCTGGACAGGGGCATCGAGCTGTGCTGGGAGTTGTTGTGCACCGTGTCACCGTAAGCGTTCACGCGGAGGACCCGATCTCGCGGCTGGGAGTGGAGAGTCAGCTCCGTTCCCGGCCGGACCTGTGGGTGGTCGAGCCGGGCCAGGAGACACCCGAGAGTGTCGCGCTGGTCGTCATCGACGCCCTCGACGAGTCGGCTGCCCGGCTGCTACGCCGACTGCACCGGGCCGGCCGGGCCAAACTGGTGCTGGTGCCGGCCAGGATCGACGATGCCGGGTTGTCTCTCGCGGTGGAGCACGGCGTGGTGGGAGTGGTCCGGCGATCCGAGGCGAGCGCCGAGCGGCTCAGCCACATCGTCCTGGCCGTCGCCCGTGGCGAGGGTGCCCTCCCCGCCGACCTGCTCGGTCGGCTGATGGCCCAGGTGGGCCGACTTCAGCGGCAGGTACTCGAACCGCGCGGCCTGACCCTGCTCGGGTTGAGCAGCCGCGAGGTGGACGTGTTGCGGCTGGTCGCGGACGGGTTCGACACCGGGGAGATCGCCAGCAAGCTCTCCTATTCCGAGCGGACCGTGAAGAACATCCTGCACGGGGTCACCAGCCGGTTGCAGCTTCGCAACCGGGCGCACGCCGTGGCGTACGCCCTGCGCAACGGGTTGATCTGAGCACCGGGGCGGCGGGTTGCCTGAACGGGCCAGCACCGTTGCCCCCGACGGTGCCTCCCGGTCCGCACCGGCCGACCGGGAACCGCCGGACGATGGTGGCCGGCCGCCGGTCACCTTCATCCATCGCACGCCCGTCGAGGTCCACTTGCGACGTTCAATCGGAATCCCCGCCGTACTGGCCGTGTTGCTCATCGGTGCGCTGCCGCCCACCGCCGGGTTCGTCAGCCAGGGCCGGGCCGCGCCCGCGCCGGCTCCGACGGCGGCGCCCGGCCCGCCGCCGAACCCTGAGGTGAGTCAGCGGATCGCGTACGCCGGCACCGGGCACCGCAGCCTGGGGATCATCCGGGGCGAGGGACCGGCAGCTACCGCGGCCCCGCTCAACGAGTCCGGACCCGACCATTTCGACGACGAGATCTCGGCCCGCGGGTCGGCGACGACCTGGGTGAGTCGACGCGACGAGCGCACCACCGAGGTGTACCTGCGCCGAGGCGAGGGTCCGGTACGCCGGGTCACCCGGAACTCGACCGACGAGCATCGGCCGGTGCTCTCCCCGGACGGCACCCGGATCGCCTACAGCTCGGCCGCCGGCCGGGATGGCGGCGGGCAGGACATCTACGTGGTCGACGTCGACGGCGGCAACACCCGACGGGTGACCGACGGAACCGGCGACAACACCTGGCCGACCTGGTCGCCGGATGGGCGCACGCTGGCCTTTGCGGGGCTACGCGGTACGGACACCCTCCCGCAGATCTACCGGGTCGCCGTCGACGGCGGCCCGGTCACCCGGATCACCGCCGAATCCACCGGGGCCACCGAGCCGTCCTGGGACCCGAACCCGACGCACGACCGCATCGCCTACACCGTCGGTCCGGCCGGCCCGCACCCCGAGGTGTGGCTGATCGCGCCGGACGGCACCGACCGGACGCGGATGCTGCTGCCCGCCTGGCAGGCCCGGCAGCCCGCGTGGACGGCCGACGGGGCGACCGTGGCGTTCGTGAGCCGTACCCTGCCGGACGGTGGAACGACCGGGACCGTCGATCGGATCTACTCGGTGCTGGTCCGCGACGATCCGTGCCTGTGCGTGGTGGTGCCACGGCTCGCCGAGGACCGCGACGTCAGCCACCCCACCTGGTACGCCGCCCCGGGCACCGACACCGAAGAGCTGCTGGTCGCCCGGACCAGCGCCCTGGAACGGACCACCGCCACCCTGCAGGACATCCGTCCGGACGGGGTGGATCCCCGCGACCTGCGCGTGCCGGTGCTGCGCGAGGATCCCGGGGCGATCATCGATTCCCGACTGCTCTGGTATCCGGTCGACGGCGATCCGTGGCTGGAGCGGCAGGCGTACTCGCCGGACGGGCAGCGGATCGCGGTCAGCCGGTTCGAGACGGTCGACGGCGTCCGGACCCAACGGATCTGGATCGTGGACGCCGACGGCGGCCGGCCCCGGTTGCTGCCGATCGCCGGGCGGGGGCGCGGTGACCGGGAGACGGACCCGGCCTGGTCGCCGGACGGCACCCGGCTAGCCCTGGTCCGCAACTCGCCCGGGAACGGCCCCGAGGCGCCGCGCACCCCGTCCCGGATCGAGGTGGTCGACGCCGACACCGGGCGGCGCCTGCTGGAGCTGCCGGTCCGGGACGACCTGGCCGCACTCGACGACGCTCAGCCGGCCTGGTCGCCGGACGGCACCCGGCTCGCCTTCACCCGGGGCACCTACCGGGGTGACATGTTGACGCACGTCTGGACCGCCAACGCCGCGGACGGACTTGACCAGACGGACATGACCGAGACGATCTGCGGCTACGACTGCCCGGTCGTCGACGACAGCGCCGCCTTCTCCCCGGACGGCACCCGGCTGGTGTTCAACCGGGAGGCCGACGGCCTGATCCTGGTCGACCTGGCCGACAACCGGTGCCGGCTGCTGCTGCCCGGCGGCGGATCCTGCGCCCTTGCGGTGCCGGACCGCGAGGAGGGTCCGCACCAGCCACGGGACGTCGCCTGGTCACCGGACGGCGAGCGGCTCACCTTCTCGGCGCGCCGGGCCGAGGACAACAACTCGCCCGAGGCGCTGTGGAGCTATGACCTCGGGGACGGCAGCATCCGGCCGCTGACCGCGCACCTGCCCGGACGGCAGAAGGAGCCGACCTGGCAACGCCGCTTCGACGTCGCCACCGCCGTGTCCGTACCCGCGCCCGGCACCACCGTGGGCGGCCGGACCACCCTGCGGCTCGCTGTCACCGACCAGGGACCGGCCGCCGCCGACGCCGTCCGGGGCAGTCTCGAGGTTCCACCGGGGCTCTCCGTGACCGGCTTCGACACCCCGGTCGGCGAGTGTGCACTCGCCACCCTGAGCTGCGAGTTGGGCCGTCTCGGCGTGGGCCGTACCGTCGAGATCGGGGTCGAGTTGGTGGGCACCGCCCCGGGCGACTTCGAGCTGACCTGGTCGGTCGAGGCCGACCCGATCGACACCGACCCGTCGGACAACCGTGCGACGACCACGGTACGCGTCGTTCCCGCACCGCCGGGCAGCCCGGCCGATCCGGCGTTGACCGTCTCGGTAGACCCGCAGCCGGGGTACGTCGGCGGCACCGTCACCGTCCGGTACACGGTGCGCAACGCCGGTGGGACGACCGCGACCGGTCTGCGGGTCCAACCGGCCCTGCCCGGCGGGGTATCGGTCGGCGGGGCACTGGCCAACTGCCCGGCTGAGGGCTGCCCGGTGCCGGACCTGGCCCCGGGCGCCGCCGCCACCGTCACCGGGACCCTCTCCCCGGAGGCGGCGCTGCAGACGACCGTCCGGGGCACCGTGCGCACCACCGGCGGCAACGCCGACCCGGACAACGACACCGCCAGTAGGCCGTTGCGGGTGCTCGCCCCGCGGATCGTGGCGGTGCCGTCGATCGGACCGCCCGGGTTCGTCGCCTCGATCCGGGGCGAGGACTTCCCACCCGGTCGGCCGCTGCGGCTCTCCTGGGACCTGGGGATCACCGCCGCCGCCCCGCCGGTGCGCCCGGCCGCCGACGGCAGTTTCACCGCCCAGTTGCTGGTGCTGCCGAAGGACCGGCTGGGTGGCCGACAGGCGGTGGCCACCGGCACGGGGTTCAGTCCGGTGCGTACCCCGTTCCTGGTGGTGCTGCCGGCCCAGCAGCCACCCGGACTGCTGCACCGGCGCTGGTGACGACGATGGGAGTGGACGGGTGATACACGAGGTCGACGAGGGACTGCGCGGGCTGGTCCTGGAGGAGATGATGGCGGGTACCGGTGCGGAGGTGTCGTTCGACCCGCCCACCCGGGAGTGGGCGGCCCGACGCAACGCGCCGACGGTGAATCTGTTCCTCTACGACATCCGGGAGGACCGGTCACGGCACTTCCAAGGTCGGGTCGCCGAGCGGGACGCCACCGGCCGGACGGTGGCCTGGCACGACTCGCCGCACTTCTACGCGCTGTCCTACCTGCTGACCGCGTGGACCAACCGGCCCACCGACGAGCACCGGCTGCTCGCCACCCTGCTGGCCGGTCTGGTCCGGTACGACGAACTGCCGGCCGCCCGGCTGACCGGTTCACTGGCGACGCTGAGCCTGTCGGTGCCGATGTCGGTCGCCGCACCCCCCGGTGAGGGGCGGGCGCTGGCCGACGTGTGGAGCGCGCTCGGTGGAGAACTGAAACCCTCGCTGGACCTGGTGATCATCGCGCCGGTGTCCACCCGCCGGATCCCGGCCGCGCCACCGGTACAGGAGCGCACGGTGCTGGTCGGCGACACCTCCGGGCGGCCGGCGGGCCTGCGTACCCGCACCGGCCCGGCCCGACAACGGACCGACGGCGGGGCGGAGCGGGCCGCGACCGGTCCCGACGATCGGCGACCGAGCCAACGGGACGACCGGCGGTGAGCGGCGCGGACGACACGGCGTACCTGTGGGAGCGGCTCGGACTGGTCGCGGCGCGGGTGGCCCGACTGGTCGCCGATCGCCGCCGGGACGACCCCCAACCGGACGACCCCTTCCGGGGCCTGTACCTGGCGCCTGACGACATCGACCGGCTGATGGCCCGGTCTGGCGGACCCGAGCCGGTGGATCCGGCGGGGGAGCGGGCGGACGGGGCCGGGACCGAATCCCGCCTCCGGCGGCTGGCAGCCGCCTTCGGTCTCACCGGACTGGACGTCGAGGTGCTGCTCGTGGCGCTGCTACCCGACGTCGACGCCCGGTACGAGCGGCTCTACGGCTATCTGAACGACGACGTCAGCCGACGCCGGGCGACCGTGGGGCTGGCCCTGGAACTGTGCGGAAGGTCGCCGGGGGAGGCCGCCGACCGGGCCCGGTTCGCCGGCTGGGCGCCTCTGATCGCCGGCGGGCTGCTGCTGGTCGAGCACCCGGACCAGCCGTACCTGTCCCGTGCGCTGCGGGTGCCCGACCGGGTGGCCGCGCACCTGCTCGGCGACGACATGCCGGACGCCCGGCTGGCCGAGGTGGCCTGGCCGACGGCCGACCAGGCCACCGCCGCGTACGCCGACGCCTCGGACGGGTCGGGCCGGACGGACAGCTCGGAGTGGACCGGAACCGTCGCGCGGCTCGGCGCGGCGCTGCGCTGCGGGGTGGACCTGGGCTACCTGCAGGAGCGTCCCGGCTGCGCCGCCGACGACCTGGCCGTCGCGGCGCTGCTCCGGGCCGGCCGATCGGTGCTCCGGCTCGACCTGGACGCGTTGGCCGCCGACCCCGCTCCCGCCGAGGCGCTGGCCGCGACGGTGCGGGAGGCCCGGCTGCGGGGCGCCGGCCTGGTGGTCGGCCCGGTGCAGGCCCTGGATCCGGTCGGCCGGCCGGAGCACGCCCGGCTGCTTCGCCGGGTCGCCGACCAGCCGGTGCCGGTGCTGCTCACCGGGTCGGCCGAGTGGGATCCACACTGGACACGTCGGGCACCGCTGCTGGTCACCGCCCCGCCGCTGGACGAGCGGGGTCGGGCCCAGCTGTGGCGGGCGGCCGGTGGGGCGCGGGACGCGGACCGGCCCGCCGGTTGGCTCGACGGCGTGGACCCGGCGCGCGAGTTGGCGCCGTACCTGCTGGGCCCGGACCAGGTGCGGCGGGCCGCGCAGGCCGCCGACCAGCTGGCCCTCTTCGCCGGCGCCGACCGGATCGACGCCGACCACCTGCGCGCCGGGGTACGCGGGCAGAACGCCGGCGGCCTGGCCCGGCTGGCCCGGCGGATCGAACCCGGGGTCGACTGGACCGACCTGGTGCTTCCCGGTTCGGTCGAGGACCAGTTGCGCGAGCTGGCGCTGCGGGTGCGGTACCGAGACCGGGTGCTGGGCCGGTGGCGGATGCGCCCCGGCGGCGGGCGAGGGCGGGGGGTGCTGGCGTTGTTCGCCGGTGACTCCGGCACCGGCAAGACCATGTCGGCGGAGGTGGTCGCCGCCGACCTCGGCCTGGACCTGTACGTCGTGGACCTGTCCACCGTGGTGGACAAGTACGTCGGCCAGACGGAGAAGAACCTGGAACGGATCTTCACCGAGGCGGCCGAGGTCAACGGCCTGCTGCTCTTCGACGAGGCGGACGCCATCTTCGGCAAACGGTCGGAGGTCAAGGACGCTCGCGACCGGTACGCCAACCTGGAGAGCGCCTACCTGCTGCAACGGATGGAGTCCTTCGACGGCGTCGCGGTGCTCACCACGAACCTGCGTGCCAACCTGGACGAGGCGTTCACCCGACGGCTCGACCTGATCGTCGACTTCGCCATGCCGGACGTGGCGCAGCGGCGGGCGCTCTGGGACCGCTGCCTCGGCACCGAACTGCCCCGCGACCCCGACCTGGACCTGGACTTCTGCGCCCGCCGCTTCGAGTTGGCCGGCGGCAGCATCCGGGCATGCGTGGTGACCGCCGCGTACCTGGCTGCGGAGGCCGGCCGACCGGTGCGGATGGCGGACCTGGTCGGCGCGGTGCAGCGGGAGTACCGCAAGCTCGGCCGACTGCTGCTGGAGAGCGAGTTCGGCGCGCATCAACCACGCGGGGAACCCGCGCGGATCCACTGACGAGAGGGCAGCGATGCGAGCACACGATCCGGCTGGCCGTGACGTCTCGGCCCGCCCCGTCACCCCGGCCCGGTCGGAGACCACCGGCGCCGAGCAGGCCCGGCCGGAGACGGGTGCGGTGCCCGTCGGGCCTGCCGGCGTCGGGCCGGGCGGTGCGGCGGCCAGGATCCTGGACCTGCAACACCGGGCCGGTAACGCCGCCGCCACCCGCGCGGTGCAGCGGATGCGCTGCGCCGACCCGGACCACGGCCACGAGTCGGAGCCGGTGCAGCGGTCGGCGGTGACCGAGGTGCTGCGCTCGCCCGGCAGCCCACTGGCCGAGCCGGTACGGCGGGACATGGAAGCCCGTCTGGGCGCCGACTTCTCCGACGTACGCCTGCACACCGGTGCGCTCGCCGAACGCTCGGCGGCGGAGGTGGAAGCCCGTGCCTTCACGTCGGGACCGCACGTGGTGCTCGGCCGGGGCGGGAGCGACCGGCACACCCTGGCCCACGAACTGACCCACGTCATCCAGCAACGTTCCGGCCCGGTCGCCGGTACCGAGGACGGTAACGGCCTACGGGTCTCCGACCCGGGCGACGCCTTCGAGCGGGCGGCGGAGGCCAACGCCCATCGTGCCCTGAGCACACCGCCGCCCGTACATGAGGTCCATCCGGTGTCGCAGGCGGCCGGGTCCGCACCCACGGAGTCGGCGACGGGCACACCGTCCGTCCAGCGGGTCACCGCCGACGAACTGCACCGGGAACCGGCCGGCCCGTCGGTCCAGGTCCGGGGGCCACGCCGGTCGCACTCGAGACGGCGCCCCGCCACCCAGGTGGAAGACCCGACCACCTGGACCGAGCTGGAGGCCGCCTACCATGCGGCTACCGGGCGGACCCCGCACAAGCAGCGCATCACCCTCGACACGGACCTGACCTCGCAGAGTGAGATGAGTCCACTGGGAACGGGATATGACCTCGGCACCGCGTTGACCAACGTGGCCCTACAGGCGGGTGTCTCGATGACCGGCGGTGCCACCGGTGCCCGCAGCAACGCCGAGATGATGGAGCAACTGGGTCGCCGGGACCCGGCGTCCCTGCCGTACTGGCAGGCCCAGGACGCGCGGGACCAGCAGCTCGCCACCGATGCGGTGGACCGGGCCACGCAGTACGCGAACGAGTCCGGCGACGAGAACGCGCAGGCCCGGCGGGACGTCACGGCCGCCATGCTGCGGGGGGTCCCGATGCCGGCGGCCGACGCGACGGACATGCTCCTGACCGTCAACGACGGTCTGGTCATCGGCGGAGCGCATCATGAGGAACCGTTCTTCGCCTGGGCGGTCGAACACATGGAGCGGCTGCACAACAACGGGGTGCAGACGATGTATCTGGAGTCGCTCCGGGAGGACGTGCACCAGCGCCTGGTCGACGCGTACCTCGCCGGCGGCGAGATGAGCCGGGAGCTGAGCAACTTCTGCGACAGCTACCGGGCGAGGTTCGCCGTCGACCTCGCCGGGTTCTTGGCCAAGGCGCGAAGCACGGGTATGCGGGTAAAGGGCACCGGCGGTCGGCCCGCGCGCCGCGTCGGCACGAACATCCACAGCCGCGCCGTTCTGCTGAACACCTATGGTGAACAGGTGGTCCGGCGGGACCGGGCGCAGACCGTAGCCTCGGGCGGCCAACCGGGCAAGTACCTGATGCAGGCCGGCGAGTCGCACGCCCGTACCCACGTAAATGCCCAATCGACCCCGGCGATCGCGGGCGACGTGGCCCTGCCCGACCGGTTTCCCGGCATCAACGAGTTGCTCGACGTCCCCGCCGTACGGCTCGAAGACGACTCCGACGACGGCAAGATCCTGCGCCCCGTCCCGCCGGAGCCGCGGTGAGTCGAGAGAGCACGGGTCGGGTGTCAGTCCGACCACGGTCGAGGCCGGCCTCACCGGGGGCCGGCCTCGATCCGGTCCGGGTCGTCGGACTCGGGCCCGGCGGCGGCCGGCAGCTCATCGGCCATGAGCTGCGCGTAGTCCTCGTCGGTGCCGACCAGCGCGTGGAAGATCTCCCGCAGTCTGCGTTCGTCCCTGCCCGCCCGGTTGATCTGCTCGGTCAGTCTGGCGTCCTCCGCCTTGAGCTTGCGCAACCAGTCGCCGTCGAGCGTGACCCGCATGGTGTCCAGCTTGCCCGTCCCGATCTTGTCCTGCTTGAGCCCACCGACGCTGGACGCCGGGTTGGCGGTCGCCTCGGTGGACTTGGCGGTGTGGCGGTATCCGACTGGATTCCTCGGGGCGTTCGGATCCGGTTTGGACAGCCCGATCGCGTGGAGCACCGTGTCCTTCACCGATTCGGGGGCGGTGGTCTCCAGGCCGATCTGGAGCCAGCCGATGTCGCTGGTGGTGGGCGGTTTGTAGATGAGCAGGATGTGACCGTGCAGGCCGTTGGGTAGCACCACGTCGCCGTTGAAGTCACGGCTGCCGATCCCACCGGCCGCGATGTCTGCGCCACGCTCGTCGCGCCGGGGGTACTTGAGGAGTTTGCCGGCCGTCGCCTTCACGCCGCCGACCTCGCGTAGCGTCTCCTCGCTGCCGCCGGTCATGTCGTGCGTGCTGAACGCCCGCTTCGGCAGGTTCCGCATCCCCAACCACTCCGGCAGCGACCTGCCACCGATCGGTTCCGCGGTCTCCGCCCGGGGGATCTCCACCCGGACGTTGACCCGCCCGCCGTGCGCGAGAGCCCGCGCCACGGCTCCGGTGTGGCGTCGCCACTGCCGGTCCGCCGAGTTCTTCCCCTCGGCCCCGGCCACCTCCAGACCCTGTTGGATTATCACGAAGAGCCGCCGGAGCAGCGTGTTGGCCTGCTGGTTCTTCCGGTTGAACTCCTCGATCTGTTGCGCACTGAGTGCTGCGGTGCCCTCCTGGAGGTCCTGGGCGGCGAGGGTGGCCGCGAACGTGTCGCGCACGTCGGTGGTCAGTTCCGCTTCCAGTTCCTCGCGCAGCGGGTCGCCCTCCGGCGCGGACCGCATCATGATGCCCCGGGCCAGCACGTACGCGGGGGTGTCGCGGATACCTCCGGCATCCGCCCGCCTCTGCCAGGCCAGAGTGGCGACGTACAGTCGCTTCCCCGGCGGCAGTTGCAGCCAGTCGTAGTACTTGCTGGCGTCCAGGTACGCCTGTGCCTCCTCGAACGACCCGGTCTCGGCCTGCACCGCGCTGCCCGGACCGGCCCGCTCGATCTCCGCCTGCTCGGCGGTGCTGAGCAGCGGTCCCCGGGACAGGCGCGAGGTGTAGTCCGCTGCCGCCTGCTCGGTCGCGGTCGACTGGGCGTCGCCGGGTGCCCGCTGCACCGGCAGGGCGGGCGCGCTTCCGTACTCACCGGAGAGGGCAGCGGCGACGGCCGCGTTCCCGGCGGCGTGCTGAAGCGCCATGATCGGATGTTCCGGTCGGGCACCGGAGGCGGCGTCACCGCGACGGACCGCCCCTCCCGTACCGCGCTCGCCCTGGTCCTGGCGCCACTCCCCGGCCCGCATCGCGCTCCCTCCGGCCCGCAAGATTTTCTGCCGTTCGCAAGTCTGCGCGCCGGGCGGGCAGTCGACGGTGACCATGAGGGCATATTTCCGGGTAAGGCACGCGGGGCGGATCGGGAACCGGCGGTCGCGTGGGCGGCCATCCGCCACCCCGCTCAGGCCAACCGCAGTGCCCGCTTGAGAAACGTGATCGCCTGGTTGATGGCCGCCTCGGCCGCCTCGGTGCTGCGCAACGCGTCGAGCATCACGAAGTCGTGGATGATGCCCTGGTAGCGGGTCGCCGAGACCTGGACGCCGGCCGACCGCAGCCGGTGGGCGTACGCCTCGCCCTCGTCCCGCAGCACGTCAGCCTCGGCCGTGATGACCAGCGCCGGCGGCAGCCCGGCGAGATGTTCCGGAGTCGCCCGCAGCGGCGAGGCGGCCACCTCGGCCCGGGCCGCCTCGTCCGGCGCGTACTGGTCCCAGAACCAGCGCATCGTGTCCCGACGCAGGTGGAAGCCCTCGGCGAACATCCGGTACGACCCGGTGTCGAAGCGGGCGTCGGTGACCGGGTAGAACAGCACCTGCCCGGCCGGTCTCGGCGTACCGCGTCGCTTCGCCAGCAGCGTCACCGCCGTCGCCAGGGTGCCGCCCACCGAGTCACCGGCCACGGCGATCCGCTCACCGTCCAGGTCGGTCGCGCCCGGGTCGGCGAGCCAGCGCAGCACGGCGTGACACTCCTCGACCGCCACCGGGTAGCACGCCTCGGGCGCCAGGCTGTAGTACGGGAAGACCACCGCGGCCCCGGTTCCGGCGGCCAGTTCCCGGACCAGCCGGTCGTGGGTGCGGCGACTCCCGAGCACCCAGCCGGTGCCGTGCAAGTAGAGGATCACCGGCAGCCGGCCGATGGCACCGGAGGGCCGGACCACCCGCACCACGATCCCACCGCCGGGTCCGCAGGGCACCACCCGCTCGTCCAGGTCGGCCTCCGGCCTGGGCAGATTCCCGGACTGGAGGTCCTCCAGGATCTCCCGGCCCCGATCCGGCCCGAGCTCGTGCAGGTACGGCGGTCGCGCGGTCGCCTCGGCGAACTGGCGGGCGGCGGGTTCCAGCACGATCCCGGCGGGAACGTGTCGCCTGGGGATGGGCATCCGAGCACTCCGGAAATCCGGGCCGCGTACGCGGCGGAGACATTCCGAGGTGTACCCCGGGTACGCGGAGCCTCTCCGGCCCCCGTCCGGAGAGACATCCGCCATCTGACGGCACTCCGGACGGACTGCCCCTTCGGGTAGTGGCCGCTTCCCCGCCGCCCGCCCGTCGAGTCATGGTCGCCGGTGCCGAGCGTGACCAGACTTCTCCTCACGGATAGCCGTCGTGCCCGAGGGAGCGTGTCATGCCGTCGTACCTGTCACCCGGGGTGTACGTGGAGGAGGTGCCGAGCGGCTCGCGCCCGATCGAGGGTGTGGGCACCGCCGTCGCCGCCTTCGTGGGCTTCGCCGCCAGGGGGCCGTTCCACACCCCGACCCTGGTGACCAACTGGAGCCAGTTCGTCCAGACCTTCGGCGGGGCGGTCGACGACGCCTATCTCGCGCACGCGGTGTACGGCTACTTCGCCAACGGTGGCGGCCTCTGCTACGTGGTGCGGGTCGGTGCCCCGGAGGCGACGACCGGGACGGGCCGCACGGCCGCCGGGCCGCCGGTGGCGCTCGGCACCTTCACCGTCACCGCCCTGCCCGGCTCCGGTGACGCCGGTGAGCTCACCGTGGAGGTGGCCGACGTCGAGGGGGAGTCCGTGCCGGAGGACCGGTTCCGGCTGGTCGTCCGGCAGGGCGGCACGGAACGGGAGGCGTTCGACGTCTCCGCTAAGCGCAACACCAAGGCGTACGTGGTCAACCAGGTACGGGAACGGTCCAAGCTGATCGCGATCGAGGAGGCGGCACCGGCGAGTTCGCTGGCCCGGCCCTCGAAGCAGTCGGTGAGCGTACCGCCGGTGCCGACCGAGGAGGCCGGCCTGCCCGCCCGGATCTCCGCCGACGACTACGTGGGTGACGCGGACGCCCGGACCGGCTTCGGCGGACTGGAGGCGGTCGACGAGATCACCATGGTCGCGGTGCCCGACCTGATGTGCGCGTACCAGCAGGGCCGGATCAGCCTCGACGACGTCAAGGCGGTGCAACTGGGGGTCATCTCGCACTGCGAGCAGATGGGCGACCGGATGGCGGTCCTCGACCCGCCGCCGGAGCTGACCGCCCGGCAGGTGCTGACCTGGCGACAGGACGAGGCGGGGTACGACTCCCGGTTCGCCGCCCTCTACTACCCCTGGATCAAGGTGTTCGACCCGGCCAGCGGGCAGCACCGGTTCCTGCCGCCGAGCGGACACGTCGCCGGCCTGTGGTCGCGGACCGACGCGGAACGCGGGGTCCACAAGGCCCCGGCGAACGACGTGCTGCGCGGCGTGATCGAGGTGCAGAACACGGTGACGAAGGGCGAGCAGGATCTGCTCAACCCGGTCGGGGTGAACTGCATCCGCACCTTCGCCGGTCGCGGCATCCGGGTGTGGGGTGCCCGGACCCTCTCCTCGGACCCCGCCTGGCGCTACATCAACGTGCGCCGGCTGTTCAACTACATCGAGGAGTCGATCCTGCTCGGCACCCAGTGGGCGGTCTTCGAGCCGAACGACGAGCGGCTCTGGGGGACGATCCGGCGCAACATCGCCGCCTTCCTCACCGAGGAGTGGCGCGCCGGGGCGCTGTTCGGCAGCACGGCCAGCGAGGCGTTCTACGTCAAGTGCGACCGGGAGACCAACCCGCCGGAGTCGGTGAATCTCGGCCGGGTGGTCTGCGAGGTCGGCGTCTCCCCGGTGCGGCCCGCCGAGTTCGTCGTCTTCCGGATGTCGCAGTACTCCGACAGCACCAGCCTCGTCTCCGAATGACCCGACGCGTACGCACCACAGACCTCGATGTGACGGCTAGGAAAGGACGGTAGCCAGCGATGGCGGAGACGGGCGACACCTTCGTTACCCACCGGTTCCAGGTGGAACTGGGCAAGGCACGGGTCGAATCGGTCCAGGAGGTCAGCGGCCTCACCGTGGAACTCGACGCGATCGAGGTCACCCAGGTCACCCCGACCGGGGAGTACATCATCCGCAAGATCCCGGGGGCCCGGAAGGGCGGCGAGGTGACCATCACCCGCGGCCTGGACAAGAGCAGCGCCTTCACCGAATGGATCAAGGACACCTACGAGAAGGGCGCGATCAACACGGCCCGGCAGAACATCAGCGTGATCATCGTGGACGCGGAGAACGCGGAGCAGCGCCGGTGGGACCTGACCAACGCCTGGGTCAGCCGGTGGGAGGGGCCCAGCCTGCGGGCCGGCGACACCTCCCCGGCCACCGAGAAGATCACGATCGTCTTCGAGGGGATCACCAGTTCCTGAGGTCCACGGCGATCCGTGACCTTCCCCGTGCATCTGCACCGATCCTCTGAAGGGAGGCAGCGACGTTGCCATCCGGCCCGGACGGCCGGGGTGGCACGCCGCGAGGTCGATGAGGCGACGTACCGTTTCGCGCACCGCCCTGGACGAGCCGCCGGACGGCGAGGACCTGGCCCCGGCGGCTGTTCCCACCACCCCGTCCGCCCCGCCCCGGCTGCAGACCGAGTTCTCCTTCGAACTGCCCCGGGGGTACGTCGACGAGACGGGAACCGTGCACCGGGACGGCAGCATGCGGCTGGCCACCGCCCGGGACGAACTCTCCCCGCTGGTCGACCTGAGGGTCAAGGACAATCCCGCGTACCTGTCGGTGGTGCTGCTCAGCATGGTCATCACCCGGCTGGGCACGATCACCGATGTACGGGCCGAGCAGGTGGAGCAGTTGTTCGCCTCGGACCTGGCCTTCCTGCAGGACTTCTACCGGCGGATCAACGCGGAGGGACACAGTCGCGCGGCGGTCACCTGCCCGCACTGCGCCTCGGGCTTCGAGGTGGACCTCGCCGGTGGTCGCCCGGGGGAATCGTGACGTACGCGGCCGACCGGCTCTACGAGGAGGTCGCGTACGTCGCCTACCACTTCCACTGGTCCCGGGACGAGATCCTCGACCTGCGTCACGACGAGCGACGGCGCTACGTCAAGGAGATCGCTGCCATCAACAACCGCGTCAACGAGGGGCGGTGACCGACCATGGGCCTACGAGACCTGTTCCGGCGGCGGGGGGAGCGAGCCCGAACCACCGCGGACCCGGCCCCGGCTCCGGCCCCCGGACCGACCCGGGGCATCGCCGATCCGGGCTGGCGGGACGTGCCACCGATGACCGGTCTGGTCAGCGGTGCCGAGGTGTCGCTCAGCGACCCGGTCGGGTTCCGCAACCGGCTGGCCACCTGGCAGAACCCCGCCTTCCGGAGCCCACCGGCGCACCTGGTCAGCCCCGACGCCCCCAGCGGGTTGGCGCACGACCTGCTCCGTCCGCTCCCACCGGCACCGGCGTCGGCGGCACCGCCCCGGTGGGTCCTACCGGTACTGCGTCGACCCGACAGTGGCCCACCCTCCCCGCCCCTCGCTGAACCGCCTGGACCCGACACCTCTCCGGCGACCGAGGCCGCAGGTGCGCCGCCGACCCGTTCCGCCGCGACCCCGCCCCCCGCGAAAGCGACGCCGGTACGCCCGTCCCCGGCTCGCCGGACCGGTACGCCCTTGACGGTCGCCCGGGTCGCCGCCGCGCCTCGACGACTTCCCAGCACCCTGCCCGACCGCACCGGTCAGTCCGCCCGGCCACCGGCCCCCGCCGCCCGGACCGGTGCGGATCCCGGCGGTTCCCCCGGCAACGCCGCCAGTTCCGGCGCCGCCGCCTCGGCGCCTTCCCCCAGGCCGTCGCGGAGCACCCCGGCGCCGGTCGCCCCGGTCTCCGCCGCCACGGATCCCTCCCCGCTCGGGCCCGGCGCGGCCACCCCGCCTCCGGTCGTCGCGGCGCCGACCGGGCGTGGCCCGGCGTCCGAGGCACCGGACGCGCCGATGTCAGGAGTCCGCCGCACCGGTGCCTCGGGCCCCCGCCTCGGTCTCGGTGAACCCATCGTGTTGCCGGCGCCCGACCCGTCCGCTCCGGCCACGGTGCTCCGGCCGGCTTCGCCCCTGCCCCGGTCGACGCCTCCGGAGTCCGGTGCCGGAAGGTCCGGTGCGGACGCCAGCACCGGGACTCCGCTGCAACGGTCGAGTGTGGACGGCCATCGCACCCCATCGGCACGGCGTACGGCCGGAGCAGCTGAGCCGGACCGAGGTCGACCTGCCGGTCCGTCCGGCGCATCTGGGCGGAGCGGGACCGCGCCGCACGACCGTCCCGGCACCTCTGCGGTGCCCGCTGCTCCCACCGTCCCCGCTAACAGCCCGATCCCGCTGGTCCGACTCGGCCCGTCCGGCCCCGACGCTGCGACGCCACGCCCCAGCCCGACCGCCCCTGGCCCGACCGCCGGGGCAGGCCTCTCCGGCTCCGGCGACGGACCGTCTCGGGGCGTTCCAGCGGGTCCGAGCGGTCCACCGGTCCACCGGCCAGGCCCGCCGTCCGGACCACCAGTCGGCCTCGGGGCCCCGCTCGACCCGGAGGTCCGGCCCCGACTCGTGACCAGGTCCCGACCGCCGGCCGGCTCCGCCCCGACCGACCTGCCCCGACCTTCCGCCAACCCGGCCACCCCTTCCGCCGCCGCACCCGGCTCGTCCGGTCCGTCGACGCCGCGCACGCCGCCGGAGCCGCGCCCGACCCGGAGAGACGGCCCGGCCCGGAGTGGCGGCCCGGCCCGGAGTGGGGGTGCTGCCCCGAGTGGCGGCGCGGTCCCGGCCGGGACCGACGCTGCGGGCCGAGCGGCCCGGTCGGTGCAACGGTCCGGCGAACCGCATTCCCGGCTGCCGGTCGAACGGCCGCACCCCGAGGGGTCCGCCGGGCAATCCCGCACCCGGGTGCCGGCCCTCCGACCGCAGTCCTCGGCTCCGATCACCGACCCGCCGCGTCCGGACCTCACCCTGCCGGCGTCGGTCACCGCCCCGCCGCCACCACACACCACCCTGCCGGCGTCGGTCACCGCCCCGCCGCGTCCGGACCTTGCCCTACCACCTCCGCACAGCACCTCACCGGCCTCGGTCACCACCGCGCCGGCGGCGGATGCCGGGCCGACCGCGAGGCGGGCAGGTCGAGCGGCCCCGGCCCGGGGTGCCGCCGGGAGCGGACCGGCCGGCGGGCGGCCGGACCTGGTTCCGTTGCTCGGCGGACGGCCCGGGCTGCCGATCCTGCGTCGCACCACCGCGACCCCGCCGGGACACCGCGCGGCCTCCGTGACGACGCTGCCCGCCGGCCCGGCCGGACGGGCGGTGCCGATCCGCTGGAGCCGCCCCTCCGGCGGCGGGTCGGACCCGTCGGCCGGCACCGCCACGACGACCGGCCGGACTCCGCCAACCAGCAGGGAGGTACCCGCCATGACGGGTCCCGCAGCAGTTTCCTCCGGCGTCCAGACCCGGACCACCCCGGCCCTGCTCCCTCGGCCGACACCCACGCGACCACTCCGCCGGCAGGTCGCCGGTCCGCGACCGGCGTCCGCCGTCGCCGTGCCGGTGCCGTCGATGCCCGGCCCGGTTCCGGCTGCCGGAGTCAGGCCGGCGGCGGGCGGTGCCGCCGGGGCCGGAGTCGGAACAGCTCCTGGGAGTGCGGCCTCCTTCCGAACGGCTGACGCCGCGCTGCCGGTGCAGCGGGCCTCGCACGCCTGCACCGCCGGCAGCACTCCGACGCCGACGCCGCCCCGGTCCGGACCGGCTGTTCAGAAGCGGTCGGCTACGGCCGACCCACCGACCGCCGGCCGGGTGAGGAGCACCGGCAGCACCGGTACGACGGCGGGTTCGGACCCCACGGGCGGTCGCCCGCGCGGCTCCTCGGGCCCGGGACGTGAGGAGCGCGAGAGCGCCGAACGGTTCCACCATCTGGACCGCCGGGCACTGGACGAACTGGCCCACCGCCTCGTCGAACCGATCTCCCGGCTGCTGCGGGCCGAACTCCGGCTGGGCCGGGAGCGTACCGGCCGATGGCTGGACGGTGCCCGATGACCGGTACCGATCCGGGCACCAGTGTCCACTTCCGACTCCGCATCGACGGGATCGACCTCGGCGACTGGAACTCGTGCGACGGGCTCGGCTGCGAGGTCGAGGTGGAGCAGCACCAGGAGGGCGGAAACAACGGCTTCGTCTGGCAACTGCCGTCCCGGGTGCGCTACACCAACGTCACCCTCACCCGGCCGCTGATTCCGGACACGGCCAAGGTGGCCCGCCTGCTCTCCACCCTGCCTCAGGGAATTACCCGGGGCACCGCCCAGATCGCGGCACTGCGGCCCGACCGGGCCCTGCTGGTGCAGTGGGGCCTGGCCGACGTCGTACTCGTGCGCTGGACCGGTCCGTCCTTCGGGCCCAGTCGCTCCGAGGCGGCGACGGAGAGCATCGAACTCGCGTACAACGGTTTCCTGGAGGTGGGCTAGGTGCCGCGCCCAGGGTGCCGGACCGGTACGGCGGTGGCGTCATGACCAGACCGACCGGCAAGGTCTCCGCGTTCCTCCAGCGCTACCAGCCGCCACAGGGCGGCGGCAACCGGCCCGGCGGCCGGCTCGACGGCCCGATCGTCTTCATGTTCAACCCGAACCAGTTGACCCTGACCAAGTCGGCGGCCTGGATCCCGCACGTGGTCCGCGGCGCGGAGCAGGTCGGGATTCCGGAGTTCAGCGGCTCGGAGCCGCGCACCCTCTCCCTGACGGTGTTCCTCGACGTGACCGACACACACGGCCGTACCGTGCAGCAACGGGTCGAGACCCTGCTGTCCTGCTGCACGCCGACCATGGCCAGCATCGCGGCCAAGGCGCCGTCGCCACCGTGGGTGAAGTTCACCTGGGGCCAGTTCCAGACCGTCTCGTTCTACTCGTACGTCAGCCAGGTCACCGCGACGTACACCCTGTTCAACAGCTCCGGTACCCCGCTGCGGGCGACCTGCGACCTGACCCTGACCGAGATCAGCGGCAGCAAGCCCGGCCAGAACCCCACCTCCGGCGGTCGCTCCGCCCGACGAATGCACCGGGTGGTCGACGGCGACTCGCTGCCGCTGCTCGCCCACCGGGAGTACGGCGACCCGACGGTGTGGCGGGTCATCGCGGAGGCGAACGACCTCGACGACCCGACCCGGCTCCGCCCCGGCACCGAGCTGCTGCTGCCCGCCGCCGACGAGTTCCGGCCCGTGCCGTCCCGCGACCTGGGCCCGCCGGCCGGGACGGTCGCCCTCGCTGGCGAAGGTAGGTAGATCGCGTGTCCGAGGGGAACCTCACCAATCTGCTCAAGGTCGGCCTGCCGGTGGACGAGCTTCCCGATCCGTGGGCGGACGAGTTGGTGTACGGCTCCGTCGACGACGGCTCCGGGGTACCGGCGGCGGCGACCCTGCGCTACCGCGACCCGGGATCCCTGCTGCTGGAGAAGACCGGGATCGAGATCGGCCGCAAGCTGACCGTGGCGGTGCGCACCGGCGACGGCACCGGCGAGACGGCACTGTTCACCGGAGAGGTGGTGACCGCCGAGACGGAGTTCGACGGCACCGGCACCTACACCACCATCCGGGCCATGGATCTGTCGCACCGGCTGATGCGCGGTCGACGGGTCGCCAGCTACCGCAACCAGAAGGCCTCCGACATCGCCCGGGACCTGGCCCGGTCCGCCGGTCTGCCGATCGGCCGGATCGATCCCACCACCGTGGTCTACGAGGTGGTGTCGCAACCGAACGTCAGCGACTGGGAGTTCCTCACCATGCTGGCGGCCGACAACGACGCCGAGGTGGCGGTGGTCGACGGCGAGTTCGAGTTCCGTCGACCCGTCCGCGCCGCCTCCGCCCCGGGCCCGCAGACGACCGCCGAGCGCAGTGACTTCGTCGCGGAGGTGGACGGGAACGTGCTCACCATGCGCGCCACCGTCACCTCGGTCGGCCAGTTCACCGACGTGGAGGTGCGGGGCTGGGATCGCCGGACCCGCCAGCCGGTGATCGGGCGCAGCCCGGTACGCGACAGCGACGAGCTGAGCCTCCCGGTGACCGCCGGGGAGGTGGCGGCCCGGTTCGGTACGGCGGAGATGCTGGTCGCCGACGTGCCGTACGAGACCCTGGCCGAGGTCGGTACGGTGTCCCGCGCCCTGGCCGCCCGGGTGGCGGCCGGCCTCGCCGAACTCGAGGTGACCGTCCGGGGCAACCCGCGGCTGCGGGCCGGTGTGCCGTTCGCGCTGACCGGGGTGGGGCAGCCGTTCGCCGGCAAGTACACCGTGACCACCAGCCGGCACGTCTTCGGCCCGGCGCGGTTCTACCAGACCTGGCTGACGGTAAGCGGCGGCCGGGACCGGTCGCTGTCCGGGCTGGCCGGCGGCGACCGGTCCCCGGCCCGGTCGGCCCGGATGCCGGGACTGGCCATCGGCGTGGTCACCGACGTCAACGCCGCGATGGACCGCAACCACCCGGAACGCCGGGACCGGGGCTGGGTCAAGCTGCGGTTCCCGTGGCTGGACGACAAGTACGAGACCGACTGGGTCCGCACGGTGCAACTCGGCGGGGTCGGCGGTGGCGGGGTCTACTGCCCCGAGGTCGGCGATGAGGTGCTGGTCGGGTTCGAACAGGGACTGCTCGACCGGCCGTACGTGGTCGGTGGGCTTTACAACGGCGTCGACCAGCCCTCGCCGCACGACGTACCGCTGGTCGACCCGACGAGCGGGGCGGTGAACCGGCTCTCGTTCGCCTCCCGCCAGGGCCGGGCCGCCGGCCGCCGGAGCACCGGCAACTGGGTGGAACTGCTCGACGGGCCCACCGCCAACACCCCGCAGGGGGTGCGGATACGCACCCACAGCGGCACCGACAACCTGCTGCTGCACCTGGACCGGGCCGGTACCTCGGTGGTGGTCCGCAGCGACGGCAGCGTGGTGATCGAGGCCAAAACGGAGGTCAGCGTCGAGGGGAGCCGGGGGGTGTCGGTCGAGTCGGGTGGACCGGTCTCGGTCAAGGGCCGGGGCGTGTCGGTGGACGCCGGAGCCGGCGAACTGAAACTCACCGGGGCCAGCGTCGCCGTCAGCGGCCGGGTCGTACGGATCAACTGAGACCACCGCCCCAGCGCCAGAGCAAGGAGAGACGCGATGCCACCAGCAGCCCGGATCGGGGACCGGATCGGCCACGGCGCGCCCACCGGTACCGTCGGACCGCCCGGCACCGGCGCGCCGGTGCCGGCCGCCGGACCCACGCTCGGCGTCTCCAGCGTGCTGATCGGCGGCCTGCCAGCCGCAGTGGTCGGCACGCTCTGCACCTGTCCGGTCCCGCCGCCGCACCTGGCCCTCGGCCCGGGCAACGTCGTGCTGCCCGGCCCGCCGTCGGTACGCGGACAGGTGCTGATCGGTGGCTTCCCCGCCGCCCGGATGGGGGACCGGACCACCTGCTCGGCCACGATCCTGACCGGCGCCGCCAGCGTTCTCATCGGGGGCTGAGCGAGGTGGCGGAGCAGTTCATCGGCGCAGGTTGGGCGTTCCCGCTCCGGTTGGACGCCGGCGGCGGCATCGCCCTGGTCAACCGGGAGCGGGAGATCATCGAGGCGATCCGGCTGATCCTCGGTACCGCCCCCGGCGAGCGGCCGATGCGTCCCGAGTTCGGCTGTGGGGTGCACGACTACGTCTTCGCTCCGGCGGACGAGAACACCGCCGGGCAGATCGCCTTCGAGGTGCGGGCTGCGCTGGACCGTTGGGAGCCCCGGATCGAGGTCACCGACGTGCTCGTGGGCTTCGACGAGGTGCAGGCGGGCACCCTCTACATCGACATCCGGTACCTGGTGCGGGGCACCAACGATCCCCGCAACCTGGTTTTCCCGTTCTACGTGATCCCGTCGCACGACGGGCCCGAGACGGAGGCGAGGAACTGATGGCCCTGCCCGCGCCGAACCTCGACGACCGTCGCTTCCAGCATTTGGTCGACGACGCCAAGCGATTCATCCAGCAGCGCTGTCCGGAGTGGACGGACCACAACGTCTCCGACCCGGGCGTCACCCTGATCGAGGCGTTCGCCCAGATGACGGACGAGCTGCTGTACCGGTTGAACCGGGTGCCGGAGAAGAACTACCTGGCCTTCCTCGATCTGATCGGCGTCCGGCTCTTCCCGCCGACCGCCGCCCGGGCCGACCTGACCTTCTGGCTCGCCGCCCCGCAGGCCGAGGCGGTGCTGCTGCGGGCCGGTACCGAGGCCAGCACGGTCCGTACCGAGACGGAGGAGGCAATCGTCTTCACTACCGCCGCCGACCTGGCGATCGTGCCGTGCGAGCTGGTCCACCTGCGGGTACACCCCGCGGACGGGCCGGCGGCCGACCGTACCGACCAGGTGTGGGACGGCCGGGACGTCTCCTGTTTCGCCGACCCGCCCGCGGTCGGCGACGCCCTGCTGCTCGGCCTGGACTCGGCGGTCCCGTCCTGCGCGGTGGTACTGCGCCTGGAGAGCCGGGTCCAGGGCATCGGTGTCGACCCCCGGCAGCCGCCGCTGCGCTGGGAGGCGTGGGACGGCGCCGGCTGGGTGGAGTGCGAGGTGGACAGCGACTCCACGGGCGGGCTCAACCGGCCCGGCGATGTGGTGCTGCACGTGCCGGCCGGACACACCACCTCCACGGTCGGCGGCCAGCGGGCCGGCTGGCTGCGGTGCCGGCTGGTGGCGGCCGAGCCCGGCCAGCCGTTCTACTCGGCGTCGCCGACGATCCGGGCCGCCTCGGCCTTCACCGTCGGCGGCACGGTCGCCGGGGTGCACGCCGAGACCGTGGTCGGCGAGTCCCTAGGCGAGTCCGAGGGGGTGCCGGGGCAACGCTTCCGGGTGCTCCGTCCGCCGGTGATCCCGGACGACGAGCCGTTCGTGGTCGAGGTCTCCGACGGCACCGGCTGGCAGGAGTGGGTCGAGGTGGACGCCTTCGGCGGCACCGGTCCGGACGAACGGTGCGTGACGGTGGACCGGACCACCGGCGAGGTGGCCTTCGGCCCGGCCGTCCGCGAACCCGACGGAACCCTCCGCCGGTACGGCGCGGTGCCACGCAACGGCGCCCGGTTGCGGGTCCGCCGGTACCGCACCGGCGGCGGGCGACGCGGCAACGTGGCCCGGGGCGCGATCTCGATGCTGCGCAGCTCGGTGCCGTACGTGAGCCGGGTGGAGAACCGGGAGGCCGCCGCCGGTGGGGTGGACGGCGAGTCGGTGCAGAGCGCCCGACAGCGGGGTCCGGTGCAGCTGCGGGCCCAGGACCGGGCGGTCACCGCGCGCGACTACGAGCTGATCGCCGGACAGGCGATGCCGGCCGCAGCCCGGATCCGCTGCCTGGCCGCCGGGGACGGCGCCGAAGCCGGCGGGGTACGCGTCCTCGTCGTGCCCGAGGCGGTCGCGGACGCGGGTGACCGACTGCGCTTCGAGCAGTTGATCCCGCCCGACGACATGCTGGCGACCGTCGCCGAGCACCTGGACGCCCGCCGACCCATCGGGGTACGCCTGGCCGTGGAGCCACCGTTCTATCAGGGCGTCACCGTGGCGGCCCGGTTGACCGCCCGGCCCGGGACGGCCGTCGAGCGGCTCCGGACCGCCGCGCTCGACGCGCTCTACGGCTATCTCAACCCGCTGCGTGGCGGGCCGGACGGGTCGGGCTGGCCGTTCGGCCGGCCGGTGCAGTCCGGGGAACTCTTCGGAGTGCTCCAGCATCTGCCCGGCGTCGCGTTGGTGGAGGAGGTGCTGCTCTTCACCGCCGACCCGGTCACCGGCCGGCGTGGTACGGCGACCTCCCGGGTGGCCCTCGACCGGCACGCGTTGGTCTTCTCCTACGAGCACCAGGTCCGGGTGGAGGAACACTGAGACCGGCCCCGGCCGGAGAGAGGAGCGTGGCGATGCGTGGCGCGGTGCCGGGCCTCGGCACACCACATCCGTTCGGCAGCCGACTGCCGGCGATCTACGGCAGCGACGAGCTGGCCGGACGACTGCTCGCCGCCTTCGACGAGGTGCTGGCTCCGGTGCACTCGACGCTGGACAACCTCGCCGCCTATCTGGATCCCCAACTGGCGCCGGCCGACTTCGTCGACTGGCTCGCCGGCTGGGTGGCGGCCGAGACGGCGCCGGGGTGGACACTGCGGCAGCGTCGCGAGGCGGTCGACAGCGCGGTGGCGCTGCACCGGGTACGCGGCACGGCTCGGGGCCTGGCCGAGCAGGTACGGACGGTCTTCGGGGTGCTGCCGGAGGTGACCGAGAACGGCGGTACGGTCTGGTCCTCGACTCCGGGCGGGCCGTTGCCGGGTTCGCCGGTGTGCGCCCTGACGGTGACCGTGCGGGTGGCCGACCCCGACCTGGTTCCGCTGGCCCGGCTGCGGGCTCTGGTGGAGGCCAACCGGCCCGCGCACGTACCGTGCGACGTCCGGGTGGTCATCGAGGACGGCCGGGTGGCCGGGGGTGACGACGATGGAACGCTGTGATCGGTGCGCGCCGGCCGAACCCGGCGGCGCGTTCTGCGCGGTCTGCGGATCATTCCTGGAATGGGAACAGGCCGGGAATGCGCCGCCTCAGGCAGGGGGCACGTCGCCTCCGGCGACGGACGCGAGAACCACGACGGACACGGGAACCACGGCGGACGCGGGAATCACGGCGGACCCGGGAACCGTGCCGGAGACCGGGAGCGCGCCGGACCGGCTGGCCGGCTCGGTCGTGGAGGCGGTCCAGCCGGCTCGGCCGCAGGCCCGCCGACCCGTGGTGCGACAACGTCCGCCCGAACCGGAGGAGGGTTCCGGCGATGTCGTCTGCCCGGTCTGCGCGACCGGTAACCCACGGGGCCGGAGGTTCTGCCGGCGGTGCGGGGCGGCCCTCGACTCCGTCCGGCCCGGACCGGCGGCCCCGGTCTCGTGGTGGCGTCGACTCTGGCGGGCCCTGATCCGTGGGGTGCGGTGGCTGGTCCGGCCCCGCTCGGGCGGCTGGGGGGTGGTCCACCGGATCGGCACCCTGCTGCTCATCTCCGCCCTGCTGGCCGGTCTCGGCTACGGCGTGGTCCAGCTCGGCACCCGGGCCAGCGACGCGGTACGTGACCGGATCGCCGATCCGGAACCGGTGAGTCCGGTGTCGGTGCGGGGTTCGAGCCAGGCGCGGAGCCACCCCGCGGAGTTGGTCGTGGACGGACTCAGCAACAGTTACTGGGCACCGGCGGCAAACGGCCCGGGCAGCGGCGAGTACGTGGAACTGGCCTTCAACACGCCGTTCCGGCTGCTCGACCTGATCATCCATTCCGGTGTGTCGGCCCAGCGCGACGTGTTCCTTCGACAGGCCCGACCGGCGGAGCTGGAACTGACCGTCTGGAACGGTCAGGGCGGGTCGGAGACCACCACGTTGCGGCTTGCCGACCAGGCAGGTCCGCAGACCTTCCGCCGGGTCTTCCCGGACGTGATGCGGATCCGGTTGACCGTCCGCCACAGCTACGGTGGTGCCGCCGACCGTCGTACCGCGATCGCCGAGGTGGAGATCTTCCGCCGCTCCTCCTGACGCTGAGGGCGGTTCTCACGCCGCCCAGGCCGGTCCGGACACCCCGAGCGTCCGCAACACCCGGCCGTACGCGCTGCGGGTCCGCGCGGCCGCCGCCGCATCGCCGGCACGCTGGTGCGCCTCGGCCAGCACCCGCCAGGCGTCGTCACGGAATCCGTCGATCTCCAGTCCGCGCCGTGCCGCCGCGACCGCCGTCGCTAGGTGCCCCGCCTCCAGTTCGAGCGCGGCGAGGGTCGCCGCCGCCTCCGCCGCCGACGTGCGGTAACGGTCGCGTTCGGCCACCACCCACTCGGCCGGTCCATCCTCCGGCAGCAGGTCGCCCGCGTACTGGGCGAGGGCCGCCCGCAGGGCAGCCGCCTCGGCGGACCGCTGCCCCGTACCGACCCTCCGGCGCCAGGCCGCGACCGCCTCCTCGAAGGAACGTACGTCGCAGAGCGCCGCGGGTGGCAGCGCCAGCCAGTAGGACTCGCCGTCACGCCGGAGAAAGGTGGACTCACCGCGCCGCACGCCGGGTTCGAGGAAGGCCCGAAGCGTGGAGACCCCGACGTGCAGACTGCGGATGCCGGACCGCACCGGTAGCTCCGGCCAGAGCCCGGACAGGATGACCTCGCGGTGCACCGGCCTCCCCCCGTGGGCGGCCAGAAAGCGCAGCAGGGCCCGGGCCTTCGGCCGTACCCTCGTCCAGTCCAACTGCCGCCCGGGGATCGTCAACTGGAACCCGCCGAAACAGCGCACCACTAGCGACGGACCGGGGCACCCGGACAGCGGCCCGACCTCCGGTGCCGGCCGTTCGGCCGCCCGGCTCCGGATCGTCTGGTGGATTGAATACCCCATCCTCGGAGTCCTCCGTCCTGGCGTCGGTCGCTCTCGCGTAGACCCAGCCTGGCTCAGCGGACCGCCACGGACATCGGCTAGTTGACGTGAGCCGCTACGGCCCCGGCGGTAGCCGGATCCCGACCCCCGGCAGTGTGCCCTGGCCTGAGGAGACCGGCCGGGACCGCAGGTCCGGCGCACCGACTCCACGTCAGATGACGGATGTCCCCGGCGGAGCCGTGCGTCGTGGCCCCCGAGCGGCCGGTGGTGTCCGGTCGTCCGGCTCCAGGACCGGAGACGGCCTCCGGTGCAACGCCTCACGGGCGATCTCCACCCGACTCCGTACGCCGAGCTTGCTCAGCACATGCGAGATGTGGGTCTGCACGGTACGCCGGGAGAGATACAGCTTTCGGGCGATGTCTGGCGTGGACCTTCCTTCGGCGACCAGGACGGCCACCCGGGTCTCGGTCGGGGTGAGCGCCTCCCAGCCGCGCTGGGCGCGGGCCGGCCGGGGGCCACGGACACCCCGACGGACGCCGGCCCGCCGTAGTCGTCCCTCGGCCCGACGGATGTCCCAGAGCGCACCGAGGGCGTCGTACCGATCGACCGCCTCACTCAGCAGCGTCCTCGCCTCCGCCTGCTGGCCGCCCCCGGCGAGCACCGCGGCCAGGTCCTCCAGCGTCCCGGTCAACTCCACCGGTGACCCGACCGATCGGTAGTACGCGACCGCCTCACGCAGCGGCGCCGGATCCTCGTCGAGCAGGCCCTGACACCGGCGCACCGCCGCGGCGGCCCGACCCGACGGGGACTCCGCCGCCGCCTCCGCCTGGCAGGCCTGCAACGCCGCCCGCGCCGCCGCCCGGTCGTCCACCGCCATCCCGAGTCGCACCAGTTCGGGCATCCACTGGTGGAGCAGGGTCATTTCGCCGGGTGCGCGTTCCAGGAGTGCCGACAGCAGCGACAGCGCCCGCGCCGGCTCCCCCTCCTGCTCGGCCGCGAGCGCGCGGGCAGCGAGCAGGAAGTCACGGTTCTCCCGGTCGGCGACGGTCCGGACGGGCAGCGCGAGACCCGCCCGGAGGTGCTCGGCCGCGGTGCCGTTGTCGCCACGGCGCCCGGCGATGAACGCGGCGACACCGTGCCAGAGCAACGCCGGTCCTCGCTCACGGAGCCCGGAGTAGGTGAGGCCGGTGGTGTCGCCGTCGACGGTGTCGAGTTCAGCCAGGGCGTCGTCCCACCGACCGAGCCAGTACAGCAACACGGCCGCGGTGAGCGGCGAGACGCCCTGACCGGATCCGGCGGCCCGCTGACCGAGGTCGCGGGCGCGGCGCAGCGTCACCTCGGCCTCCGGCCACCGGTCGAGGTTCTGCAGGCTGAAAATCCGACCGTCGAAGGCGAAGGTGCGCAGGTCGGTGTGTTCCGGTGCGTCGCCCAGCACCATCAGCGCCCGGTCGACGTAGCCGAGGGCGGCGTCGTGGTCACGCCGGATCGAGTGCGTCAGCCACAGGTCGGTCAACGCGTAGGCGATGGCGAACGCGTCCCCGGCCTCCTCTCCCACCCGCAGCGCCTGACGCGCGGTGCCGTCGGCGGTGTCCAACTCGCCGGTGCTGGCCCGCTCGAACATCGACAGTGAGGCCAGCAGGCGGGCCCGCCACACCGCCGGCACGTCCGGGCGGCCGAGCGCGCTTCGGAGCACGTCCACGGCCTCCTCGTTGCGGCCCTGGTGGAACAGTGTGCGGGCCAGTATCGAGGACATCTCGACCTGGTGTTCCGGCTGGGTCGCCAGGGCGAGCGCCTGCCGGGCCCGGTCGGCGGCCTCCGGATGGCGCCCAACGCCGAGCAGTACCCGGGCGAGTTCGACAGTCAGCGCGACCCGGTCGGTCCGGTCGAGTTGGCTCGCCTCCAGTTCCCGCTGCAGGAGTTCCAGCGCGATGTCCGGAGCCCTCGCGGCCAGTGCCGGCGCCGCCTCGACCAGCCAGGTACGGGTCCACTCGTCTCCCGGCCGGCCGGCCGCCAGTAGTTGTTGGGCCACCCGCAGCGGTTCGGCGCCTGCGGACACCAGGGCCTTCGCCGCCTCGCAGTGCAGCGCCGCCCGCAGCGCGGCCGGCACACTGTCGTACAGGGCCTGACGGATCAACGGATGCCGGAAGGCGAGCTGGTCGCCGACCCCGACGACGATGCCGGCGGCGACCGCGTCCTGCAAGCCCTCTGCCAGGTCGCTGGCCGTACGGCGCAGCAGCGCGGCAAGGTCGGTGACCGCGAACTCACCGCCGAGCAGTGACGCCGTGCGCAGCATCTGGGCGGTCGGCACCGAGACCACACTGAGCCGGTCGCTCAGCGCGGCCGTGAAGGAGGCCGGAACCCGTTTGAAGGCGTCGTCGGAGAGTTCGCCGTCGGCCAGCGCGGCGCCGACCGGCTGCTCCCGGGCCAGGGCGTCGAGCAGTTCACGCAGGTACAGCGGATTGCCCATGGCCCGCCCGAGCAGGCGGTCGAGCGCGGGTCCCGGCGGCACCCCGAGCATTCCGGTGACCAGCGTACGGACGTCGTCCGCGTCGAGCGCGCCGACCGGAAGCAGGGTGCCGCCCCGGCGTAGCGTCGCCGCCCGCAAGGTCTGCACGTCCTGACGGGCCGGCACCGGACGGGTAGCGCTGACCAGTAGGAGTGGAAGTTCCTCCGCGGCCAGGGCGAGCCGGTGCCACAGCATCAGCGACGCCTCGTCCGCCCATTGCAGATCGTCGAGGACCAGCACGGTGGGAGTGTCGGTGGAGAGCTCGTCGACCAGTGACACGAGCATCTCTGTGGCGGTGTAGGCGATGTCGTCCGCGGCGAACAGCCCCGGTCGGTGGTCCTGGAGGAATTCGGCGATCCGCGCCCGGCGGGGGTCCGGCGAGCGCGGTCGCACCTGGAGGCAGTCCAGCATCACCCGCAGCGGAAAGCGGTGGGACAACTGGTCTGCGGTGCCCCACAGCAGTTCGTTGGGCCGCAGCCCGCCGCTGGTGAGCCCGGTGGCCACCAGGGTGGACTTGCCGATGCCGGCCTCACCCTCCACCCAGAGCACCGACCCCTGGCCCTGACGGGTGGCCTCGACGGCCGTGTGCAGTGCCGCCAGTTCCTTCTCCCGGCCGGCCCAGACGCTGGGCAGCTCAACTGGGAACATGACGGCGACACGCGTCCGAAATGGGAAAAGGGGCGACCATCACGGGCATATGCTAGCCGATGAGTTCGGACCATCCATCAACGGCCACTGATGTAAAAATGTAACAAGCAGCTATTCAAAATTGTTGCGCGTTAAAGAGTCCGGAGCGCCGGCTGCGGCCACCTGGAAGACACGGCGGGTGGGTGGGCTGATCACCAGGGGCTGGGTGCGTAGTCCTTGAGGAAGCAGCCGTACAGGTCTTCGCCCTGTTCGCCCCGGACGATCGGGTCGTAGACCCGGGCCGCGCCGTCGACCAGATCCAGCGGGGCGTGGAAGCCGGCATCCGCGAGCCGCATCTTCGTCGGGTGGGGCCGCTCGTCGGTGATCCAGCCGGTGTCGACACTGGTCATCAGGATGCCGTCGGTCAGCATCTCCTGGGCGCTGGTGCGGGTCAGCATGTTCAGCGCGGCCTTGGCCATGTTGGTGTGCGGGTGTCCCGGCCCCTTGTAGCCGCGGGCGAACTGACCCTCCATCGCCGACACGTTCACCACGTACTTGCGGCGGGCCGTCGCGGCGGCCATCGCCGGTCGCAGCCGGCTGACCAGCACGAATGGCGCGGTCACGTTGCACAGTTGCACTTCGAGCAACTCGACCGGGTCCACCTCGTGCACCCGCTGCACCCAGCTGTTGACCGGAGCGAGGTCCGGCACCAGGCCGCCGGCGTCGATGGCGGTGGCTGCCGCGATCCGTTCCGGCGACGCGGAGCCGCTGGTCAGCGCTAGCGCGGTCAGCGCCTGCGGGGTGATCGCCGCGTGCGGCCCGGCGGCCAGACCGCCGGCCACTCCGCTGCTACCGGCCGGTTTGGCGAAGGTGATCATCTCCGGCAGTGGGCCGTCCGGCAGGGCGGCGGCCTCCGCGGCGACCAGTTGGGCGTACGCCTCGGGAGAGCGGCGGACGGTCTGCGCCGCGTTGTTGATCAGAATGTCGAGTGGCCCCTGGTCACTGACCGAGTCGGCGAGGGCGATCACCTGCGCCGGGTCGCGCAGGTCGATCCCGACGACCCGGAGGCGGTGCAGCCAGTCCGCGCTGTCGGGCATCGCGGTGAACCGGCGGACCGCGTCGTGCGGAAACCGGGTGGTCACCGTGGTGTGCGCGCCGTCGCGGAGCAGCCGCAGCGCGATGTACATGCCGATCTTCGCCCGGCCGCCGGTGAGCAGCGCCCGCCGGCCGGTCAGGTCGGTACGCGCGTTACGGCGCTCCCGGTTGAACGCGGCGCAGGACGGGCAGAGCTGGTGGTAGAAGGCATCCACCTCGCGGTAGCGCTGCTTGCAGATGTAGCAGCCACGCGGGTTGTGCAGGACACCGGCCGTGGTGCCGGTGGTGGGGGAGGCCAGCGGGACGCCCTGCGTCTCGTCGTCGATCCGCCCCGGAGCGCCGGTGGCAGTGGCGGCCGTCACCGCCTCGTCGGCCGCAAGGATGGCGTCCCGCCGTTCCGTACGGCGCCGCTGCTTGATCATCTTGTAGAGCTTCGCGGTGGCACGTTGCACCCGCATCACATCGGGATGATCCGGAGGCAGATCCTCCAAGGCCGCAAATACGCTGAGACAGGTCTCCAGCTGACTGCGGTCGATGCCGCTGTGACCGTTTTCGGTAGTGATGTCTGCCGTCATGCTGTCGCTGTCTCATCCGTTCCTGCGCCGGATCCACCCCGGCCCACCCCAAGTCCGACCAGGAACTGTACGCAACACTTCGCCTTTGACGCATGCCGCGTCGGCTCAGCAGCCCAGCGGACCGCCGGAGCAATGATTGATCAAGCGTGACCCCTGTCGGGCATGCTGGGGACCGTGAGCGACGGGTACATCCGTTTGATCCCGACCGACCGGCAGTGGCAGCCCACGCCCGAGTGCGCCGCGGCAGCGACAGCGTACGTGGCTCGGCTCTTCTCCGGCCCCGAGGACGACGTCGAGGAAGTCCAGTACGAGTTCTACGACCAGGTGACCCTGATCGACGCCGGTGGGAACACCACCCGGATCTCCTGCGCGAACTGCGACGGCGACCTCGACGTGGAATGGTTCCACGACCTGATCGAGGAGCACGGTGAAGGGCTCGCCGGCACGAAGGTCTCTGTGCCCTGCTGCGGCGCGCACGTCTCCCCGGACTCGCTACGCTACGACTGGCCGGTCGGGTTCGCCCGATTCGAGGTGAGCGCCATGAACCCGACTCGTGCCCAGTACGAACTCAACGCCGAGGAGCTCGCCGAGGTCGCCGCACTTCTCGGTCACCCTGTCACCCAGATCCTCGCTCATTACTGACGCCGGGGGCGCCGCACACCATCCGATCCATGCCTGACCCCCGCGCGTCAACGGCGAATGCGTCACTGATGCAGCAGCAACTCGGCTATCTCCTGCACCCGGGCCACCGTGATGCCGGTGCGCTGTTCCACGGCCAGCGGATGATCAGTCGGTTCGAGCACCACATGCGGCCGGGTGCCGACCGGCTCGGTGTGCACCTCAGTCTTGAGATTCAGCGTCTGCACCGGGTAGACCGGAAGTTCGGTGGACAACCAGCCGAAGTACGCCGGCTCCTGCTCTCGGCCTGGCGTCGTCCACAAGTCCATGGTGCGACCAAAGTTGTCCCTGCTCAGCGACACCCACACACCCCAGTCGAAGTCCTGGTCGGCGTCGACGACGGGAATGACCAGCCGTGCCCGGACGAAGTAGTGCTGCGCGTCGATGACGCAGATCTCGTCTTCCAGGACGCTGCGCTCGTCGCCGTCGTACTCGTCACGCCAGTACACCGGTGCCGACGCGCCGTAGGAGAAGGCCAGCCCGTCATGGCGCTGTCCGCAGCCCTGGCACACAAACCCATGGTCGATCACGGCATGACGCTACCGCCGCCCCCCGACAGCCGATCGCGAGACGTCCGCCCGGCAAGTCTCAATCATTGTGCGTACGAAGAAAGTCCTGGAGCCTGCTGTGCCGAAACTCGTACACCGGCCCGGTCTGGCGCAGCACTCTCCGCCGATGAGCGTTGGCAAGGAAGCGCATCAGCCGCCAGGGCAGCGCCCCGGTCAATGCCAGCCGCACATGAATCAGGCAGAACCAGCCCCACGCGGTGGAAGTCAGGGTGTAGCCGATCCATGCCGCGGCTCCGACGGCAATACCGATCACGACGGCGACGACGTTCACCGCCTGTTCCATCTGTATCTGACTCAGATCGACATCGAGGTACATTCCCGCTATCCCGCCCACCAACAGGTGCGGCGGCAACGCCAGCAGCGCTGCGAACCGGTCCTGCCGTAGGACCGAAATCGGACTGGCCGTCCGTTCGACGGGCGCCGGAGCGCTGAGCCAGCGGTACAGAGCCGCCAACAGCACGGCGCTGACACCACCGGCTCCGGCCAGACCGACGAAGGCGAACGCAGCCACCACGATGATCCTGCGCCACCCCGCATCAGGCGGCAGCGTCACCATCGAGCCGATCCAGCCTCCGAACAGTCCTCCTGAAATGGCCAACAGGCGCCCTGGTTCAAGCACCGACACCGCCGAGTGGAGTTTCCACCACACGAACTCCCGGCCCTCTCCCATCAGGCGGAGCCAGTACGAGCGCGACTATGTTGGCGTACCCGGCAGGCGTGCCACCTCGTCATCATCGCCGCTGGCAAACGCCTTCAGCAGTAGCCCGACCGCATAGAGCATGATCGCTATGGACAGCGAAACCAGGGTGAGGCCTCTGAGTCGTCGCCGCTTGGCAGGTCCCCAGTCCATGACGGGCATCATGCCACTGCCGCGCTCCACTCCCGGTGCCCTGCAAGGACCGGATCAGTCTGCCTTCGCGCCGAATATGGCTATGGCGACGTATTCGCGGAACTTCATGGCATCCGCGAGACCGCATCGGTCTTGTTCATCTTGTCGCATGCTCCTGGTAGAAGTGCGACATGCCCCCACTAGGTGCTACCTCACTGGCGCACGAGTGCAGATTCCGACCGTGATGAGTACCCCCGCCGAGGTCGATCGTCTGCTCACCGCCGCCGACGAGATGACCGCGCGAGTCGGTCTCGGCCCGGACACCCGTACGGCCGTCGAGCGGGCCGTTGCCGCAGCCCGTCGTCTCGGCGATCCGGGGCGTCTGCTGCACGCCCTCGGCCGCGCGACTCTCAACCTCTCGCTGGAACGGCTCGCCGACGGCGGTGACGTCGCCGAACTTCGGGAGCAGGCCGAGGAACTCCTAGCCCTCGCCGGTGATCTGCTCGCCGATCCGGAGCACTATGCCGACGCCGTGATCCGTACCGTGCAGGCGGGTCAGATCCTGGCCGCCACCGGGCTGGCCGATCGCGGGCGCGACATCATCGAAGGAGTATGGCGGCTGGTCGACCCCCGGCCCACCGACAGCCTCGACGCGCGCCGTGCCCGGACTGCGGCACTGACCGGGCTGGTCACCATGCGAGGTGAGGCGGACCCTGGCGTCCTGGGACCGTTGGCCGCCGAGCTGGTCGACCTCCAGCGTGGCCTGGCCCGCGACACCGGGGACGCGGCCGCCCTGATCGACCTGATGGACGCCCTCGAAATCTTCGCGCGGGTAGCCGACACCCTGGGGCGGCCGGACCTGATGCGGGTGGCACTGACCGAGCAGTACTCCCTGGTTCAGATGTTTCAGGGCTCGGGAGCGCAGAAGCGACTCACGCAGATTGAGGCGTCGCTGGCGCAGCTGCCCCAAGCCGTACCGGAAATGCTGGTGATCCCCGGCCCCGGCGCATGGCGGCTGCGCGGCTCCTACCTGGATCTGCTGGCCCAACCCCCACCTACCGACATCATCGCCGGCGGATTCGCGGCCCGGCTGGCAGCGGAGTCGCGGGTGACCCACCCCGCAACCGGCAACCATCCGCCCGCCGACCTGTCGGCGATCACCGACTACGCCGCCAGACTCGACCACGGAATCTCGCTGTCCTATGAGGAACGACCAGCCGAAGCCGACCGCGTCCTGGCCGAACTCGCCGACGAGTTGAGCCTGTACGACGGGACGACATCGGAGCCGACCCGCAGTGACGCCCGACGTCTCTGGGCCGCAGCCCTCTACCAGCGCGCGATGCTCCGACACCAGATCGGTCACAGCGACGACGCCTGGGACCTCGCCTGGCTGTCCGTAGTCGTCGCCGTCCGACGACACGAGAGCCTGCCGGCACAGGACACCCTGATCGACGCGATCACCCACATGATCGACGCTGCCACGGTCGCGGATGCCGCCGGACGCCCTCAGGACGCCGTCATGCTGTGGTCCGAGGTCGTCGACCGCTGCGCGGACGCGGACAACCCACGGCTGCGCCGACTGCTCGGCGTGGCCCTGCACAACCTCGCCGCCGCGCTCCTCGAACGCCGAGAGCCCGCGAGCGCGACACCCTTGGCCGAACGCGCCTGCGCCATCCGCCGTGAACTGGCCAGGTCAGGCGACCAGCACGCGGTCTGGGAGTACGCGAACACGCTGCTGCTCATCGCCCGTCTGGCAATCGAGCGGCAGAACTGGCAGATCGCCGTCGAACACCTGGCCATCGTGGGGCCGCTGCTGATGGCCATGCCGCAGCGCCCGGAAGAGATGCTCGGGCTTGCCGCAAGGCTCGTCCGCGAGGTCACCGCCCAGGCACCGGGCATGGTGCACCGGGCCGTCACCAATGGCTCCTGGCCCTATCAGACCTGGACCCCATCCGCGTAGCTCCCAGACGGAGTCAGGAACCCGTGCCGGGACCCGGCGGATTCGTTGACGGGAAGGGGAAAGGGCTGATCGGGACCGGGCTGGCCAGGCCCGGCGGCGGAGAGGGGTGAGGACTGACCGGGACCGGGCTGGGCAGGTCCACTGGCGGGGACGGGACCGGGCTGGGGAAGCCGGCCGGCGGGGACGGGTCCGGGCTGATCGGGACTGGGCTGGGGAGGTCCGCCGGCGATCGGTCGGCGGGTACGGACGGCGGCGGGCCGTCCCGGGTCACCGCCAGGGCCAGCGGCGTGCCGACCATGAGGGTGGCGACGGCGCCCGCCACCCCCACCGAGACGGTGAGGGTACGACGCCTACGCGCCCGAGCGACGGCGGAATCTGTCAGATTCATCGGGACTGCCTCCTCAGCAAGATCGGTAAGGGTGGATCGGATGAGGTCGTCGAACGAGGTGTTCATCGCTTCAGCTCCAGCATGAGTTCGGTACCGGGCAGTACCTCACGCAGCCGACCGACTGCCCGGTGGGTCCGGCTGCGGACCGTCCCGACCGAGCAGCCGAGCACCTCGGCCACCTGTTGCTCGGGCAGGTCCTCGTAGTACCGCAGGACCAGCACCGCGCGTTGCGCCACGGGAAGGCGCAGCAGGGCTGCCCGCATGGTCAACCGCAGGTCGGCATGACCGCTGTCGTCCGGTTGTTCCCGCTCGACCGGCGAGCCGACCAGCGTCTCCCGTAGCCGTCCCCGGCGTCGCCACCAGCTGACCCGCTCGCGGTACATCACCGCGCGCACGTACCCCTCGGGATCCTCGTGCCGGATCGTCGGCCATTTTGCGTACGTCTTGGCCAACGCCGACTGCACCAGATCCTCGGCGGCATGCTGGTCGCCGGTGAGCAGGTAGGCCGCCCTGATCAGGGCGGCGGTCCGGTTCTGCGCGAACTCGCCGAACCTGGCTCTAGCCTCGTCGTCCAACAGCTGTGCTCCGTCCGGTACGCCTCATTCCCCACCACAGACGCGCGGGACCCCGCCCGCTATCCCGCTGATGCCGTCAATCCTGGGTGGCGAGCTCAGGCAGGATCTGGAGCTGCCTGCTGGTCGTTCTGGCCGGCGGCACGCTCCGCGGCGCCTGCGCAGCACACGGAACTCGTTGCCGTCCGGGTCGGCCAGCACGGCCCAGCCGCGGCCGTCGGGCTTGCGGCGGTCGTGCACCGTGGTCGCGTCGAGCGCGAGGATGCGTCCGACCTCATCCTCGCCCCGAGGGCTCAAGGCATATGTGCAGCCGGTTCTTGCCCACCTCCGGATCCGGGACCGCCGCGAAGAACAGTGCCGGTCCGGTACCGGTAGCGCGGAGGGTACTCACTCGGGCGGTTGCGTCCGGTAGGTGTCGAGGCGAGCGGTGGCCTTGTCGATGCAGGTGGTGACGATCTGGCGTGGGTCGTGGCCGAGGCTGGTGATGGCGACCAGGGCGGTGAGCACCACGTCGGCCAGTTCGGCGGCCACCTCGTCGGTGGTGTGGGTGATGCCTTTGCGGGGGTTCTGGCCGATGGTGCCGATCCACGCCGAGGCGACCTCGCCGGCTTCTTCGGTGACCTTGAGGATGCGCAGGCCGATCTCCTCGCGGCTGCGGCCGTTGACGGCGTCCAGCCGGGCGGTCACCAGGGCGGCGAGGTCGAACACATCAGTCATCAGGTCTTCTTTCGAAATCGAGGCCGGCGGCCGGGTCGGTCCGTCGCACCCGTGCCGGTGGCGGCCGGGTTGTCGCCGCCGCGCCGGCAGCGGGGTGACTCAGTGCCGGAACGCAAGGGTCTTGCAGAGTTCGATCGCCTCTCGGAGGGCGGCCGAGACCCCGGGCTCAAGGGCGGCAGCGACCGTCAACAGGTCGTTCATCGGCTCGGCTGCCGTTATGAGGATGGCGGTGCGCTGCTCCGGGGGACAGAGGTCGGCCGCGACGCGCAGCATCTTCAGCCCTTCCTCCGTACGGCCGGTCAGCAGCAGGATGTCTGCGAGGTCGAACGCTGCCCATGGCTCCTGGCCACTGCTGTTCACAGCGAAGCGGGCCAGGTACTCGATATTTTCGATCTTGGCACGCACGGGCGCGGTGTTCGTCCGTCGGCATCCGGCCAGCAGCAGCTCGATACGAGCCGCATTCATGAGGGGGTACAGCTGATTCGGTGCCAGCTCAGCGGCGCGCCGGTAACAGGTGAGAGCCCGGTCGAGCAGGGATTCGTCCAGGGCGCCCGGTGTGGTGGTCCGCGCCAGACGGCGGAGCAGGCCGCCCTGGGTGGCCCAGGTCTCGGCATCGCTGTCGTCGAGGGCCAGCGCCCGCTCGAACGCCGCTGTCGCCTCGATCATCGAGCCGGACATCTTGCCGAGAGCGGTGCCCAGCTCGCGCCAGGCCGGGGCATGGTCCGGACGCAGTTCGGTGGCGATCCGCAGGGTCTGGACCGCCTCCGCGTTCTTCCCTTCCCGGCGGAAGATCAAGCCCAGCTCGAAATGGGCCTGCCAGCTCGCCGGATTCTGTTCGACAGCCTTCTCCAGCAGCAGCACCCTACGCCGGGAATCGGAGGCGTTGCGGGCCGCGAGAACGAGATCTTCCCCCAACTGCCGGCGCAGATGTTCCAGCGCGGCGGCCATGTCGGCATGCTCCTGCCGCATCGCGTTCAGGTCCTCGAGTGACATCACGACCGCCGGCGCCATGTCGCGCACGGGACTGTCGACGAACTCCGTGTGCTCAAGGCCGTCGAGGGCGGCCTGAGTGATCCGGCGTACGGATTCGGCGATGCGATTCCTGCCGTACTCGATGATCCGCACGATGAGGGGATTGAACCGGACCTCGGCAAGATCCTGACAGATGACGATCGTCACGTTGTCGCGGGTCGCCCAGCGGACCCCCAGCTCCAGATACACATTGGGATTCGCGCCGGTCAGGTCGGCGATGTAGATCTCCGCATCGCGTGCCTCGCCGAACATCGACCGATGGATGACCCCGGAGGTCGTCTTCTCCTTCTCGATGACGAGGGTGACCTCGCGGCCGGTCTGTTCACCGATGAGCCGGGCAACCGGCTCCAGCAGTTGTTCGCGGATCTCGGTGACATCGCTCCACGCCGCCGAAGCACCCATGGTCTCACCAGGCATCGCCACGAAGCAGCGCAAGGGCTTCCCGGGTGCCCCCGCCGTGGTGCCCCGTCGTACGGGAGGGCGCTCCTCGACCGCCGTCGCGCTGGTCGTCAGACGGTGGCGCCGCTCGTTCACCTGGAGCCGCTGGAGCGCGGTCCAGCGCTGCCGCCAGTGCTCGAGACGCGGATCGTCGTCGGCCGGGGGCCGGCGTTGGGGATTGCCCAGCGTCAGCAGCGTCTTGACCAGCGCTATCAGAAAATCGATGCTGGGCAACCGCCGACCGCTCAGCGCCTCGCTCACACCCGATTCCGACAGGGCCCGACCGGCGGGGGCGTGGCGGGCAATCTCCCGCAGCGACGGCTTGCCCTGCTCGATGCGCAGCGCCGTGAGGTCGGCGGCGAAGCGGGCAAGCTCCCCTTCGTATGTCTGACCGCTCGACTCTTCGGCGGGCTCGTCCCGTGCCATCGGCAGCCCTCCGAGATTCTTCGACAGCGTCCCCATTGTACGAGGTCGAAGGTAGGCGAAAGACGCCGAACGATGAGTACGTGAGCCGATTTCGAGTCCCGCCGGGACCGTTCGCCGGATGCAGGAAACGGCTGGGAAACCGGCTGTAGTACTCGTATGAACACCAAGCTGATTGAACTGTTCGCACTTGTCGTCATCCTGCTCGCCTGCGGCGCCATCTATCTCGCTGCCGGGCCGGCCGCGCTCGCCGCGGTCACTGCTGTTGGAACCTCGCTGTTCGCGACCTGGCGCGGTACCCGTGGTAGGAAGCCGCGTGGTGGAAAGCAGCGATAAGGCATCCCTCGCAACCCGGCATGTATCCCATGCCGGGTGCTGCCAGATTCCGATCATGAGACGCGAAGATGTCAGCGGATCGGGTCACGCGCGCAGCACGCGAAGTGGCTATGGTGAATGGCCATGGGACCCCGCGAGCGTTGGGACGCCGAAACCGTCGGTGACGCGCTGTACTTGTTGCAGGACATCGTCCTGTGGGAGCTGATACCCGAGCGGTGGGAACACATCGGATCCCTGCTCAGTCGGCTGAGCGCGACCCTGGACACCGGTGAGGTCGACCAGGCGCGTGAGGTCCTGATCGAGCTGGAGCTGAGCGGACCGGTACGGGCGAATCGGATCGGACAGACCGAGACGAGAGGCATCCCGGAGCCGCTGCTCGAACGCCGCAACACCCTCGTGCACTCGCTGACCGCGGAACAGGACCGCCAGAGCGGCAAGCAGCAGGACGGGTCGCGAACGGAAGCCGGCCGTGGTGACCGACCCGATCGTTGAGCAGGAACTCGTCGCGCACCTGTTCGCGCCACTCACCGGGCCGGATGCCGAGCTGGCACGGCACCAGGTGGCGCTGCTGTGGCAAGCCTGCCGCACCGAACTGGGCATGACCCGTACGATCGAGGGCACCTCGCTGCCCGCGGACCTGCCGGTCGACACGGATCTGCCGGAGGGGGCCCTGGCCGGGCTTCAGGACCCGGCCGTCGACTTCCAGGTGATCGCGCGTCGAGAGCACGACGTGCTGAACATCTCGCTGGTGATGGCCACCCCGTTGGCCCCACCGGTGCGGCGGAATCGGCTCGGCGCCGCCGTCGCGCCCGGGTGGATCGAATACAGCCGGTGGTGGTCCGCGCTGACCGCAGGCGGTCTCAGCGCCCTGCTCGGCGGCGCCACCATCTACCAGGCCAAGTCGGCCGACCCGGCGCAGGCCGAGGTCCGTGCGGCGGTGCCGGAGCAGGACGACGACGGTGAGCGGTGGTGGACCAGGGAGACGACCCTCGACCACTTCACCCTCTGGGAGGTGACCCCGGGCGGCGGCCACCCGCTGCGACGGCTGGTCGTGCTCGGCCGGCCCGACGAGGACGACCGGCTCAGCCGGTTCACCTGGAGCTCCGGGGACGTGCTCCTGCCGCCGCTGGGCCGCTATCTGATGCATGCCGCCAAGCTGCGGTACGCGGCCCGGGTCCGGGGGGACGGCA